>NZ_CP108143.1:4299276-4601053 GCF_036206005.1 Streptomyces sp. NBC_00178
CCAGGAGGCTGGTGTCGACCAGCGACTCCAGGAGGTCCTCCGCCGTGTGCGTCTCAAGGTTCAGGAGCGCGGCCGCCGCCGCGAGGGAGATGTCGGGCCCGTCCGCCAGGCCCAGCAGCCGGAAGGCGCGGGCCTGGGCCGGCTCCAGCTGGCCGTAGCCGAGCTCGAAGGTGGCCTTCACCGCGAGGTCGCCCGCCTGGAGTTCGTCCAGCCGCCGGCGCTCGTCGGCGAGCTTCGCCGCGAGGACGGAGACGGTCCAGGTGCGGCGCGAGGCGAGGCGCGAGGCCGCGATGCGGATGGCCAGCGGCAGGAAGCCGCAGGCGGCCACCACGTCCAGCGCGGCCTCACGCTCGGACTGGACACGTTCCTCGCCGACGATGCGGGTGAAGAGCTGCAGGGCCTCCTCCGGGGACATCACGTCCAGGTCCACCAGGTGCGCGCCGGCCAGGTCGACCATGCGGACCCGGCTGGTGACCAGTGCGGCGCAGCCCTCCGTGCCGGGGAGCAGGGGCCGGATCTGCGCCGCGTCGTGGGCGTTGTCCAGCAGGACCAGGACGCGCCGCCCGTCCAGCGTGGAGCGGTAGAGGGCCGCCCGCTCGGCCAGCGAGTCCGGGATGGCGGAATCGGTGGTGCCGAGGGCCCGCAGGAAGGAGCCGAGCACCGTCTCGGGTTCGGCGGCCCGTGCCCCCGCCCCCTGGAGGTCGACGTAGAGCTGCCCGTCGGGGAAGTGCCGGCGGGCCTGGTGGGCGACGTGCACGGCGAGCGTCGTCTTGCCGACCCCGCCGATCCCGGCCAGGGCGGAGACCGCCATGACGGATCCCTCGGCGGTCCCCAGCCGGCTCCCCAGCTCGCGTACGAAGGAGGAGCGTCCGGTGAAGTCCGGCACAGTAGCGGGCAGTTGGGCGGGGCGCAGCGGTGCGGGTGCCGGGGCCGCCGTCTCGTCCGCCGCGTGGGCCAGATCCTCGTCGGCCCGCAGGATCCGCTGCTGGAGGGCGGCCAGTTCGGGGCGCGGGTCGACGCCCAGCTCCTCCGCGAGCAGCCTGCGGGTGTCCGCGTACACCGCCAGGGCCTCGGCCTGCCGGCCGCTGCGGTACAGGGCCACCATCAGCAGCTCGCGCAGCCGTTCGCGCAGAGGGTGCGCCGCGGTGAGCGCGGTCAGTTCGGAGACGGCCTCGGCGTGGTAGCCCACCTCCAGGTCGAGGTCGAGCCGGGTCTCGACGAGCTGGAGGCGCCACTCCTCCAGGCCGGCACGCCGGTTGTCCGCGTAGGGGCCCGGGAGGGAGGCCAGTGCCTCGCCGTCCCAGAGGCCCAGCAGCTTGTCGACGAGGGCGCGGGCCTGTGACCGGTCGCCGCCGCTCCGGGCCTTCTCCGCCTCGGCCGCCAGGTCCTGAGCGAGCGTCAGGTCGAGTGCCCCGCGCTTGATCCGGACCGCGTAACCCCCCGCCTCGCTGACCAGGGTGTCCTGGCCCAGCGTCTTGCGGAGCCGGGACGCGTAGGTCCGTACGGTCGCGAGGGCTCGGGGCGGAGGGTCGTCGCCCCAGAGGGCGTCGATGAGTTCGGCCGCCGTCGCGGTGCGCCCGTCGCGCAGGAGGAGGGCCGCCAGCAGGGCCCGTTGCTGCGGTGACCCGGACGGCAGGGGCTCGCCGCCCCGCCAGGCGCGTACGGGGCCGAGCACCGTGAAGCGCAGGCCGACGCCGGCCGCGTCCTCGCGCGGAGCCCGCGGCTCCGGCACGCGCGCCCCGGGCCCGTCGTCGCCGTCCATGCTGCCCCCTGTCCTGCTCGCCCCGCCGGTCCTGCCGTCCCCGCCTGTTCCTTACCGCTGGTACCGCGCTCAACAGTCTGCCTTGTCGCGGGCGGACTCGTCAGCATCGGGTGAGGCTCTGCACAGGGCCTCGACAACGAATGCGGGACGGGGCCCCGTTCGGGACGGCGGGCACCGTGTCCCGGGGAGGCGCGGAGGGGCGGGACCGCTCGGCGGACGGCCGGGGGGCGGGCAGCCGGCCGGGGTCCCGGACTGAAGCACCGGGAAGGGCAGGAGCCCCGCTCCTCCGCCGGGGCGGGGGAGCGGGGCTCCTTGGGTACTGCTCACTCGGCCGCGATCGGCCGACCCGGGCAACTAGGCCGGGGTGACGTTCTCAGCCTGCGGACCCTTGGGTCCCTGAGTGACGTCGAAGTTCACGGCCTGGTTCTCCTCGAGGGAGCGGAACCCGGACGCGTTGATCGCGGAGTAGTGGACGAAGACATCCGGGCCGCCGCCGTCCTGGGCGATGAAGCCGAAGCCCTTTTCAGCGTTGAACCACTTGACGGTTCCGGTAGCCATAAGCCCTCCTTGGGCCAAAGGGTTGCCCTGCTCCAGAACCTGCATACAAGTCTGAAAACTACAAAAGCCTGCGGGTTACATGCTCCGCAGGCTCTGTACTGCAAGGGAAACCAAACTGCAACTTGCGGGCGAGCCTAGCACGCAGTCAGCGGGGAGCGGTAGAGGGAAAGATCACTTCACCCGGATGTCTGATCGGCACGTCGGAGGGGTGACGGACAAGGCTCCGGAGGGTGTCCGGCGGCCCCGATGACACCGGTCGCCGGGGACGGGTCTAGCCTCGCGATGTGGACAATTCAACCGTCTCTCCCGTAGAAGGCGACGACCGTCGCAGCAGGCCGCGCGTCGGCCACATCCAGTTCCTGAACTGCCTCCCCCTCTACTGGGGCCTGGCACGGACCGGAACCCTGCTCGATCTCGAGCTCTCGAAGGACACCCCGGAGAGACTCAGCGAACAGCTGGTCCGAGGGGATCTCGACATCGGTCCCGTCACCCTCGTCGAGTTCCTGCGCAACGCCGACGACCTGGTCGCACTGCCCGACATCGCGGTCGGCTGCGACGGGCCGGTCATGTCGTGCGTGATCGTCTCGCAGCTGCCGCTGGACCGGCTCGACGGCGCCAGGGTGGCCCTCGGCTCGACCTCCCGTACGTCCGTGCGGCTGGCCCAGCTGCTGCTCGCCGAGCGGTACGGCGTCACCCCGGACTACTTCACCTGCCCCCCGGACCTCGGCGTGATGATGCAGGAGGCCGACGCCGCCGTCCTGATCGGAGACGCGGCGCTCCGCGCCAACCTCCACGACGCCCCGCGGCTGGGGCTGCAGGTCCACGACCTGGGCGAGATGTGGAAGGAGTGGACGGGGCTTCCCTTCGTCTTCGCCGTCTGGGCCGCGCGCAAGGACTACCTGGCCTCGCACCCCGACTACGTCGAGAAGGTCCACGAGGCGTTCCTGGCCTCCCGCGACCTGTCCCTGGAGGAGGTCACGAAGGTCGCCGAGCAGGCCGCGCGCTGGGAGTCCTTCGACGCCGAGGTGCTGGAGCGCTACTTCACCACGCTGGACTTCCGCTTCGGTCCGGACCAGCTGGCGGGCGTACGCGAGTTCGCGCGGCGCACCGGTCCGACGACCGGTTTCCCGGCGGACGTGAAGGTCGAGCTGCTCGGCCGCTGACACGGGACGGCCGCCGGCACCCGGCAGGCGAGAGCTGCCCGGGACGGCCGGGAATCCGGGGGCCCGGCAACGGCGCGCGGGAATGGTGCGGGAGAAGAAGATGAATCCCGTACTTTCCCGGGCCTTCCCCGGGTTCCCCGCTTTCCTTCCGGGGCGGGGTTCCTCCGGGGCCGGGCGGAGTTCCGCTCACCGGTGCGCGGAACTCCGCCCGCGGCGCCGTAAGGCCTCGGCATTTCCGTTCCCCGGGAAAGCGGACGAATGCCGGGAGTCGTACCCGGGTTCCCTTCCCGGCGTCCGCCCGGCGAATAGCGGATGGCCCGGCGAATGCCTTCCGGTATCCGTCCGGCGAACCCCCGGGGGCTTGGACGAACGGCGTATTCGCGCCTTTCGGTGTGGCGAAATCCCTGCTTCGTGCCCATAGGGGCGAAATCGTCGTACGCGGTATCGGTGACCGTGCGACCCCGGCCCCCTAGGCTGCCGTCCGAGTCCCGGGGTCCACAGGGGGAGACCGTATGCAGCCGCTGGAAGCCGGCGAACCGCACACCATCGGTGCCTACCGGCTGCTCGGCAGGCTCGGCGCCGGGGGGATGGGCCGCGTCTACCTGGGGCGCAGCGCGGGGGGCCGCACCGTCGCGGTCAAGGTCGTCCACCCCCACTTCGCCCTCGACGAGCAGTTCCGCGCCAGGTTCCGGCGCGAGGTGGAGGCCGCGAGGCGCCTCGGTGCCCGCTGGACGGCGCCGGTGCTGGACGCGGACCCGGACGCCGCGGTGCCCTGGGTGGCGACCGGTTACGTGGCCGGGCCCCCGCTCTCCGACGCGGTCACCCGTCACGGCCCGCTGCCCGAGCACGCGGTGCGCGCCCTGGGTGCCGGGCTCGGCGAGGCGCTCGACGCGGTGCACGGCCACGGCCTCATCCACCGGGACGTGAAGCCGTCCAACGTCCTGCTGGCGCTCGACGGCCCGAGGCTGATCGACTTCGGGATCGCCCGCGCGCTGGGCGCCACCGTCTCCCTCACGTCCACCGGGGTCTCCGTCGGCTCACCCGGCTACATGGCACCGGAACAGATCCGCGGGCTGGACATCTCCGGGGCGGCCGACGTCTTCTCGCTCGGCGCCGTCCTCGCGTACGCGGCGACGGGCAACGCCCCCTTCCCCGGGGACTCGTCCGCCGTGCTCCTCTACAAGGTGGTGCACGAGGAGCCCGAACTCGGCGACCTGGAGGGCGAACTGCGCGAGGTGGTCGCCGGATGCCTCGCGAAGGACCCCGCCGACCGGCCCGCGCCGGCCGAACTCGCCCGCCGGCTCGCCCCCGGCGGCGCCGCCGCGCTGGTCGCGCCGGGCTGGCTGCCGGACCCGCTGGTGCGCGAGGTCAGCCGGTCCGCGGTGGCCCTGCTGGACCTGGAACCCCAGGACGAGCCGGTGCGGTCGGGCCCCGTGCCCTTCAGCAACGCGTCGCTGGGGAGCGCCGCGCTCGGCGTGTTCGGCCCGCCGCTGCCGCTCCCGCCGGACGGGCCACCGGCCCGCGCGGACACGGAGGGCGCGGGCCGGTCCGGTGCCCGTGTCGCCTTCACCATGGACGCCGGTCCGCAGTCCGGCCGCCGGCCGGGGCGGCGGGTCAGCTGCACCGTCGCTCTCGCGGTCGCGGGCGCCCTCGCGGTGGTGACCGTCGGGGCGGCGACGCTCGGCGACCTGTTCAACGGCAGCGACAAGGACCGCGGCAACGACAGCGCGGCGCAGCCGCCGTCGAGGTCCTCGTCGCAGAAGCCGCCGGACGCCGCGCAGGAAACCCCGGGGGGCACCCCCTCGGCCTCCGCCCCGGGGAGCACCCCCTCGGCCTCCGTTCCGGTGAGCGCGCTCCCCAGGACGTTCGCCGGGACCTGGACGGGGCCCACGACCGAACGCAACGGCTCCCCGCACGGCACGCTCACGGCCGTCTTCAGCGAGGGACGGAAGGGGGAGGACGTGGTCCGCCTGTCCTACGAACTCGACCTGCTCGGGAGCAGCATCGTCTGCAAGGGGATCGGCCGGCTGGTCTCCGGCACGGCCACCGAGCTCAGGATCAGGGAGCGCCCCGACCCCGCGTCCGCCACCGGCTCCCTGTGCACCGGCGGCGAGGCCGACCTGGACTTCACCCTCACCTCGGCCGACGCCCTGGGCTACGTCTCCCACGAGAAGGCGGCGGGCACACCGAAGGGCACGCTCACCCGGTCCCGCGGCTGACCCCGGCAAGGGCTGGCGTAGGCTGGATCGGTCCGCGGATCCGTAGAAAAACCGCCGAAAGGTGACAGCCCGGTGACCGAGAAGGCCGACCTCCAGCCCATCCTCGACCGCGCCGCCGAGGGCGGGCGGATCACTCCCGAGGAGGCGCTCGACCTGTACAGGTCGGCACCGCTGCACGCCCTGGGAGCCGCGGCCGACGCCGTCCGGCGCCGCCGTTACGCCGGTACGGAGCACATCGCGACGTACATCATCGAGCGCAACATCAACTACACGAACGTGTGCGTCACGGCCTGCAAGTTCTGTGCGTTCTACGCCCCGCCCAAGGACACCGCCAAGGGCTGGTCCCGCGGCCTCGACGACATCCTGCGCCGCTGCGCGGAGACCGTCGAGCTCGGCGGCACGCAGATCATGTTCCAGGGCGGCCACCACCCGGACTACGGCGTCGAGTACTACGAGGAGCACTTCTCCGCGATCAAGAAGGCCTACCCGGAGCTGGTCATCCACTCCCTCGGTGCCTCCGAGATCGAGCACATGGCCCGGATCTCCGGTGTCTCCGCGAAGGAGGCCATCGAGCGGATCCACGCCGCGGGCCTCGACTCCTTCGCGGGAGCCGGCGCCGAACTCCTGCCCGCCCGGCCGCGTACGGCGATCGCTCCGCTCAAGGAGTCCGGCGAGCGCTGGCTGGAGATCATGGAGATCGCCCACGGCCTCGGCGTCGAGTCCACCTCCACGATGCTCATGGGCACCGGCGAGACCAACGCCGAGCGCATCGAGCACCTGCGGATGATCCGCGACGTCCAGGACCGCACGGGCGGCTTCCGTGCCTTCATCCCGTACACCTACCAGCCGGAGAACAACAAGCTGAAGGGGCAGACGCAGGCCACGCTCTTCGAGTACCTGCGCATGATCGCCATCGCCCGGCTGTTCCTCGACAACGTCGCCCACATCCAGGGCTCCTGGCTGACCACGGGCAAGGAGGTCGGGCAGCTGTCGCTGCACTACGGTGCGGACGACCTCGGCTCGATCATGCTGGAGGAGAACGTCGTCTCCTCGGCCGGCGCCAAGCACCGCTCGAACCGGCTCGAGATCATCGACCTGATCCGCAAGGCGGGCCGCGTCCCCGCCCAGCGCGCCACGACGTACGAGCACCTGGTCGTCCACGACGACCCGGCGAACGACCCCGTCGACGCGCGCGTCGTCTCGCACATCTCGTCCACCGCCATCGCGGGCGGCACGGCGCACCCGGAGCTGAAGCTCCTCGACGCCAACTGACGCAGACATGCTGACCGTTCACGCCGCGCCACTGGTCCTTCCGGTCGGCGCGGCAGGCGTGTCCGGGGGCGCCGTCGCCGTGGACGGTGCTCTGATCACGGCCGTCGGCCCGTACGACGAGGTTCTGGCCGCCCACCCCTCGGCCCGGGTCCGGCAGTGGCCCGGCGTCCTCACCCCCGGCCTGGTCCAGCGGGACGGGCTCCCGCTGCTGACCCTCTGCTACCACCCGGACCCGCGCGAGGCCGACGAGCTCGGGGAGCGGCCCCTGACCGGCGCGGACTTCGACCGGCTGGGGGTCGCGACGGACGGGCCCCGCCGGGCCGGGAGCGTGCGGAGGGGGCTGCAGCGCATGCTCCGGCACGGCACCACGCACGTCGCCGGGGTCCTCGGGGAGCCCGCCGTCCGCACCGCCGCCGGCCGCGCCGGCCTGACGCTCCTCCCATCCGCCGGGGAAGCGGCCGGAGAACCGTCCCTGGACCCGCTCGCGGGGGGCCGCGCCCTGGCGGACGCCGTGCACGGACCCCTCGTGGCGGGCGGACGCGCCGACCTCGCCGTCTTCGACGTGCCGGACGAGGAGGAGCTGCGCGCGGCGGGCGGCGCCGCGTGCGTGGCCACGGTGCTCGGCGGACGGCTGGTGCACCGGCGGCGCTGACGCGGACCCGCGGACCCGCCGGGCGGGCGCTGCGACGGCCCGGCCGGCGGCCGCCCGAGGGCGACGCGGCGTTCACCGCGCCGCGGGCCCGCCCAGGTAGCGTCCCTTTCCGTCGTAGGGCCAGGCGTTGGACACACAGCCCTTCAGGCCCTTGATCTGCTGCATCATGGCGGGCGCCGGTCTCCCCGGACCGGGGCAGGTCTCGTGGCCGTGGCCCAGCCAGTGGCCGACCTCGTGGTTGATGATCAGGGCGCGGTACTCGGCCGGCGGCCCGTCGAACTCGGGCGAACCCAGCTGCCACCGGCGCAGGTTCACCATCACGTCCTTGGCGCCCCGGCAGTTCAGCTCGCCGCCGGTGCGCAGCCCGTAGCGGCCGCACAGGCGGTCCGTCGTCGCGGGGGTGCCGATGCGGATCACCAGCCCGGCCGAACCGTCGGCGACCTGGCGGAACGCGTGGGTGCCGCCCTTGTTCCAGCCGCGCGGGTCGGCGAGTATCTCCGCGACGGCGGCGGCCGCCTCGTCGGGATCGACCCCGCTGCCCTCCTCCACCTCGACGCGGTAGCGGCTCCCCGAACCCTTCGCCGTGACGCCCGCCCGGGCCACGGTGAAGGTGCCCGGACCCGACCTCGGCACCTCCGCGGCGGTCGGCGGGGAGGCGGACGGCGAGGAGTCCGGGGCGATCCGCACGGGGGCCGGGCGGTCCGCCGCGGCGGGGGTGGGAGGGGCATCCCCGGAGCCGGCGGCGACGGCCGGGCCGCCGCCCCGCCAGGGCGGTTCCGCCATGAGGCAGGCCGCGCCGGCCACGAGTGCGAGGAGCAGCGCGGCCGCGCATCTCCGGCGTCTGCGGACGCGCGGGCTCGGCCGGCGGCGTGCGGGGCGGCGGGGCGCCGCGGGTAAGTCCCGGCGGCGGGGCGCGGCAGCGGCGCGTATGTGGTGGGTGTCGTTGCTCTGCATGTTCCCGTGAGTATCCGTGATCTTGGTGCGGGCCGTGGCCGGACCGCCCTCCGCGTCCCTCTCCGGTCCTTGGGTACGGCCCCGGCGGCCCGGGTGCGTGTACTGCTGCACCTCTACGGAGTGCCTCCGCGCCGAAAAGGTTCACGCCGCCTCGGGGAGCCGGGGGCGCGGCTGCTTGAATGGGCGGGTGACCCGAGCATCCCTGGACAAGCAGCCGCACGAAGTCGCCTCGATGTTCGACGACGTGGCGGCGAACTACGACCTCACCAACGACGTGCTGTCGCTCGGACAGGCGCGGCTCTGGCGCAAGGAGGTCGCCCGGGCCGTCGATGCCCGCCCGGCCCAGAAGATCCTCGACCTGGCGGCCGGGACGGCCACCTCCTCGCAGCCCTTCGCGCGGGCCGGCGCCTACGTGGTGCCGTGCGACTTCTCGCTCGGCATGCTCCGGGTGGGCAAGCGGCGCCACCCGTGGATGCCGTTCACCGCGGGCGACGGCATGCGGCTCCCCTTCAAGGACGAGACCTTCGACGCGGTCACCATCTCCTTCGGCCTGCGCAACATCCAGGACACCGCGGCGGCGCTCGGCGAGCTGTACCGCGTGACCAGGCGCGGCGGCCGGGTGGTGATCTGCGAGTTCTCGCAGCCGACCTGGGCGCCCTTCCGGACCGTCTACACCGAGTACCTGATGCGCGCGCTGCCGCCGGTCGCCCGCGCCGTGTCGTCGAACCCCGACGCCTACGTCTACCTCGCCGAGTCGATCCGTGCCTGGCCCGACCAGGCCGGCCTCGCCGCACTGCTGCAGAAGGCCGGCTGGTCGGACGTCGCCTGGCGCAACCTCACCGGCGGCGTGGTGGCGCTGCACCGGGGTGTGCGCGACTGAGCGCCCGCGGCGGACCCCCTGGTCCGCCGCGGCTCAGAGCTCCAGCCGGAAGCAGCACACCTCCTGCTCCGTCACCGGCTTGGTGTACGTCTCGGCCCGCCGCATGCCGAGGCGTTCGGCCACCGCCGCCGAGCGGGTGTTCCGCGGGTCGACCACCGCGACGACCTCCGGCACCCCCAGCGCCCTCAACCGCTCCAGCGCGGTCCGCGCGGCGGCGGTCGCGTAACCACGGCCCCACGCGGCGCGGCCCAGCCGCCAGCCGATCTCCACCTCGCCCACCGGGCCGAACGACCGGTGCGGCCACGGCTGGGCGCCGGTGAAACCGAGCACCGTCCCCGCGTCGTCCAGCACCGTCCACAGGCAGTGGCCGAGTTCGGCGTCGTGCCTGCGCTGGCGGGCGGTCAACTCCTCGTACGCGGAGTACTCCGCCCGGTTTCCGCCGAGGTACTCCATCACCTCGCGGTCGTCGAACACGCGGTACCAGGCGTGGGCGTCCTCGTCGGTGGGGACACGCAGGTGTACGGACGGAGTCGGGTCGGTCGCGTGAGGCATCGGGGAGCCCTTCGGGAGGTTGATCAGCAGCCACCCATAGACTGCACGCGACATGTGCCGCGCGGCACGCGAATTCGAGTCTTCGGGAGATCCGACCGTGACCGAGCCCCTCTCCGAACACAGCGCGGACGTGATCGTCGTCGGAGCGGGCCCAGCCGGCTCCACGACCGCGTACTACCTCGCCAAGGCCGGCCTCGACGTCCTCCTCCTGGAGAAGACGGCCTTCCCGCGTGAGAAGGTCTGCGGCGACGGTCTCACCCCGCGCGCCACCAAGCAGCTCGTCTCCATGGGCATCGACATCTCCGAAGAGGCCGGCTGGCTGCGCAACAAGGGACTGCGCATCATCGGCGGCGGTGTCCGGCTCCAGCTCGACTGGCCGGACCTCGCCTCGTATCCGGACTACGGTCTCGTGCGCAAGCGCGACGACTTCGACGAGCAGCTGGCCCGGCAGGCGCAGAAGGCGGGAGCCCGGCTCCACGAGCGCTGCAACGTCGGGGAACCGATCAGGGACGAGCGCACCGGCCGCATCACCGGCGTCCACGCCAAGCTCGGCGAGGAGAAGACCCCGGTCACCTTCCACGCGCCGCTCGTCGTCGCCGCCGACGGCAACTCCACCCGGCTCTCCCTCAACATGGGACTGCACCGCCGCGAGGACCGCCCGATGGGCGTCGCGGTCCGCACCTACTTCACCTCGCCCCGCCACGACGACGACTACCTGGAGTCCTGGCTGGAGCTGTGGGACCGCCGTGGCACCGAGGACCGCCTGCTGCCCGGCTACGGCTGGATCTTCGGCATGGGCGACGGCACGTCCAACGTCGGCCTCGGCATCCTGAACTCGTCGTCGGCCTTCCGGGAGCTCGACTGGCGCGAGGTCCTCAAGGCCTGGTGCGCGTCCATGCCCGAGGACTGGGGCTACACCCCCGAGAACATGACGACGCCGATCCGCGGCGCCGCCCTGCCGATGGCCTTCAACCGCCAGCCGCACTACACCAAGGGCCTGCTGCTCGTCGGTGACGCGGGCGGTCTGGTCAACCCGTTCAACGGCGAGGGCATCGCGTACGCCATGGAGTCGGGCCAGCTCGCCGCGGACGTCATCGTCCAGGCGCACGCCCGCGCGACGCCGGCCCAGCGCGAGCTGGCGCTGCAGCACTACCCGAAGGTCCTGAAGGACACCTACGGCGGCTACTACACGCTCGGCCGCGCGTTCGTGAAGATGATCGGGAACCCGAAGGTCATGAAGATCGCGACCCAGCGCGGTCTGACCCACCCCGTACTGATGAAGTTCACGCTGAAGATGCTCGCCAACCTCACCGACCCCACGGGCGGCGACGCCATGGACCGCATCATCAACGGCCTCTCCAAGGTGGCCCCGAAGGCCTGAGCCCACGGGCCCGGCCGCCCCGGGCCCTGCTGCCGGCGGCATGCCCTGAGGTAGGTTCTCGGCCCATGCGGGCATTGGGGGCACGGAGCGCCGGCGGCTGCCGTCGGCTGGGCGCGGCGGGGGCGGCGGCCGCCGCCCTGGGGGGCTGGGCCGTCGGCACACTGCCGGCCCACGACCCATGGGGACTGTGGGTGCCCCGGGGGCCCGCCCTGACGGCGGCGGGCTACGCGGCCGCGTACGGCGGACTGACACTGCTCGTCGTGGCCTGGTGGCTGTACGGGCGCACCGGGGCCTCCGTGCGCCACACCCTCGTCACCCTCGTGTGGTGGGCGGCGCCGTTCGTCCTCGCGCCGCCGCTCTACAGCGCGGACGTCTACAGCTACGTCTCGCAGGGCGTGATGGTCATGGAGGGCCACGACGTCTACAGCGTCGGGCCCTCGGTGCTGGACCCCGGCGGACCGGGCGGTGACGCCGCGGCGAGTGTCGGCGGGCACTGGACCGACACCCCGGCGCCGTACGGGCCGTTCTTCCTGATCCTCGCGCGGGGCGTCGCCGGGGCGACCGGCGGCACCGTCGTCCCGGCCGTGCTGGGTATGCGTCTGATCGCCCTGGCCTCCCTGGTGCTGATCGTGTGGGCGCTGCGCAACCTCGCCCGGGAGCACGGCCGCGACGAGAGCGCCGCCCTGTGGCTCGGAGCGCTGAACCCGCTGCTGCTGATCCACGTGGTCGGCGGGATCCACAACGACGGGCTGATGACCGGCCTCATGCTGGCGGGTGCGCTGCTGGCCCTGCGCGGGAGGTGGGTCAGCGGCTCGGCGCTCATCGGGCTCGCCGTGATGGTCAAGTCCCCGGCGGCGGTGGCGCTGCTGTTCGTCGGCGTCGTGGTGGGCAGGGCCGCGAGCGGACCCATCGCGCGGCGGGTGGCGAAGGGGCTGCTGGGACCGGGCCTGGTGGCCGGTGCGGTCGCCGCCGGCGCCACGGTCGTCTGCGGCACCGGTTTCGGCTGGCTCGGGACCCAGGGCGTCGCGGGGCGCATCCACACCGCGCTCTCGCTCAGCAGCGACCTGGGCCTCGGTCTGGGCGAACTCCTGCGGCTGCTGGCGGGGGTGGACCCGGACCCTGCCAGGTCCGCCGTGCAGCAGCTGGGACTGCTGGTGGCCCTGGTCCTCATCGGCCGCCTCGCGTGGCACGCCGCAACCGGCCGGACCGAACCCGTCCGCGCGCTGGGCCCCGCGCTGCTGGTGCTGGTCGCCCTCTCGCCGATGGTCCAGCCCTGGTACCTGCTGTGGGCCACGGCCGTGCTCGCCGCCACCGCGTCCCGGGGCCGGGCGCTGGACGCCGTGACGGTGCTGTCGGCCGCGCTGGTCTACGAGACACAGCCCTCGGGGTCGACGCCCCCGTACGGATTCGTGCTGGCCGCGCTCGCCTGCGCGGCGTGCGTGCTGCACCTGCGCCGCGAGCGCGCCGCCCCGACGGGCGGGAAGGTGCCGGGCCAGCGGCGGCCGGTGGACGAGGCGGCCTCCTCGGACGTCCGGCACGCGACACGATGACGGGCCGTCACTCCCGGTGGAGTGACGGCCCGCGGTCGCGTCCGGTCGTGCGGCGCTTGTGAATCAGAGAACGCGGACGGCGCCCGACGGCGGGTCGTAGTCCAGGGACTTCTGCACGACGCCCGTGCTGGAGTTCTGCGCGCCGACGAACTGGCCGCCGCCCACGTAGATCCCGACGTGGTAGGCGCTGCCCGCGCCGCCCCAGTACAGGATGTCGCCGGGCTGCAGGTTGTCGAGCGAGACCTGGGTACCGGCCGTGGACTGGTCCTGGGAGACGCGCGGCAGGTCGACGCCCACCGTGCGGAAGGCGGCCTGGACCAGACCCGAGCAGTCCCACGAGTTGGGGCCGGTGCCGCCGGAGACGTACGCGTCGCCGACCTGGGACTGCGCGAACGCGACGACGGACGCGGCGGACCCGGTGGCGCTGGAGGAGACACGGGAGGAGGAGGACGACGCCGACGCCCCCGTGGAGGCGCTGAGCGTGGTGCGCTCGGCGGTGCGGGAGGCGCGCTCGGCGGCCTCCGCCTTGGCCTTGGCGGCGGCCTTGGCCTTCTTCTCGGCCTCGGCCTTGCGGACGGCCTCGGCCTTGGCCTTGGTCGCCGTCTTGGCGGCGGCGGTCGCTGCGGCGTCCTCGGCGGCCTGCGTCTCCAGGTCGAGGGCGACCAGCTGGGTCGCCTGCGCGGACGCGGCGACGGAGGTGGAGAGCCCGGCCGTGATGGTGGGCATCTCGATGGTCTGGGTCACCGGCTCGGCCTGGGCCGGACCGGCGGCACCCGCGACCGCGATGGTGCTGAGGACGCCACCGGCAACTCCTGCCCGCAGCGCTGTCTTCGAGGCGCGCTGGCGGGGCTTCCGGTGGCTGGGTATGTGAGCGGTGTGGGACATGGGTACTAGCGCTATCAGGGCTGTAGGGGTCCCATCAAGAAACGTGTGTTGCGACACAGTTACGTTCGGAATCTCTGAATCCGCTTATTTGAGGCCCTTATTGACGCCCTAACGGGCAAAACGGGCACCGGCGATCAGTGCCGTGATCACGGCGTTCTTTCAATACGTCCGAATTGCCCGTCACTTACCATCCGTTCACACCGATGGCCAAGCCCGCCTTTATGGGAGCTTGAGTGGAGTGGCGCAGGTCACAGCATGAGTCTCCTGTGAGAGGCAACCGCCCGCCCGCGCACCGCGTGGAGGAGCGGTCCGCCCGCCGCCCGGTGTGTGCATGACCTATTGGTGAGTCATGTCCCCTTATGCTCCCGCCCGTCGGGCGGGCCTCCGCCGGCCCCGGTGATCCGGGCCGGGGTCTGCGCCCGCGAGGCGGCCCCCCTCCCGGGTGGATCGCGGGGGTGGTGACCGGCCACCTCGGCTGCCTCCCCGGCCACCGCCCGGAAGATCGTGAATGCGGGCGCAATGTCCACATCGGTACCGGCGAACCCCCGTCCGGGTGTCCCCCTTCCGAGGCCGGTTCCTATATCACCACCCTGGCGCCCATCGCCAATTTGCTTGTACGGCACGTCGATTGATAGAGCCAAGCGTCCTTGACCAGCGGTAACGCCGCGAGATGTCACGTCTCGTAACCGCTCGGCCGCTTCGCGTACGAAGATCACCGCTCATCCGACTTCATGATCGTTCGTCAGGTGGTGGAGATCACAAAGACGGTGGTGCACCCCGTGTCGCAGATCACAGGACGGCAGGCATAGGATGCGGGGCAGTCGGGCTTGTGAACTGCCTCACATGTGCACGATCTTGGTGAGGTGGCGAGCCGGTCGCCCGATGCGGTCCAACGGTCAAGGACGACTGGAAGGAGCGAGGAGCGTGAATGCCTACGCGCCCATCCTCGTGCTCGGCGCCCTCGGGGCAGGGTTTGCGATCTTCTCCGTGGTCATGGCCACGCTTATCGGCCCCAAGCGGTACAACCGGGCAAAGCTCGAAGCGTACGAGTGCGGCATCGAACCCACCCCGACTCCGGCTGGAGGCGGCCGCTTCCCCATCAAGTACTACCTGACGGCGATGCTCTTCATCGTCTTCGACATCGAGATCGTCTTCCTCTATCCCTGGGCGGTCAGCTTCGACGCCCTGGGGATCTTCGGGCTCGTGGAGATGCTGCTCTTCGTGCTCACCGTCTTCGTCGCCTACGCGTATGTGTGGCGCCGGGGCGGCCTGGAATGGGACTGAGGGGCTGAGGGGCACACCATGGGACTCGAAGAGAAGCTGCCCAGCGGCTTCGTGCTGACCACTGTCGAACAGGCCGCGGGCTGGGTGCGGAAGTCATCCGTCTTCCCGGCCACCTTCGGCCTCGCCTGCTGCGCCATCGAGATGATGACGACCGGCGCGGGGCGCTACGACCTGGCCCGTTTCGGGATGGAGGTCTTCCGCGGATCACCGCGGCAGGCGGATCTGATGATCGTCGCCGGACGCGTCAGCCAGAAGATGGCGCCCGTCCTGCGGCAGGTCTACGACCAGATGCCGAGCCCCAAGTGGGTCATCTCCATGGGGGTTTGTGCGTCATCGGGCGGAATGTTCAACAACTACGCCATTGTTCAGGGTGTTGATCACATTGTTCCGGTCGACATCTATCTGCCGGGATGCCCGCCGCGTCCCGAGATGCTGATCGACGCCATCCTCAAGCTCCACCAGAAGATCCAGGGCTCCAAGCTCGGGGTCAACGCGGAGGAGGCCGCCCGCGAGGCGGAGGAAGCGGCGCTCAAGGCGCTCCCCCTGATCGAGATGAAGGGGCTGCTCCGGTGAGCGACGAGAAGAACGGCGCACCGCTGCCCACACCGCGCGACGACTCCGGTGAGGTCATCGGCGTACGCAAGGGCATGTTCGGCGCCAACAACGGAGGCGACACCTCCGGCTACGGCGGCCTCGTCCGGTCCGTGACCATGCCGGGGGCCACGTCACGGCCGTACGGCGGCTGGTTCGACGAGGTGGCCGACGAGCTGGAGGGCGCCCTGGAGGAGCAGGACCTGCTCCCCTCCGAGGCGATCGGGAAGACCGTCGTCGACCGGGGGGAACTCACCTTCCACATCGAGCGCGAGCACCTGGTCCGGGTCGCCCGCACCCTGCGCGACGACCCCGCCCTGCGCTTCGAGCTGTGTACGGGCGTCAGCGGCGTCCACTACCTCGGGGACAAGGGGCGCGAGCTGCACGCGGTGTACCACCTGCGGTCGCTCACCCACGGCCGGCTGATCCGCCTGGAGGTGTCCGCCCCGGACAGCGACCCGCACATCCCGTCGCTCGTCGGGGTCTACCCGACCAACGACTGGCACGAGCGCGAGACCTACGACTTCTTCGGGCTGATCTTCGACGGGCACCCCGCCCTGACCCGGATCATGATGCCGGACGACTGGCAGGGCTTCCCGCAGCGCAAGGACTACCCCCTCGGCGGCATCGCCGTCGAGTACAAGGGCGCCCAGATCCCGGCTCCGGACCAGCGGAGGTCGTACAGCTGATGAGCACTCCCCATTCCCACGCGACGCCCGGCGTGTCCGGGACGCCGCTCTCCGACGCCCGTGCCACGACCGAGGGGACTGTATATACAGTCACCGGCGGCGACTGGGACGAGGTCGTCGAGTCCGCGGCGAAGTCGGACGACGAACGCATCATCGTGAACATGGGTCCCCAGCACCCCTCCACGCACGGAGTGCTGCGGCTGATCCTGGAGATCGACGGCGAGACCGTCACCGAGGCCCGCTGCGGCATCGGCTACCTCCACACCGGCATCGAGAAGAACCTCGAATTCCGGAACTGGACGCAGGGCACGACCTTCGTGACCCGCATGGACTACCTGACCCCGTTCTTCAACGAGGCGGCCTACTGCCTCGGGGTGGAGAAGCTCCTCGGCATCGAGGACCAGATCCCCGACCGGGCCACCGTCCTGCGGGTGCTCCTGATGGAGCTCAACCGGATCTCCTCCCACCTGGTGTGCATCGCCACCGGCGGCATGGAGCTCGGCGCCACGACGATCATGATCTACGGCTTCCGCGACCGTGAACTCGTGCTCGACCTCTTCGAGCTGATCACCGGCCTGCGGATGAACCACGCGTTCATCCGGCCCGGCGGCCTCGCCCAGGACCTCCCGATGGGCGCGATCGACCGGCTCCGCGAGTTCGTGAAGACCATGAAGAAGAACCTGCCGGAGTACGACAAGCTCGCGACCGGCAACCCGATCTTCAAGGCCCGTATGCAGGACGTCGGATACCTCGACCTGACCGGCTGCATGGCGCTCGGCGCCACCGGCCCGATCCTCAGGTCCGCCGGCCTCCCGCACGACCTGCGCAAGACGGATCCGTACTGCGGCTACGAGACCTACGACTTCGACGTGCCCACCGCGGACACCTGCGACTCCTACGGCCGCTTCCTCATCCGGCTGGAGGAGATGCGGCAGTCGCTCCGGATCGTCGAGCAGTGCCTGGACCGGCTGGAGCCGGGCCCGGTCATGGTCGCCGACAAGAAGATCGCCTGGCCCGCGCAGCTCGCGCTCGGACCCGACGGCCTCGGCAACTCGCTCGACCACATCAAGAAGATCATGGGCACCTCCATGGAGGCCCTGATCCACCACTTCAAGCTGGTGACCGAGGGCTTCCGGGTCCCGGCCGGGCAGGCGTACACCGCCGTCGAGTCCCCTAAGGGCGAACTCGGCGTGCACGTCGTCTCGGACGGCGGCACGCGCCCCTTCCGGGTCCACTACCGCGACCCGTCCTTCACCAACCTCCAGGCCATGGCGGCGATGTGCGAGGGCGGCCAGGTCGCCGACGTCATCGTCGCCGTCGCGTCCATCGACCCCGTGATGGGAGGCGTCGACCGGTGACCGCGTCCAACCAAGAAGTCAGCCTGGGGATGCCGCAGCTCCCCGCCCCCGCCTACCCGGCCGACGTGCTCGCCCGGCTCGAAGCGGACGCGAAGGAGGTGATCGCCCGCTATCCCGGCACCCGTTCCGCGCTGCTCCCGCTGCTGCACCTGGTGCAGTCCGAGGAGGGGTACGTCTCGCGCACCGGCATGGCCTTCTGCGCCGACCAGCTCGGCCTCACCACCGCCGAGGTCACGGCCGTCGCCACCTTCTACTCGATGTACCGCCGCCGGCCGAGCGGCGACTACCAGGTCGGGGTGTGCACCAACACCCTCTGCGCGGTCATGGGCGGCGACGCCATCTTCGACCGGCTCAAGGACCACCTGGGCGTCGGCAACGACGAGACGACCGACGACGGCAAGATCACCCTCGAACACATCGAGTGCAACGCGGCCTGCGACTTCGCGCCCGTCGTGATGGTCAACTGGGAGTTCTTCGACAACCAGACGCCCGAGAGCGCCACGAAGCTCGTCGACGACCTGATCGCCGGCCGTACCGTCGAGCCCACCCGCGGTGCCCCGCTGTGCAGTTACAAGGAGACGGCGCGCATCCTGGCCGGCTTCCCCGACCAGCGCCCCGGCGCCGTCGAGGCCACCGGCGGTGCGGGCGCGGCGTCCCTGGTGGGGCTCAGGCTCGCCAGGGGCGAGGGCGTCGCGCAGGCACGGGTGGTCGGGCCGCGAGGCGAGTCCCCGCAGGACTCCGCCCCCCACGACCCCTCACCGACCGAGCACCTCAGCTCGCATGACGCGCCGCAGCAGACCTCGGCCTCCGACCCGGCGAACCCGGCCGGGCCCACCGCCGAGGAGGGGGAGTGATGACCTTGGCAGCCGAGATCGACAAGAACGGGACGAGCCCGGAGAAACTCCTGGCCCCCGTCCTCTCCTCCTTCTGGGACGAGCCGGAGTCCTGGACCCTGGAGACCTACCGCCGCCACGACGGTTACGAGGGACTGCGCAAGGCCCTGGCCATGACGCCCGACGACCTCATCGCGTACGTCAAGGACTCCGGTCTGCGCGGGCGCGGCGGCGCCGGGTTCCCCACCGGGATGAAGTGGCAGTTCATCCCGCAGGGCGACGGCAAGCCGCACTACCTCGTCGTCAACGCCGACGAGTCGGAGCCCGGAACCTGCAAGGACATCCCGCTCCTCTTCGCCAACCCGCACAGCCTCATCGAGGGCATCGTGATCGCGTGCTACGCGATCCGCTCCTCGCACGCCTTCATCTACCTGCGCGGCGAAGTCGTGCCCGTCCTGCGGCGGCTGCACGAGGCGGTGCGCGAGGCCTACGAGGCCGGCTACCTCGGCAAGGACGTGCTGGGCTCGGGCCTCGACCTGGAACTCACGGTGCACGCGGGCGCGGGCGCGTACATCTGCGGTGAGGAGACCGCACTGCTCGACTCGCTCGAAGGACGGCGCGGCCAGCCCCGGCTGCGGCCCCCCTTCCCCGCGGTCGCCGGTCTGTACGCCTGCCCCACCGTGGTGAACAACGTCGAGTCCATCGCCTCGGTTCCCGCGATCCTGCACAGGGGCAAGGACTGGTTCAAGTCCATGGGCAGCGAGAAGTCCCCGGGCTTCACGCTCTACTCGCTCAGCGGGCACGTCACCAGCCCCGGGCAGTACGAGGCCCCGCTCGGCATCACCCTGCGCCAGCTGCTCGACATGAGCGGCGGCATGCGTGCCGGGCACCGCCTCAAGTTCTGGACCCCCGGCGGCTCCTCCACCCCGATGTTCACCGAGGAGCACCTCGACGTGCCCCTGGACTACGAGGGCGTCGGCGCCGCCGGATCCATGCTCGGCACCAAGGCGCTGCAGTGCTTCGACGAGACCACCTGCGTGGTGCGCGCCGTCACCCGCTGGACCGAGTTCTACGCCCACGAGTCCTGCGGCAAGTGCACACCCTGCCGCGAAGGGACCTACTGGCTCGTCCAGCTGCTCCGCGACATCGAGGCCGGCAAGGGCGAGATGGCCGACCTCGACAAGCTGAACGACATCGCCGACAACATCAACGGCAAGTCCTTCTGCGCCCTCGGCGACGGCGCCGCCTCGCCGATCTTCTCCTCGCTGCAGTACTTCCGTGAGGAGTACGAGCAGCACATCACCGGCAAGGGCTGCCCCTTCGATCCCGCCAGGTCGACCCTCTGGGCCGACGACAAAGACGACAAGAACGCTCACCGGGGGGTGAACGCATGACAGTCACCACGAGTGCGCCCTCCGGGGGCGGCGAGGCGGCCATCCCGCCCGAGGACCTGGTCACGCTCACGATCGACGGCATCGAGATCAGCGTGCCGAAGGGCACCCTCGTCATCCGCGCCGCCGAACTGCTCGGCATCGAGATCCCGCGCTTCTGCGACCACCCCCTCCTCGACCCGGCCGGCGCCTGCCGGCAGTGCATCGTCGAGGTCGAGGGCCAGCGCAAGCCGATGGCCTCCTGCACCATCACGTGCACCGACGGCATGGTCGTGAAGTCGCAGATCACCTCGCCGGTCGCGGAGAAGGCCCAGAAGGGGGTGATGGAGCTCCTGCTCATCAACCACCCGCTGGACTGCCCGGTCTGCGACAAGGGCGGCGAATGCCCCCTGCAGAACCAGGCGATGTCGCACGGAGGCGCCGACTCCCGCTTCGACGGGAAGAAGCGCACCTTCGAGAAGCCCGTCCCCATCTCCACCCAGGTGCTGCTGGACCGCGAGCGCTGCGTGCTCTGCGCGCGCTGCACCCGGTTCTCCAACCAGGTGGCGGGCGACCCGATGATCGAACTGATCGAGCGCGGCGCCCTCCAGCAGGTCGGCACCGGCGAGGGCGACCCCTTCGAGTCGTACTTCTCCGGCAACACCATCCAGATCTGCCCGGTCGGGGCGCTCACCTCGGCGGCGTACCGCTTCCGTTCCCGGCCCTTCGACCTCGTGTCGACGCCGTCGGTGTGCGAGCACTGCGCCGGAGGCTGCGCGACCCGGACCGACCACCGCCGCGGCAAGGTCATGCGGCGGCTCGCCGCCAACGACCCCGAGGTGAACGAGGAGTGGCTCTGCGACAAGGGCCGCTTCGGCTTCCGCTACGCCCAGCAGCGCGACCGGCTCACCACTCCGCTGGTACGCAACGCGGAGGGCGTGCTGGAGCCGGCGAGCTGGCCCGAGGCGCTGGAGGCGGCGGCGGCCGGACTGTCCGCCGCACGCGGCCGGACCGGGGTGCTCACCGGCGGCCGGCTGACCGTCGAGGACGCCTACGCCTACAGCAAGTTCGCGCGGGTCGCGCTCGCCACGAACGACATCGACTTCCGGGCCCGCGTCCACAGCGGCGAGGAGGCCGACTTCCTGGCCGCCCGCGTCGCCGGACGGGGACGTGACCTGGACGGCAGCGGCGTCACCTACACCACGCTGGAGAAGGCGCCGGCCGTCCTGCTCGCCGGATTCGAGTCCGAGGAGGAGGCGCCCGGCGTCTTCCTCCGGCTGCGCAAGGCCCACCGCAAGCACGGGCAGAAGACGTTCGCACTGGCCTCGCACGCCACCCGCGGCCTGGAGAAGGCGGGCGGCACGCTGCTGCCCGCCGCGCCGGGCACGGAGACCGAATGGCTGGACGCCCTCGCGGGCGGTGTCGGCCTGGAGGGCGACGGTGCCGCCGCCGCCGAGGCGCTGAGCGGCGAGGGCGCCCTGATCGTGGTGGGCGAGCGGCTCGCCGCGGTGCCCGGCGCGCTGAGCGCCGTCGTACGGACCGCCGCCGCCACCGGCGCCGCACTGGTGTGGATCCCGCGCCGGGCCGGTGAGCGGGGGGCGATCGAGGCGGGCGCGCTGCCGTCGCTGCTGCCGGGCGGCCGTCCCGCCACGGACCCGCGGGCCAGGGAGGAGGTGGCGTCCGTGTGGGGCGTCGCCGAACTCCCCGCCGGATTCGGCCGCGACACCGGCCAGATCGTGGAGGCCGCTGCGGACGGCGGGCTGGCCGCGCTGCTGGTCGGGGGCGTCGACCCCGAGGACCTGCCCGACCCGGCGGGGGCGCTGCGCGCGCTCGACGAGGTCGGCTTCCTGGTCTCGCTGGAGCTGCGTCCCGGCGCGGTCACCGAACGCGCCGACGTGGTCCTGCCCGTGGCCGCCGTGGCGGAGAAGCCCGGCACCTTCCTCAACTGGGAAGGCCGGGCGCGGATGTTCGAGGCCGCGCTCAAGCCCGAGCAGATGCCACGGACGCTCTGCCCGACCGACGCCCGGGTACTGCACATGCTGGCCGACGCGCTCGACGTGCACCTGGGCCTGCCCGACCTGAGGGCGGCCCGCCGTGAGCTCGACCGCCTCGGCGGATGGCAGGGCGGCCACGCCGAGGACCCCCGGGCCACGTCCCGTCCGGTGCCCCGGCCCGGCGACGGCGAAGCGGTCCTCGCGGGCCACCGGATGCTGCTCGACCGGGGCCGTCTCCAGGAGGGCGACGAGGCACTGGCCGGCACACGGCACGCCGCCGTCGCCCGGCTCTCCGCGGCCACCGCCGCCGAGTCCGGGGTGAAGGACGGCGATCTGCTCGCCGTCACCGGCCCCGCCGGCACCACCGAACTCCCGCTGGCCGTCACCGAGATGCCGGACCGGGTGGTGTGGGTGCCCCTCAACTCCGTCGGCCGGGGCGTCCCCGCCGACACCGGTGCCCAGCCGGGCGGACTGGTCCGGATCGGTCCGGCCGCCCCGGGTTCCCACGTCGTGACATCGGAGGTAGGAGAGTGACCGGCCTCGCCCAACTCGCCGCGGCGCCCCAGGGCGCCGTCCTCGCAGCCGAGGACCTCTCCATGTTCGGCACGGACCCCTGGTGGCTCGTCGTCGTCAAGGCGGTCTTCTGCTTCGCGTTCCTGATGGTGACCGTGCTCTTCTCCATCGTGTGGGAGCGCAAGGTCGTCGCCTGGATGCAGCTGCGCATCGGTCCCAACCGGCACGGACCCTGGGGCATGCTCCAGTCGCTCGCCGACGGCATCAAGCTGATGCTGAAGGAGGACGTGGTCGTCAAGCGCGCCGACAAGGTCGTCTACATCCTGGCCCCGGTCATCGCCGCGGCGCCCGCGTTCATGGCGATCGCCGTGATCCCCTTCGGCCCGGCCGGCAACGAGGTGTCGATCTTCGGCCACCGCACGACGATGCAGCTGACCGACCTGCCGATCGCGATGCTGTACATCCTCGCGGTCGCGTCCGTCGGCATCTACGGCATCGTGCTGGCCGGCTGGTCGTCCGGATCGACGTACCCGCTGCTCGGCGGACTGCGCTCCTGCGCCCAGATGATCAGCTACGAGATCGCGATGGGCGCCGCGTTCGCCTCCGTGTTCCTCTACTCCGGCTCGATGTCGACGTCCGAGATCGTGGCGGCGCAGCAGGACCGCTGGTTCGTCCTGCTCCTGCCGGTCTCGTTCATCATCTACATCGTCACGATGGTCGGGGAGACCAACCGGGCCCCGTTCGACATGCCGGAGTCCGAGGGCGACCTCGTCGGCGGCTTCAACACCGAGTACTCGTCGATCAAGTTCGCGATGTTCATGCTCGCCGAGTACGTCAACATGGTCACCGTCTCCGCGGTCTCCGTGACCCTCTTCCTGGGCGGCTGGCGGGCACCGTACCCGGTCAGCACCTTCTGGGAGGGCGCGAACCACGGCTGGTGGCCGATGCTCTGGTTCGTCGTCAAGGTGCAGGTGCTCCTCTTCTTCTTCATCTGGCTGCGCGGCACCCTGCCCCGGGTCCGCTACGACCAGCTGATGAAGCTCGGCTGGAAGGTCCTGATCCCGGTCTCGGTGGTCTGGCTGATGCTGGTCGCCACCGTCAGGGCGCTGAACAACGAAGGCTACGAGTTCTCCAGCATCCTGCTGTACGTCGCGGGGGCCGTCATCGCCGTCCTGCTGGTCTCCTTCGTGGCGGACGTCTTCCGCGACCGCAGGGCCAGGGCCGCCGAGGAGGAGGCCGGACCCGAGCCGGCCTTCGACCCGATGGCCGGCGGATTCCCCGTACCGCCGTTGCCCGGCCAGACACTGCCGCCGGTACCGCGCCGCAGTGCGCGGCGGGAGCGGGAGCTCGTTGTCAGTGGTGGACCGGACACCCGGAGTGACGAACACGTGGGTGCCGCAAGTGCGAGTGACGGAAGGGAGGCCGACGGTGTCTGACTCCGCAGACCCCTCAGGGGAGAAGTTCCAGAATCCTGTGGCCGGCTTCGGCGTGACCTTCAAGGCCATGTTCAAGAAGCGGCTGACCGAGCAGTACCCGGAGACGCCGAAGGTGACGGCTCCGCGCTTCCACGGCCGGCACCAGCTCAACCGTCACCCGGACGGGCTGGAGAAGTGCGTCGGCTGCGAGCTGTGCGCCTGGGCGTGTCCCGCGGACGCGATCTACGTCGAAGGGGCGGACAACACCGACGAGGAGCGCTACTCCCCGGGGGAGCGCTACGGCCGCGTCTACCAGATCAACTACGCGCGCTGCATCCTGTGCGGACTGTGCATCGAGGCGTGCCCCACCCGGGCGCTGACCATGACCAACGACTTCGAGCTCGCCAACACCACCCGCGAGAGCCTCATCTACACCAAGGACGAGCTGCTCGCGGGCCTCGACGAGGGCATGGTCGACAGCCCGCACGCGATCTTCCCCGGCATGGACGAACAGGACTACTACCGGGGCCTGGTGACCGAGGCCGCACCCGGCACGGAGCGCCAGACCGCCGTCTCCAAGGGAGAGAAGGAGGTGGACGCATGAGCCCCGACCTGGCCGCAGCCGCCACGGCCACCTCGACGGGTGAGGCCGTCCAGTTCTGGCTGCTCGGCACCGTCGCCGTCATCGGCGCACTCTCCACGGTCCTGATGAAGAAGGCGGTGCACAGCGCGCTGTCGCTCGCCGGGACCATGATCGTGCTGGCGGTGTTCTACCTCGCCAACGGCGCCTACTTCCTGGGCATCGTCCAGGTCGTCGTCTACACCGGCGCCATCATGATGCTGTTCCTCTTCGTGGTCATGCTCGTCGGTGTCACGGCGGCGGACTCCCTGAAGGAGACCCTCAAGGGCCAGCGCTGGCTGGCCGCCGCCTGCGGACTCGGCTTCGGCATCCTCCTGATCGCCGGCATCGGCCAGGCGTCGCTGACGTCGTTCAACGGTCTCGGTGCGGCGAACGCGAGGTACGGCGGGAACGTCGAGGGCCTGGCCAACCTCATCTTCACCAAGTACGTCTTCGCCTTCGAGATCACGGGCGCCCTGCTGATCACGGCGACCGTCGGCGCGATGCTGCTCACGCACCGCGAGCGCACGGAGCGAGCGAAGACGCAGCGGGAGCTCTCCCAGGAGCGGGTGCGCGGCAGCCACCTCCCGCCGCTGCCGGCCCCCGGTGTCTACGCCCGGCACAACGCCGTGGACATCGCGGGACTGCTCCCGGACGGCACCCCGTCCGAACTCACCGTCATGCAGACCCTGCGGCAGCGCGGACAGATCCGCGACGTGTCCAGCGAGTCGCTCGCCGACCTCAAGGCACTGGAACAGCGCTCCGTGGAGCGACTGGGCCGTGACCGCGGCACGGCCGGCGACCGCGCGGAGGAAGAGGAGGAGGTCGCCAAGTGAATCCGGTCAACTACCTCTACCTCGCGGCCCTGTTGTTCACGATCGGCGCGTCCGGCGTGCTGATCAGGCGGAACGCGATCGTGGTGTTCATGTGCGTCGAGCTGATGCTCAACGCCTGCAACCTCACGCTCGTCACGTTCTCCCGGATGCACGGAAACCTCGACGGCCAGATCATCGCGTTCTTCACGATGGTCGTCGCCGCCGCGGAGGTCGTCATCGGGCTCGCGATCATCGTGTCGCTGTTCCGCTCCCGCCACTCGGCCTCGGTCGACGACGCCAGCCTGATGAAGCTGTAAGGGGTCGGAATCGTGGAAAACCTGATTGCGCTGCTGGTGGCGGCGCCCCTGCTCGGAGCGGCGGTGCTGCTCTGCGGCGGCCGCCGGCTCGACCGGGCCGGACACTGGATCGGCACGGTGCTCTCCGCCGCGTCCTTCGTCATCGGTGCCGTCCTGTTCACCGACATGCTGGGCAAGGGCGCCGAGGACCGCGCCCTGCACCAGCACCTGTACAGCTGGATCCCCGTCGAGGGCTTCCAGGCCGACGTGGCCTTCCAGCTCGACCAGTTGTCGATGACGTTCGTCCTGCTGATCACGGGTGTGGGCACACTGATCCACATCTACTCCATCGGGTACATGGAGCACGACGAGCGGCGGCGCCGCTTCTTCGGCTACCTCAACCTGTTCCTCGCGGCGATGCTCATCCTGGTCATCGCCGACAACTACCTGCTGCTGTACGTCGGGTGGGAGGGCGTCGGTCTGGCGTCGTACCTGCTCATCGGCTTCTGGCAGCACAAGCCCAGCGCGGCCACCGCCGCCAAGAAGGCGTTCCTGGTCAACAGGGTCGGCGACATCGGCCTGTCCATCGCGATCATGCTGATGTTCACGACCTTCGGAACGTTCGCCTTCGGCCCGGTGTTCGCCGCGACCGGGGACACGAGCGAGGGCAAGCTCACCGCGATCGGACTGATGCTGCTCCTCGCCGCCTGCGGCAAGTCGGCCCAGGTGCCGCTGCAGTCCTGGCTCGGGGACGCGATGGAGGGCCCGACCCCGGTCTCGGCCCTCATCCACGCCGCCACCATGGTGACCGCGGGCGTCTACCTCATCGTCCGCTCGGCCGCCGTGTTCAACGGGGCTCCCGACGCCCAGCTGGTCGTCGTGGTCGTCGGCGCGGTCACCCTGCTCTTCGGTGCGATCGTCGGTTGCGCCAAGGACGACATCAAGAAGGCCCTCGCGGGCTCGACGATGTCGCAGATCGGCTACATGATCCTCGCGGCCGGCCTCGGCCCCATCGGCTACGTCTTCGCGATCATGCACCTGGTCACGCACGGCTTCTTCAAGGCCGGGCTGTTCCTCGGCGCCGGTTCGGTCATGCACGGCATGAACGACGAGGTCGACATGCGGAAGTACGGAGGCCTGCGGACGTACATGCCGGTCACCTTCGTCACCTTCGGCCTCGGCTACCTCGCGATCATCGGCTTCCCGGGCCTCTCCGGCTTCTTCTCCAAGGACAAGATCATCGAGGCGGCCTTCGCGAAGGGCGGCACCGAGGGCTGGATCCTCGGAGCGGTCACCCTGCTGGGCGCCGCGATCACCGCGTTCTACATGACGCGCGTGATGCTGATGACGTTCTTCGGGGAGAAGCGCTGGCAGCCGGACGCGGAGGGCCACGAGCCGCACCCGCACGAGTCGCCGAAGTCGATGACGATCCCCATGATCGTGCTGGCCTTCGGGTCGGTCTTCGCCGGAGGCTTCTTCTCCATCGGCGACCGGTTCCTGCACTGGCTGGAGCCCGTCACCGGTCACTCCCACGGGCACGCCCCGGTCAGCGCGACCACCGTCACGGCCGCCACCATGGTGGTGCTCGTCATCGGTGTCGCCATCGCCTGGGCCATGTACGGGCGCAGGCCCGTGCCGGCCGTGGCCCCGCGCGGCTCGCTGCTCACCAGGGCGGCACGCCGCGACCTGCTCCAGGACGACTTCAACCACGTGGTCCTGGTCCGCGGCGGCGAACACCTCACCCGCTCCCTGGTCTACCTCGACCACAGCCTGGTCGACGGCGTCGTCAACGGCACGGCCGCCTCGATGGGCGGGCTCTCCGGCCGGCTGCGCAGGCTGCAGAACGGCTACGCCCGCTCCTACGCGGTCTCGATGTTCGGCGGCGCGGCGGTACTCATCGCCGCGACCCTGCTGATGAGGGCGGTCTGATCATGTCCTTTCCCCTCCTGACAGCGACGGCGGCGCTCCCGGCGATCGGCGCGATCGCCACCGCCGCGGTCCCGGCCGCGCGCCGCACCGCCGCGAAGTGGCTGGCGCTGCTCGTGTCGCTGGCCACCCTGGTCCTCGCGGGCATCGTCTTCGCCCGCTTCGAACCGGGCGGCGACCGCTACCAGCTCACCGAATCCCACGCCTGGATCAGGGACTTCGGGGTCCGGTACGAACTCGGGGTCGACGGCATCGGGGTCGCGCTCATCGCGCTGACCGCGCTGCTGATCCCCTTCGTCATCCTGGCGGGCTGGCACGACGCCGACCCGCTGGAGACGGCCTCCTCCCGGTGGCGTCCCACCCAGGGCTTCTTCGCGCTGATCCTGATGGTGGAGGCGATGGTGATCCTCTCGTTCGAGGCCACCGACGTCTTCCTCTTCTACATCCTCTTCGAAGCCATGCTCATCCCGATGTACTTCCTCATCGGCGGCTTCGGGGACCGCGCGCACACCGGCAGCGACGAGAACGCGGCGGCGCAGCGCAGCTACGCGGCCGTGAAGTTCCTCCTCTACAACCTCGCCGGCGGCCTCATCATGCTGGCCGCGGTCATCGGCCTCTACGTCGTCGCGGGGAGCTTCTCGCTCTCCGAGATCGCCGAGGCGCGGGCCAACGGCTCGCTGGAGATGGCGACCAGCACCGAACGCTGGCTGTTCCTCGGCTTCTTCTTCGCCTTCGCGGTGAAGGCCCCGCTGTGGCCGCTGCACACCTGGCTGCCCAACGCGATGGGGGAGTCGACCACGCCGGTCGCGGTCCTGATCACCGCGGTCGTCGACAAGGTCGGAACCTTCGCGATGCTCCGCTTCTGCCTCCAGCTGTTCCCGGAGGCCAGCAAGTGGGCGACGCCGGTCATCCTCGTCCTCGCGCTGATCTCCATCGTCTACGGCGCACTGCTCGCGGTCGGCCAGCGCGACATCAAGCGACTCATCGCCTACGCGTCGATCTCGCACTTCGGGTTCATCATCCTCGGGATCTTCGCGATGACGAGCCAGGGCCAGTCCGGCGCGACGCTGTACATGGTGAACCACGGGCTCTCCACGGCCGCGCTGATGCTGGTCGCCGGATTCCTGATCACCCGGCGCGGTTCGCGGCTCATCGCCGACTACGGCGGGGTGCAGAAGGTGGCCCCGGTGCTGGCCGGCACCTTCCTGATCGGAGGCCTGGCGACACTCTCGCTGCCCGGCCTCGCCCCGTTCGTCAGTGAGTTCCTCGTCCTGGTCGGCACGTTCAGCGCGTACCCGGTGGCCGGCATCGTCGCGACCGTCGGCATCGTGCTCGCCGCGCTCTACGTCCTCGTCCTCTACCAGCGGACGATGACGGGGCCCGTCAGGGAGGGGATCGGGGGCATGCCCGACCTCAAGGTCCGTGAACTGGCGGTGGCCGTGCCGCTGATCGCCCTGCTGATCTTCCTGGGCGTCTTCCCGAAGCCGCTCACCGATGTCGTCAACCCGGCGGTGCAGCACACCATGCAGGACGTACAGAAGAAGGACCCCCAGCCCGATGTGGAGGCCGCCAAGTGAGCGCAACAGCTGTCCACAGCCTGTGGACGACGGCGGGCGGGGTGACATCCGCCGCTCCGGCAGACGCGTTCACCGCGCCGGACATCGAGTACGCCCAACTGGCGCCCGTCCTCATCGTGGTCGGCGTCGCCGTCCTCGGAATCCTGGTGGAGGCGTTCGTCCCGCGCCGGGCCCGCTACACCACGCAGGTCGCCCTGACCGTGGTCGCCCTCGCCGCCGCGTTCGCCGCGGTGATCGGGCTCGCCGCCGACGGATACGCCTCGAAGAGCGCGCACATCGCCGCGATGGGGGCCATCGCCGTCGACGGCCCGGCGCTGTTCCTCCAGGGCACCATCCTGCTCGTCTCGATGGTCTCCATCTTCACGTTCGCCGAGCGGCGCCTCGATCCGGCCTCGCACGGCAACCGCGTGGACTCCTTCGCCGCGCAGGCCGGTTCGGTCCCCGGCAGCGAAGGGGAGAAGGCGGCGGTCAAGGCCGGCTTCACCACCACCGAGGTCTTCCCGCTCGCCATGTTCTCCGTGGCGGGGATGCTGGTCTTCCCCGCGGCCAACGACCTGCTGACGCTGTTCGTCGCGCTGGAGGTCTTCTCCCTCCCGCTCTACCTGCTGTGTGCCGTCGCCCGCCGCAAGCGGCTGATGTCGCAGGAAGCGGCCGTGAAGTACTTCCTGCTGGGCGCCTTCTCGTCGGCGTTCTTCCTCTTCGGCATCGCCCTGCTCTACGGCTACGCGGGCACCGTCTCGTACGCGGGCATCGCGAACGTCGTGGACGGCACGGTCCAGGACATCGACCCGGCGCTCGCCGACACCATGGGCAACGACGCGCTGCTCCTGATCGGCGCGGCGATGATCCTCATGGGCCTGCTCTTCAAGGTCGGCGCCGTGCCGTTCCACATGTGGACCCCGGACGTCTACCAGGGCGCCCCGACCCCGGTCACCGGCTTCATGGCGGCGGCCACGAAGGTCGCCGCGTTCGGCGCGCTGCTGCGCCTGCTGTACGTGGTGCTGCCCGGCCTCACCTGGGACCTGCGGCCCGTCATGTGGGGCGTCGCGATCGTCACGATGCTCGGCGGTGCGATCGTCGCGATCACCCAGACCGACATCAAGCGGCTCCTGGCCTACTCCTCGATCGCCCACGCGGGCTTCATCCTCGCCGGCGTGATCGCGTCCAGCCCCGAGGGCATCTCGTCCGTCCTCTTCTACCTGGGCGTCTACTCCTTCGTGACCGTCGGCGCCTTCGCCGTCGTCACGCTGGTGCGCGACGCGGGCGGCGAGGCGACGCACCTGTCCAAGTGGGCCGGGCTCGGCCGGCGCTCGCCGCTGACGGCGGCGGTCTTCGCGGTCTTCCTGCTGTCCTTCGCCGGTATCCCGCTCACCTCGGGCTTCTCCGGCAAGTTCGCCGTCTTCAAGGCGGCCGCGGACGGCGGCGCGAGCGGACTCGTCGTGGTCGGTGTGATCTCGTCGGCCATCGCCGCGTTCTTCTACATCCGGGTCATCGTCCTGATGTTCTTCAGCGAGCCGAAGGCGGACGGCCCCACGGTCGCCGTCCCCTCCCCGCTGACGATGACGACGATCGCGGTCGGCGTCGCGGTGACGCTGGTGCTGGGCCTCGCCCCGCAGTACTTCCTGGACCTGGCGAGCCAGGCGGGAGTGTTCGTGCGGTAACGCACCGCAGCACACGAGGACGCCGGACGGGCCGGGAAGTCAAGCCCGTCCGGCGTTGTCGTACGCGGCGCCTATGGTTGCAGGGGAGAGTCGGACGGCAGCGACGGGCGGACGGGAACGATGAGTGTGACGACCGGGAGCGCGGCGCAGGAGACGCTGCACCGGGTATTCGGGTACGAGGCGTTCCGCGGCGAGCAGGGCGCGGTGATCGACCACGTGGTCGGCGGCGGCGACGCGGTCGTCCTCATGCCCACGGGCGGCGGCAAGTCGCTGTGCTACCAGATCCCCGCCCTGGTCAGGCCGGGCACCGGCGTCGTGGTCTCCCCGCTCATCGCCCTCATGCAGGACCAGGTGGACGCCCTGCGGGCCCTCGGGGTCCGCGCCGGCTTCATGAACTCCACGCAGGACTTCGACGAGCGCCGCTCGATGGAGGCCCAGTTCCTGGCCGGCGAGCTCGACCTGCTGTACCTGGCGCCGGAGCGGCTGCGCCTGGACTCCACGCTCTCCCTCCTGGCCCGCGGCGAGATCTCCGTCTTCGCCATCGACGAGGCCCACTGCGTGGCCCAGTGGGGCCACGACTTCCGCCCCGACTACCTGGCCCTGTCCGTCCTCGGCGAGCGCTGGCCCGACGTGCCGCGCATCGCGCTGACGGCCACGGCGACCGACGCCACCCACCGCGAGATCACCCAGCGCCTGGGCATGCCCGAGGCCCGGCACTTCGTCGCCAGCTTCGACCGCCCGAACATCCAGTACCGCGTCGTCGGCAAGTCCGACCCCAAGAAGCAGCTGCTCACCTTCCTGGAGGAGGAGCACGCGGGCGACGCGGGCATCGTCTACTGCCTCTCACGCAACTCGACGGAGAAGACCGCCGAGTACCTCAGCCGCAACGGCATCGAGGCGGTGCCCTACCACGCGGGTCTGGACGCCGGGACGCGTGCCAAGCACCAGGCCCGCTTCCTGCGCGAGGAGGGCCTGGTCGTCGTCGCGACGATCGCCTTCGGGATGGGGATCGACAAGCCCGACGTGCGCTTCGTCGCCCACCTCGACCTGCCGAAGTCCGTCGAGGGCTACTACCAGGAGACGGGCCGCGCCGGCCGGGACGGCGCACCGTCCACGGCCTGGATGGCCTACGGCCTCCAGGACGTCGTCCAGCAGCGGAAGCTGATCCAGGGCGGCGAGGGCGACGAGGCCTTCCGGCGTCGGGCGGCCTCCCACCTCGACTCGATGCTGGCGCTCTGCGAGACCGTGCGGTGCCGCCGCGCCCAGCTCCTGACGTACTTCGGCCAGGAGCCCGGCGAAGAGGCCTGCGGCAACTGCGACACCTGCCTCACCCCGCCCGAGACCTGGGACGGCACGGTGGTCGCGCAGAAGCTCCTGTCGACCGTCGTCCGGCTGAAGCGCGAGCGCAACCAGAAGTTCGGGGCCGGACAGATCATCGACATCCTGCTGGGCCGCAGGACGGCGAAGACGATCCAGTTCGACCACGACCAGCTCTCGGTCTTCGGTATCGGCGAGGAGCTGGCCGAGGCGGAGTGGCGCGGTGTGGTGCGCCAGCTGCTGGCCCAGGGGCTGCTGGCCGTCGAGGGCGAGTACGGCACGCTGGTGCTGACCGAGGCGAGCGGTTCCGTGCTCGGCCGGGAGCGCGAGGTGCTGCTGCGCAAGGAGCCGAAGAAGCCGACGTCCCGCTCCTCCAGGGGCGAGCGCAAGGGCAAGGCGGCAGCCGCGGTGGCCGACCTCCCCGCGGAGGCAGTCCCGGTCTTCGAAGCGCTCCGCGCCTGGCGCGGCGCCCAGGCCAAGGAACTCGGCCTCCCGGCCTATGTGATCTTCCACGACGCGACCCTGCGGGAGATCGCGACGCTGCGCCCGGCCTCCCTCGCGGAGCTGGGCGGGGTCGGCGGACTGGGCGAGAAGAAGCTGGCGACGTACGGCGAGGGGGTGCTGGAGGTGCTCGCAGGACTGGGGGAGGCGGCCCCGTCGGCCGCAGCGGAAGCGCCCTCCGCACCGGCGGCCCGCACGGAGGCGCCGCCCGCCCGGACCCCCGCTCCGGACGCGGACCCGGAGTTCGGCTGGGACGAGGAGCCCCCGGAGTTCGACTGATCCCCGGGTGGGCCGGCCACCTGGCCGGCCCTACTCCGTGGGCGCCCGGCGGCGGGAGACGATCGCGGTCAGGTCGAGATCGACGGCGAAGGGTGTGGACACCTTCATCCGGTCGTGAAAGATCCCGGTCGAGGTGTAGGCGCCCGTGGCGGGTTCCAGCTCGAAGACGTACACGACCGCCCGGCCGTCCTGGTTCTCCACCCGCCAGTAGTGCGGGATCCTGGCCCGCGCGTACTTCACCGGCTTGGTCTCCCGGTCACGGGTGACGGACTCGTCGGACACGACCTCGACGGCGAGCAGCACACTGCTCGCGGGGAAACGGGTCTGCCGCAGACTCTCGACCGCGTCCGCGCGCACGACGACGACATCGGGTTCGGGGCGGTTCTGGAAGTCGATGTCGATGGTGAACTCCCGGACCGCCTCCAGTTCAGGCGGTGCCAGTGACTGCAGCTGCCAGGTGAAGAAGTCGACCGCCCGGGTGTGGAACAACGTCTGCGGACTCACGAAAACCAGACTCCCGTCGATCAGCTCCGTGTGCGGAGGCAGATTCGGGAGTGTGTCCAGGTCATCGGCGGTCCAGCCGCCCACGGGCGGGACCGCCCACCGCGGCTCGGGGGCCTCGGGTTCGATGCTCATCAGTGCTCCCATGGGAGGCAGTCTCGCGGGACTCCTCAGCGTATCCGCAGGGAACACAAAGAGGTCCCCCCGAACGTGTGACCGCCTCACGCGTCGCTGACCGGCACGCCCTTGCCCACCCGGGCCCCGCCCGCGCCGGAGTCAGTCCCCGCCTCCGCCTCCGCCGCCGTCCCCGCTCCCCCCGCCTCCGCCGCCCGCCCGGGCGGCCTTGTCCTGGCGTACGTTGCGGTGCACGGCCTGCGCCGCCCACTCCTCGCGCACCAGGGCCCGCGTCGCGGCACGCGTGCGGCGGTCGCCGCCCCGCACGACCGCGGGCAGCTCCACCGCCGCCGCCAGGGCCGCGAGCAGCCGGCCCCTGGGGTCGGGGTGACCCGCCGCACGGGACTCCTCGTGGCGCTGCCGCACCTGCCCCGCCGGGGAGGCGGGGCCGGCCGGGTGGCGGTGGTAGGGGAGCAGACCGAGGAAGCGGCGCGTCTCCCGGCGCAGGACACCCCGCTCCACCAGGGCGTCCAGATACAGCCCCTCGGCCTGCCGCCCCGCCTGCCGCACCCAGCGCCGGGCCGACGTCCCAGGGAGCAGCCCGCCCTTGCCGGGGGCCGGGAGGCTGCGCAGGAACACCGCGAGCAGCGGATCGGGCGGATCCAGCGGATTCACGACCACCACCCGCCCGCGTTCCCCGGCGATCCGGCCCTGGAGCTCCAGCTCGGCCAGGGCGGCCCCGGCGACGCCGTACTCCAGGTACCGGCCCCGGCAGTACGGTTTTCCGCGCACGGGGTCCAGGGCGAGCAGCAGCAGTTCCTCGGGGAGCGTCAGAGCGGCGGCGGAGTCGTTCACGGGCGGGCCGTGATCCGTCCGGTGACCTCACCCAGCCCGACGCGCGTGCCGTGCGGGCCGGGGGCCCAGGCCGTGAGCGTCACCGTGTCACCGTCCTCCAGGAACGTCCGCTTGCCCTCGGGCAGGTCCAGCGGGTCGCGGCCGTTCCAGGTGAGTTCGAGCAGGGACCCGCGCTGGCCGGGCCCGGCGCCGCTGACGGTGCCGGAACCGTACAGGTCGCCCGTCCGCAGCGAGGCGCCGTTCACCGTCATGTGGGCCAACTGCTGCGCGGCCGTCCAGTACATGGTGGAGAACGGCGGCTCCGAGACCGTCTGTCCGTTGACGACGACCGAGATGCGGATGTCGAAACCGCCCGGCTCCTCGTCGTCCGCGTCGTCCAGGTACGGCAGCAGTGGGAAGTCCCGGGCAGGCGGCGCCGTCCGGGCCGCGTCCAGGGCCTCCAGCGGGGTCACCCACGCCGACACCGAGGTGGCGAAGGACTTGCCGAGGAACGGGCCCAGCGGCACGTACTCCCAGGCCTGGATGTCGCGCGCCGACCAGTCGTTGAGCAGCGAGAGCCCGAAGACGTGCTCCCGGAAGTCGCCGAGCGCGACCGGTGAGCCCTGCTCCGAGGGGACGCCGACGACGAAGCCGACCTCCGCCTCGATGTCCAGCTTCACCGAGGGGCCGAACACGGGCGCCGGGTCCGCGGGGGCCTTGCGCTGGCCGGAGGGGCGCACGACGTCCGTCCCGGACACCACGACGGTACCGGCCCGCCCGTGGTAACCGATCGGCAGGTGCTTCCAGTTGGGGGTGAGGGCCACGCCGTCCGGCCGGAAGATCCTCCCCACGTTGGTGGCGTGGTGCTCGCTGGCGTAGAAGTCGACGTAGTCCGCGACCTCGTACGGCAGGTGCAGCGTCACCGCGTCGAGCGGGTGCAGCAGCGGCTCTATGTCCGGGCGGTGCGCCGGGACGGTGACCCACGCGGTCAGGGCCCGGCGCACGTCGCGCCATGCGGTCCGGCCGGCCGCGAGGAGCGGCATGAGGCTGGGCTGCGCCAGCAGCTGGGCGTACGGCGAACCGAGGGCGTGCGCGGCCGCCCCGGCGTCCAGGACGTGGCCGCCGACGCGGACGCCGACCCTGCGGTCCGGGTGCCCGGGGGTGGAGAACACGCCGTACGGAAGGTTGTGCGGGCCGAAGGGGTCGCCCTCGGCCAGATCGAGCGGGCTGCTCTGCTCGGGCATCTGTTGCTGCCTCGCTTTCCAGGTCGCTTGAGGGACACGTTACGTCGGCGCCGATCTTCGGCGGCAGTGCCGTCAAGTAGGCGTAATGCCCGGAAAGTTACGCGATAACCCTGGTCATCCGGCCGTCCGCGGGATGCGCTTCTCCCAGGTCCGGTGGAAGACGATCTCGTCTCCGTCCCTGCAGACGATCTCGTCGGACGCGATGAAGTCGTCCGCGTCCGCGCTCAGCTCCGACCGCGTCTCCACCCGCACGTCCCAGGACATCTCCGGCCGGTGCAGCCGGATCGTCCGGCCGGAGCGGGTCCGGGCGGACAGCGGGTCGTCCTGCCGGATCGTGTACGTCTCCAGCGCGTCCTCGGTGAACTCCAGGCCGTCCGGGTGGACCCGCGTGCCGCCGCGGCACGGATCCACCTCCAGCCGCCACTCGCCCTTGGCGACGTCCCGCACCACCAGGCGCTCCGGCCGCTGTTCGTCGAGGGTGACCGGATGGACGACGCCGAGCGGTTCGGCCTGCTCCGGTTCGCCGAAGGTGATGCCCGGGTCCTCGGTGTGCCGGCGCACCGGGAGTTCGACGAGACTCCCGTCCGCGTCGAGCGTGAAGCCCGCCGAGCCGGCCTGCGGCCAGATCCACGGCCAGTACGACGACGAGACGGCGATCCTGATCCGGTGTCCGGGCGGGAAGGTGTACCCGATGGCGCCCAGCTCGAAGGCCACGTCCTCGGTCCCGCCGACGGGCCAGTCCTCGGCTCGGCCGCTCCCGTGCCGGGTGGCCGGGTTGAGGGCGCCGCGCGTCACCAGGGTGGAGGAACCGTCCGGCGCCACGTCGCAGAGCCGGGCGATCACCTGGCCGCGCGGCACGTCCATACGGATGCGGAGTCTCACCCCCGGCCTGCCGAGGATCTCGATGGGGGACTCCTCGACGGGGAACTCGAAGCACACCGACTTGGCGTCCTCGTCCCGCTGGTCGGGCGGCAGGTCCGCGTCGTCGCCGGAGGGGACGAACCGGCCCGCGTCCAACCCGGTCTGCTGCGGCGAGCGGACCGTCTGCTCCCCGCCGGCCAGCGCGTACGCCACCGGGGTGACGTTCTCCGACGGCCAGGCGGCATCGCCGACCCAGCGGCCCGGCAGCGTCTCGTAGGCCGTGGCCGGGGGGTGCGAGCCGCTGATCCAGGACCGGAGCAGCGGCTCGTTCATCACCCCGGTGTCCTGGCCCTTGAGGTGCTGGTCCCACCAGCGCAACGTCTCCTGCAGGAAGCCGATCGCCGGCCCCGGCCGCAGTCCCCGGTCGGGGTACTGGTGCGGCCAGGGGCCGATCAGGCCCCGCACCTTGGAGGGGTCCAGGTGCTCGACGAGCCTCAGGACCGTGTCGCGGTACGGGTCGTGCCAGCCGCCCACCGCGAGGACGTTCGCCCTGATGGCGCCGTAGTCCTCGCGGACGCTGCCGTGCCTCCAGTAGTCGTCGCGGGTCTGGTGCGCCAGCCACGTGTGGAGGAGCGGCTCCACCGCTTCCAGCCGGCCCAGCCACATGTCCCGCCAGCCGTCACCGACGTCCGCCGGGTCGGGCGGCAGCGCGACGGAGGCGAGCATGGCCGACGCCCAGGCGTGCATGCCCACGCCGAGCACGGAGCCGCCCATGTAGTGGACGTCGCCGGTGTAGCGGTCGTCGGCCGAGCAGACGGTGACGACCGCCTTCAGGGGCTCCGGCGCGAGCGCGGCGATCCGGAGCGAGTCGAACCCTCCCCAGGCGATGCCGAACATGCCGACCCGGCCCGAGCACCACTCCTGCTGGGCGAGCCAGTGCACCACGGCGACCCCGTCGGCGAGCTCCGTCGCGTCGTGCGCGTCGCCCGGCAGGCCCTCACTGTTGCCGTACCCGCGCACGTCGACCCGCACCGAGGCGTAGCCGTGGCCGGCGTACCAGGGATGGCGCTGGTGGTCGCGGGGCGCCGTCCCGTCGCTCAGCCGGTGGGGAAGGTACTCCAGCAGGGCGGGCACCGGCTCGTCGGTGACCGGCCGCCAGATCCGGGCGTACAGCCGAGTGCCCCCGGCCAGCGGGATGTAGAGGTCCTCGTGGGTGGTCTCGTACGGGAACGATGTGCGGATCTGCATCGGGAACCCTCGGGGGACGGGGTGCGACGTGCGCGCTTCGGCCAGGGGCCGGCGGTGGTGGCCGGGCCGGCCACCACCGCGACAGCGCCGTCGACACCGACATGGGCGCGGCTGGAGACCTCGCCGAACGGCTTCACCGGACCCCTCGACCGGCCGAACAGGACGTGGTCTTCCCCGGGTGGTGGTGGGGCCGGCCCGGTACCGGTCGTGACAGGGGACAAAGCGGCAACTCCTGATCGTATGAGCTGAACCCGAACATACCGGCGGTGGCGGGAAGGCGCCCACGGTGATCCAAAGGGGACCGGATACGCTGGCTCGAGTGAGGACAGCGACACATCGACATTCCGTGTGATCGTCAGCAGACAGGAGATCCCCTCGTGACCGTCGTCGGGCCGTTCGGACTGCGCGTGCGGGACCAGGCGCTGGAGGCAGATGTCCAGGCCGGTCTGGCCGATGTCGAGGCGGGGCTGCTGGCTGCCACCAAGAGCGAGGTCCCGTTCATCACGGAGGCCGCACAGCACCTCGTCAGCGCGGGGGGCAAACGATTCCGGCCACTGCTGGTCATGCTCGCCTCCCAGTTCGGCGACCCCGACGCGCCGGGCGTCGTGCCCTCGGCCGTGGTCGTCGAGCTGACGCACCTGGCGACGCTGTACCACGACGACGTGATGGACGAGGCGGACGTGCGCCGCGGGGTCGACAGCGCGAACACCCGCTGGGGCAACTCCGTCGCCGTCCTGACCGGCGACTTCCTCTTCGCCCGCGCCTCGCACATCCTGGCCGACCTCGGCCCCGAGGCCGTACGCATCCAGGCCGAGGCGTTCGAGCGGCTGGTGACCGGCCAGATCCTGGAGACCGCGGGCCCGCGCGACGGGCGCGACCCCGTCGACCACTACATGGACGTGCTGAGCGGCAAGACCGGTTCGCTGGTCGCCGTCTCCGGACGGTTCGGCGCACTGATGGCCGGTGCGGACGAGTCCGTCGTCGACATCCTCACCCAGTACGGCGAACGCCTCGGCATCGCTTTCCAGCTCGCCGACGACGTCCTGGACATCGCCTCCGACTCCCACGAGTCCGGCAAGACACCCGGCACCGATCTGCGCGAGGGGATCCCCACCCTCCCCGTCCTCCACCTGCGCGCGCGTGCCGCGGCCGGCGGCAGCCCGGAGGACAAGGAGCTCGTCGAGCTGCTGGACGGCGACCTCGCCGACGACGGCAGGCTGGCCGACGCCCTGCACCGGCTGCGGGCCCACCCCGCCCTGGAACAGGCACGACGTGACACCGTGCGCTACGCGCAGGAGGCACGGGCCACGCTGGCACCGCTGCCCGAGTGCTACGCGAAGGCAGCGCTGGAAGAACTCTGCGACGCCGTGGTCCACCGCGCGGGCTGACCCCCTAGGGGTGCCCGCGCCCTGCGCGCTCCGGGGTCATCCCGGAGAGGTACGCCGAGTTGCTCCCGGGGGCTGACGCTTGTTCCCGTCCGATTTGGTCAGATGGACAACAACCACTCCTGACCACATCGGGTGAGAATGGCGGCGGGGAGTGGAGCAGCGCAAGGGGATGGCAGCCGCCGACCACGGAGGTAGAGCACACATGGCACCGAACGACAGCGCGGAGACCAACGGCGAGGCCACGGGGACTGTCGTGGGCCGCCGGAAGAAGGCGCGTTACATCGTCCCGTTCGCGGTGGCGGGAGTGGCGGCCGCGACGATCGGGCTCGTCCCGGCGCTCGCCGCGTCCGGCGACCCGGACCTGCCCGACATCACGGCGCAGGAGCTCATCGAGAAGATCGCCGCGTCCGACCAGGAGCAGCTGTCCGGCACGCTCAAGGTCAGCACCGACCTCGGAATCCCCTCGCTCGGCGGTATCGCGAGCAGCCTCGCGCCGGACGCCGGCGGGGACACGAGTGCCGCGCCCGAGAGCAAGCTGATGGAGCTGGCGTCCGGCACCCACACGCTCCGGGTGGCCGCCGACGGGCCCGACAGGCAGCGCCTGTCGATCCTCGGCGAGGGCTCCGAGTACAGCCTCGTCCACAACGGGGACGACGTCTGGGGCTACGACAGCGGGAGCAACGAGGTCTACCACGCCCAGTCCGACGGGGCGGAGCGGCCGGACGGGATGCGCAAGGCGCCCGAGGGCGTCCCCGCCACGCCGAAGGAGCTCGCCGAGGAGGCACTCGCGGCCTCGGACGACACCACGTCCGTCACGGTCGACGGCACGGCGCAGGTGGCGGGACGCGACGCGTACCAGCTGCTGATCAAGCCGAAGCAGGCCGGTTCGACGATCGGGTCCGTCCGGGTCGCCGTCGACTCGGAGACCGGCGTGCCGCTGAAGTTCACGTTGGCCACGAGCTCCGGGGGCAAGGCCGCCGTCGACGCCGGATTCACGAAGGTCGACTTCTCCAAGCCCGACGCGTCCTCCTTCTCCTTCACCCCGCCGAAGGGTGCGAAGGTCACCGAGGCCGAGGAGCTGAAGGACGAGGCCGGAAGGAACGGCGCGGCCGGCAAGGCGCCCAAGGACCTGGAGGCGCTGGAGGACTTCAAGGGCCTGAACGTGATCGGCAAGGGCTGGAACGCCGTCGCCGAGATCGACGTCCCGGGCGGCGCCGGGCTCCCCGCCCAGGGCTCCGAAACCGGTGACATGCCGGCCCAGGCCCAGCAGTTCCTCGACGCCCTCGGCGACAAGGTCAGCGGCGACTTCGGCTCGGGCACCGTCTTCAAGACACGCCTGGTCAACGCCCTCATGACGGACGACGGCAAGGTCTACGTCGGCGCCGTCACCCAGGACACCCTGGTGAAGGCGGCCGACGCCGCCGAGTAGCACGCCCCGGTGAAGGCGGCCGACACCGCCGGGCCGTGCACACACAGGGCCCCCGCCCCGCCGTACGCTCCGTACGGCGGGGCGGACCCGTACGGGGCGGGGGACGAGGACCGGGAGGGCGCATGACCGACACAGCGGCCGCGACGGCGCGGCCGGAAACCGGGCCCGGGCCGGCGCCCGGGACCGTGATCGCCACGCACGGGCTCACCAAGCGCTACCGGGGCGGGCAGTTGGCGGTCGACGGGCTCGACCTCACCGTCCCGGCGGGCAGCGTCTTCGGTTTCCTGGGGCCCAACGGCTCGGGCAAGACCACGACCATCCGGATGCTCATGGGCCTCATCGCCCCGACGTCCGGCACCGCCCACGTCCTGGGCCGTCCCATGCCGGACGCGGTCCGCACCGTGCTCCCGCACGTGGGGGCGCTCATCGAGGGGCCCGCCCTGTACGGCTTCCTGACGGGCCGTGACAACCTCCTGCGCTTCGACTCCGCCGACCCGGCTGCCGACCCGCGCACCAGACGGGCGCGGGTGGACGGGGCGCTGGAACGGGTCGGCCTCGCCGCCGCCGCGGGGAAGAAGGCCAAGGCGTACTCGCTCGGGATGAAGCAGCGCCTCGGGCTGGCCGCCGCGCTCCTCCAGCCGCGCAGCCTCCTCGTGCTGGACGAGCCGACGAACGGCCTCGACCCGCAGGGCATGCGGGAGATCCGGGCGCTGGTCCGCGAACTGGCCGCCGACGGCACCACGGTCTTCCTCTCCTCCCACCTGCTCGACGAGATCGAGCAGGTCTGCACGCACGCGGCCGTCATGGCCCGGGGCCGGCTCGTCGTCCAGGGCCCCGTCGCCGAGCTGGCCTCCGGCGCCCGGGGCCGGCTCGCCCTGACCACCCCCGACGCCGGCGACGCCGCGCGCATCCTCACGGAGCACGGGGCGACCGGCGTGACGGCCGACGGGGACCGGGTGAGCGCCGACGCGCCGCCCGCCGACGTGGATCTCGCGGACATCAACGAGACCCTGGTGCGCGCCGGTGTACGGGTGCGGGCCTTCGGCGTCGAACGGGCCTCGCTGGAGGACGCCTTCGTCGCACTGACCGGAGAGGGATTCGATGTCGCAGGCTGAACTCACGGCGGTCCCGGTGTCCCGCGAGCCGCGGCGCGCACGGTGGACCCTGGGGATCCTCCGCTCGGAACTGACCGTCACCCTGCGCCGGTGGCGCACCCTCGCCCTGCTCGGTGTGCTGGCCGCCGTTCCCGTCCTCGTGGGGATCGCCGTGCGGATCGAGACGGGCGAGGGTCGGGCCGGGGGCCCGGACGGCGGGGGCGGCCCGGCGTTCCTCCCGCAGATCACCAACAACGGGCTGTTCCTCGTCTTCGCGGCGCTCTCCGTGACGCTCCCGGTCTTCCTGCCGATGGCGGTCGGTGTGGTCGCCGGGGACTCGGTGGCGGGCGAGGCGGGCGGTGGCACCCTGCGCTACCTGCTGGTCGCCCCGGCCGGCCGGACCCGGCTGCTGCTCGCCAAGTACGCGTCGGTGCTGGTGTTCTGCCTGGCCGCCACCCTGGTCGTCGCGGTGTCCGCGCTCGTGACGGGAGCCCTGCTCTTCCCCGTCGGCGAGGTCACGACGATCTCCGGGACACGGATCGGATTCGGTGAGGGGCTCGCGCGGGCCGGACTCATCGCGCTGGCCGTCGCGGTGTCACTCGTCGGCTTCGCGGCCCTGGGGCTGTTCGTCTCCACGCTCACCGACAGCGGGATCGCGGCGATGGCGGCCACGGTCGGGGTGCTGATCACCGTGCAGATCCTGGACACGATGCCGCAGCTGCACGCGATCCACCCGTATCTCTTCCCGCACTACTGGCCGTCCTTCTCGGACCTGCTGCGCGACCCGGTCTACTGGGACGAGATGGTCCGGAACCTCGGTCTGCAGGCGGTGTACGCGGCGGTCTTCGGATCGGCGGCGTGGGCGCGCTTCACGACGAGGGACGTCGGCGTCTGAGCCGTCTCCGGGGGCGGAGGGGCACGGCCCGTCCGCGCCGTCGGCCGGTCGAGCCGTCCCCCGATCGGCTCGTCGCGGCCCGGACGGCACGAACGGTGCGGTGCACGGAACGTCACGACACGGTACGTTCCGTTTCCAGCCAGGTCATTGTTCGACTTTTGGCGACGACCTGTCAACAAGCGGTGGGCGGAATCCCCCTATGCTCACCGAATGATCACATCGCAGAGTTCCCTGCGCCGCAGCGAGAGATCACGACGGGCGACGCTGGACGCCGCTCTGGAGCTGTGCGCGGAGAAGGGCTACGGCCGGGTCACCATCGAGGCGATCGCGGCCCGCGCCGGTGTGAGCAAGAAGACGATCTACCGCTGGTGGCCGTCCAAAGGGGCGGTGATGCTGGAGGCGTTCACCGAGGTCTTCGTCGGCGCCACCCCCTTTGTCGACACCGGTGACATCGTTGCCGACCTGCGGACCCACATCACCGGCGCGGTGCGGATGGTCTCAACGGGGCCGTACGGCCCCGTCTACGCCGGGATCCTCTCCGAGCTGCACGACGACGAGGTGCTGGCGCGCGCCGTGCGCGAACAACTCGTCGACCCGCGCTTCGACGCCGCCGTGCAGCGTCTGCGCCGGGCGCAGGAACAGGGGCAGGTCCCGGCGGGCGCGGACCTCCCGCTCGTGGTGGAGCTGCTCTACGGTCCGCTCTACTACCGGAACCTGCTGCGGAAGCCGCCGATGGACGAGGCGAGGGTCGCGACCCTCGTGACCCACGTCCTGAGGTCCGTGGGGACGAATGCCGGGGACTCCGCGAATGCCGGGGACTCCGCGAGTGCCGGGAGTACCGCGAACGGTATCGCCCCTCCGCGCCCCAGGGACGGCGGTGCTCCCGGCTGCGACGGCTGACGGGGCGGCGTCGCCCGCTCAGGCGAAGACGCGCTCCAGGACCACCGCCACACCGTCCTCGTCGTTGGACAGCGTGATCTCGTCGGCGACGGCCCTGAGTTCCGGGTGGCCGCCCGCCATCGCCACCCCGTGCCCGGAGAGCCGGAACATCGGCAGGTCGTTGGGCATGTCGCCGAACGCCACCGCGCCCGCCGGGTCACGGCCGAGCAGTTCCGCGGCGAGGGCGACCCCGGTGCCCTTGTCCACGCCGTACGGCGCCATCTCCACCGTGCCCGGCCCCGCCATGGTGACGGACGCCAGGTCGCCCACGGCCCCGCGGGCGGCCGCCGCCAGTTCGTCGTCCGTCAACTCCGGGTGGCGGATCAGGACCTTGATGACCGGCTCCGCCCACAGGTCGGAGCGCCGGCCGGTCCGCTGTGCGGGGAGCGAGGGGTGCGGCATGCGGTACCCCGGCTCGATCAGCGTCCGGCCGTCCGCCCCGTCCTGGTCCACCGCGGCGAACACCTGCCCCACCTCGGCCTCGATCTTGCCGAGCGCGGTGTCGGCCAGCTCCCGGTCCAGGGTCACCGACCTCAGCATGCGCGCCGACCCCGCGTCGTAGACCTGGGCGCCCTGTCCGCAGACCACGAGGCCGTCGTACGCGAGGTCGGTGAGCAGGGCGCGTATGCCGGGAACGGCGCGGCCCGTGACGATCAGATGCCGGGCACCGGCCGACGCGGCGCGGGCGAGGGCGGCGCGGGACCGGGGGCTCACGGTGTCGTCGGAGCGCAGCAGCGTGCCGTCGAGATCCGTGGCGACGAGGGTGTATGCGGCGGGTGGCGTGACCATGGGGTCAGCCTAGAGAGATCGCCGGTCCACCGTGCGCCGCTGACCTGGGCGGACGGTGTGCGCGATCAGTGCACGCAGAATTCGTTGCCTTCGGGGTCCAGGAGCACCTGCCACGAGCCGCCCGGTTCGTCGACGGCCCGCAGCACGCTCGCGCCCAGCCCCACGAGCCGTTCCACCTCCGCCTCGCGCTGTCCGGGCGCCGTGTGGACGTCCAGGTGGAGGCGGTTCTTCACCGTCTTCGGCTCGGGGACGCGCTGGAAGAGCAGCCGCCGGCCGAGACCGGTCCCGCTCTTCGCGTCGTACGGATCGTCCGGGTGCCGTACGGCGACGAGGTCCCGCCAGGCCCGGCGGCCGTGCGGTTCCACCGTGCTGGACTCGGGCACCGCCCCGGCGGCGAGCAGCTCCTCGATCAGGGCGCTGTTGTCCTCGACGAGGTAGCCGAGGGTCTCGGCCCAGAAGTCGGCCTGGGCGTGCGGCTCCGCCGCGTCGATGACGACTTTCCAGTGCAGGGTCATGAACCGTTTATAGCGGCACGCCCACCGGATCGGGGAGTGCCCGGCGGGGGAGGGGCGTCAGTGCGGCGAGCAGGTGGCGCAGGCGTGCCCGCCGAGCGACGCCAGCAGTTCGCCGGCCGCCGCACGCACCGCCGGATCGCTGTCCCCGGCCAGCCGCTCGGCCGTCGTCCGCCCGGCCAGGACCGCCAGATGCGCGTCCCGGGTCCACCCCGGCTGATGGGCGTGGGCGCCGGCGAGGATCGTCCCGAGCAGACCGAGCACGCCGACGCGCTCCTTCACGGTCTCCATGGCGGCGAGTTCCCACAGGAACGGCACCGTGGCCACCGTCGCGTCGAACACCGCCATCGCGGCTATCCACCGCCCCAGGTCGCTCAGCGCGTCCTCGGCCGATTCGCTGTCGCCCCATGCGATGCGCGACAGCATCCCGGGCACCTGGGAGGCGGAGCCCTGGGCGTGGCGCAGCTCATGCCACCGGACGTGCCTCATGTCCCCCAGGATCGTCCCCATCCGGGCACTCAATCAGCCTTTGGGCGCCCCGTCCACCATGCCTTCCGCACTCGTCGCATCCGGCTGCGCGGCCCCGTCCAGGACGTCCAGATACCGGTGCACGGCGTCGTGTCCGCCCGCTCCCGCGATCAGTCCCACGTGGTTGTCGGGACGGATCACGACGACGGTCCCGGCGTCCGCGCCGTAGGCGGCGCGGGCGAGCCCGTCCCGGTCGTGCAGGGCGCCCGGACCGGCCGCCGCCGTCTCGGCCCCGGGTGCCCCGGCGGCGAACACCCGGCAGGTCCGGACGGCCTCGCCGTGTGCCGCCCGCGCCCGGCGCAGGGTGTCCTGCGTGGCGGGCCCGAAGCCCAGCACGGTGATGTGCGGGCCGGCGAAGGTGCGGAAGAGGCGGGTAGGCGCCCCGGTCGCCGCGTCGTGGCAGGGGGCGTCGGGGGCGCGGTCCCCCGACCGCAGCACGCCGTCGGCGCCGGGCGCGGCGAGGGAGCTCCAGCGGTACCCCCGGTCGAGCCCCGCCGTCTCCGGGGTGACCGCACTGTCGAGTCCGCCGCCCGGCCGCCGGATCGCCTCCAGCGTGGCCCGCAGCCGTTCGGACGTGGTGTCCAGCGTCCACGCGGCGACGGGCATCCGCTCCTCCTCGTAGGTGTCCAGCAGCCCGGGTTCCGCCCGGCCGCGCAGCACCTGGGCGAGCTTCCACCCCAGGTTGTAGGAGTCCTGGATGCCGGTGTTCATGCCGAGCCCTCCCGCGATCGCGTGGACGTGGGCGGCGTCCCCGGCCAGGAAGACCCGGCCCGCCCGGAAGCGCTGCGCCATGCGCACGTTGACGCGGTACGTCGAGAGCAGCGTGGCCTCGGTGAGGTGGTCGCCCGGCAGCCGGGTGTGCCGGGCGAAGAGGCGCCGGAAGCCGTCGCGGGAGGGGGCGAGCGGGGCGCCGGAGGGGTCGCGCTCCGGTCCCGCCTGGAACCACCAGCCGGTGCTGCTGCCGGGGACGGGGCAGAGCATGACCGCTCCGCCCGCGTCGAACCACTGGTGCCAGATGCCCCGGTCCAGGACGCCCGGGGTGATCTCGACGTCCCCGCAGACCATCACCTGTTCCTCGTCGGTCTCCCCGTCGAAGGGGATCCCGAGCAGTTTCCGCACGCGGCTGTGGGCGCCGTCGCAGCCCACCACGTACCGCGCCGGGGCCGAGGAGCCGTCGGCGTACGAGACGGTCACCCCGTCCTCGTCCTGGTCGAGGCCCACGACTTCGGTGCCGGTGGTGACACGGACCCCGTGGGAGAGGAGGCGGTCGCGGAGGATCTCCTCCAGCCGCCATTGGGCGATCAGCCTGCCCCGGTCGTACGGCGCGTCCGGCGTGGGCGCGCAGTCCGCGTACGGGTCGGTGTCGGCGACGGGCACGCCGTCGCGGTACTTGCGCATCGGCAGCGGCGCCGAGCCCGCGTCGAACACCTCCCGCACGATCCCCAGGTCCTCCAGCACCTCCAGGGACCGGGGGTTGGGGCCCTTGGCCCGCGAACTGCGCGGGTGCTGCGGCGACCTGTCCACGACCCGCACGGCGACGCCCCGCCGCGCGAGATCGCAGGCCAGCGTCAGTCCGGTCGGGCCCGCGCCCACGATCAGTACGTCGGTCATGCCTGCTCCTCGGTCGGTCGTCCTTCGAAGAGGAAAACGCAACCGAGTCAAAAAAGCAACTCAGTAACCTTTTTTGGAAGGCGGGTCGGTCAGGGGGCCGGGGTCCGGTCGGGGGAAGCCGCCCCGGCGCCCTTGTCCAGCGGGCGTGAGGGGTCCGCGCCCACGGGCGGCACCGCCTGCGCGGCCCGCACGGCGAGGCGCAGCGCCTCGGCCCTCGTGCGCCGGGCCGCCCGCAGCGCGTCCCACGTCAGCAGGACCAGCGCCACCCAGACCAGCCCGAAACCGGCCCACCGCTCGGGCGGCATCTCCTCGTGGAAGTACAGGATGCCGAGCCCGAACTGGAACACCGGCGCGAGGTACTGCAGCAGCCCCAGCACCGACAGCGGCACCCGGATCGCGGCGGCGCCGAAGCAGACCAGCGGGATCGCCGTGACGAGGCCCGTCGCCGCCAGCAGGGCTCCGTGTCCGCCGCCCCCGGCCAGGAACGTGGCGTCTCCGCGCACCCCCAGCCACACCAGGAAGCAGGACGCGGGCACGAAGAGCACGGCGGTCTCGGCGGCCAGGGATTCGAGGCCCCCCATGCCGACCTTCTTCTTCAGCAGGCCGTACGTCGCGAACGAGAACGCCAGCACCAGGGAGATCCACGGCGGCTGCCCGTAACCGATCGCCAGCACCAGCACCGCGGCGAAGCCGGTGGCCACGGCGGTCCACTGCGCGGGGCGCAGCCGCTCGCCGAGCAGCAGGACGCCCATGGCGATGGTGACCAGGGGGTTGATGAAGTAGCCGAGGGACGCCTCGACGACGTGGCCGTTGTTGACGGACCAGATGTAGAGGCCCCAGTTGACCGAGATCACCGTGGCGGCCACCGCGATCAGCCCCAGTGTCCGGGGGCGGCGCAGCAGTTCGCCGATCCACGCCCAGCGGCGCAGGGCCAGCAGGGCGATCCCGACGACACCCAGCGACCAGACCATCCGGTGGGCGAGGATCTCGACCGCTCCCGACGGCTTCAGCAGCGGCCAGAAGAGGGGCACGAGACCCCACATCCCGTATGCGCCTATTCCGTACAGCAGGCCTGCCCGCTGCTCGTTCTTCCCGTCCACGGGCCCTCCCCGGCGCTCCTTCGCCGGCGATCGGCCGACCGCACGAAGGTAGCGCCGGGGGAGGCCCCGTGTCATTGCCGTCTCACGGAAACGCTCGTGACACGGGGAGGGGGTGCGTCAGGAGCCGGCGACCGCGGCGGCGACCGTCTCGGAGGCCGGGGTCGTCGGCCGGCCGATCAGGCGGGCCAGGTCGCCGCTCGTGCCGGCGAGCAGGCCGCGCCGGATCGCCTCGTCGACGTCCACGAGGATCTCGGCGAACGGCGCCGGGACGCCCGCGCCGACGAGGATCTCCTGGTGCGCCGCGGCGGACACCTCGGTGTAGACGATCTTCCGGCCGGCCGCCTCGGACACCATGGCGGCGTACTCGGCCAGCGACCAGGCGACGTCCCCGCTCAGTTCGTACGCCTTGCCCAGGTGGCCCTCGCCCGTCAGGACGGCGGCGGCGGCGTCCGCGTAGTCGGCGCGGGTGGCGGAGGCGACCCGGCCCTCGCCCGCGTTGCCGACGACGGCTCCGTACTCCAGGACGGGGCCCAGGTTCGCCGTGTAGTTCTCGGTGTACCAGCCGTTGCGCAGGAAGGTGTGGGGGACGCCGGACTCCAGGATCAGCTGCTCCGTCGCCTTGTGCTCGGCGGCCAGCAGGAAGTCCGCGTCCGGCCCGCCGAGCACGCCGGTGTAGGCCAGCTGGGCCACCCCCGCGGTCCTGGCCGCCTCGATCACGGCGGCGTGCTGCCCGACGCGCTTGCCGACCTCGCTGCCGGAGATCAGCAGGAGCCGGTCGCCGGACCGGAACGCCCCGGCGAGTGTTTCGGGGTGGCTGTAGTCCGCCATGCGGATCCCGACGCCCCGGGCCGCGAGCGCGGCGGCCTTCTCCTCGCTGCGGACGACGGCCGCGACGGACTGTGCCGGGACGGTGGCGAGCAGTCGCTCGACGACGAGACGGCCGAGTGCGCCGGTTGCTCCTGTGACGACGATGCTCATGGTGTTCCTCCTGGGTGCCGCCCGGACGGCCGGGCGATGCGCGGATCCTCGAACGCGGACTCTTGGTACTCACCTTAAGAGGTGCACTTTCCAATCGAAAGTACCCACTTTGAAGTAAGGTACTGGCATGAGCACCAGTACCCCCGCACCCGCCACGGTCAACCAGCCGATGTGTCCCTCGCGGCTGGTCCTGGAACACGTCACCAGCCGCTGGGGCGTGCTGGTCCTCGCCGCGCTGCTGGAGCGCTCGTACCGCTTCAGCGAGCTGCGCCGCACGGTCGGAGGCGTCAGCGAGAAGATGCTGGCCCAGACTCTCCAGACGCTGGAGCGCGACGGCTTCGTGCACCGGGACGCCAAGCCGGTGATCCCGCCGCGCGTCGACTACACCCTCACGCCGCTCGGCAGGGAGGCGGCGGAGCAGGTGTGGGGGCTGGCCCGGTGGGCCGAGCGGCGGGTCGAGGCCGTCGAGGCGGCCCGCGAGGAGTACGACGAGGCCCGGAGCCACCCGGCTCCGGGCCTCGCGCGGGGCTGACGGCTGGTCAGCCCACCACCGTCCAGGTGTCGTTGCCCGCCAGGAGGGTGCTCAGGTCGCCCTTGCCGTGCTGCTCGATCGCCGCGTCGAGCTGGTCGGACATGAGCGAGTCGTAGACCGGGCGCTCCACGCTCCGCAGCACCCCGATGGGCGTGTGGTGGAGCGTGTCGGCGTCGGCCAGCCGGGACAGCGCGAAGGCCGTCGTCGGGCTGGGGTTGTGCGCGTCGTGGACGAGGATCCGCGACTGGTTCTCCTCCGTGACCGCGACGACGGCGAGATCACCCGTCAGGGGGTCCCGGACGACTCCCTTGGCACCGTCGGCGCCGAAGCGGATCGGCTTGCCGTGCTCCAGGCGGATCACCGCCTCCTCCGCCCGCTCCTTGTCCTTGAGCACCTCGAAGGCGCCGTCGTTGAAGATGTTGCAGTTCTGGTAGATCTCCACCAGCGCCGTACCGGGGTGGTCGGCCGCCGCGCGCAGCACGCTCGTGAGGTGCTTGCGGTCGGAGTCGACCGTCCGCGCGACGAAGGTCGCCTCGGCGCCAAGTGCGAGGGAGACCGGATTGAAGGGCGCGTCGAGCGAACCCATCGGCGTCGACTTGGTGATCTTCCCGACCTCGGACGTCGGACTGTACTGGCCCTTGGTGAGCCCGTAGATCCTGTTGTTGAACAGCAGGATCTTGAGGTTCACGTTGCGCCGGAGCGCGTGGATGAGGTGGTTGCCGCCGATGGACAGCGCGTCGCCGTCACCCGTGACGACCCACACGCTCAGGTCGCGCCGCGAGGTCGCCAGCCCCGTCGCGATGGAGGGGGCGCGGCCGTGGATGGAGTGCATCCCGTAGGTGTTCATGTAGTACGGGAAGCGGGACGAGCAGCCGATGCCGGAGACGAACGTGATGTTCTCCCTGGCCAGCCCGAGGTCCGGCATGAAGCCCTGCACGGCCGCCAGGACCGCGTAGTCACCGCAGCCCGGGCACCAGCGCACCTCCTGGTCGGACTTGAAGTCCTTCATGGACTGCTTGCCCTCGGCCTTGGGGACCAGGTGGAGGAGTTCGTTGGTGTCAGGCATCAATGGCCTCCTTGAGGGCTGTGGCGAGCTGCTCGGCCTTGAAGGGCATTCCGTTGACCTGGGTGAAACTCCGGGCGTCCACGAGGTACTTGGCCCGGACGAGGGTGGCGAGCTGGCCGAGGTTCATCTCCGGGATCACGACCTTGTCGTAACGCCCCAGCACCTCACCGAGATTCCGCGGGAACGGGTTGAGGTGGCGCAGATGGGCCTGCGCGATGGTCTCCCCCGCCGCACGGAGCCGGCGGACCGCCGCCGTGACCGGCCCGTACGTCGAGCCCCAGCCCAGGACCAGGGTGTCCGCGCCCGCCGGGTCGTCGACCTCCAGGTCGGGCACCACGATGCCGTCGACCTTCGCCTGACGGGTGCGCACCATGAACTCGTGGTTGGCCGGGTCGTAGGAGATGTTCCCCGAACCGTCCTGCTTCTCGATCCCGCCGATGCGGTGCTCCAGCCCCGGGGTGCCCGGCACCGCCCAGGGGCGGGCCAGCGTCTCCGGATCCCGCTTGTACGGCCAGAACACCTCGGTTCCGTCGGCGAGTTCGTGGTTCGGTCCGGTCGCGAACTGCGTCCGCAGGTCGGGCAGGCTGTCCGTCTCGGGGATCCGCCACGGCTCGGAGCCGTTCGCCAGGTAACCGTCCGAGAGCAGGAACACAGGGGTCCGGTACGTCAGCGCGATACGCGCGGCGTCCAGCGCCGCGTCGAAGCAGTCCGCCGGGGTCCTCGGCGCCACGATCGGGACCGGGGCCTCACCGTTGCGCCCGTACATGGCCTGGAGCAGGTCGGCCTGCTCGGTCTTCGTCGGCAGACCGGTGGAGGGGCCGCCGCGCTGGATGTCGATGATCAGCAGCGGCAGCTCGAGGGACACCGCCAGGCCGATCGTCTCCGACTTCAGCGCGACACCCGGCCCCGACGTCGTCGTCACCCCCAGGGACCCGCCGAACGCGGCACCGAGGGCCGCGCCGATCCCGGCGATCTCGTCCTCCGCCTGGAAGGTCCGCACACCGAAGTTCTTGTGCCTGCTGAGCTCGTGCAGGATGTCGGACGCCGGGGTGATCGGATACGACCCCAGGTACAGCGGGAGATCCGCCTGCCGGGCCGCCGCGATCAGCCCGTACGAGAGGGCGAGGTTTCCGGAGATGTTCCGGTACGTGCCGGTCGGGAACGCCTTCGTCGCCGGTGCGACCTCGTAGGAGACCGCGAAATCCTCCGTGGTCTCCCCGAAATTCCAGCCCGCGCGGAATGCCGCGACGTTCGCCTCGGCGATCTCCGGCTTCTTGGCGAACTTCGACCGGAGGAATGTCTCCGTCCCCTCGGTCGGACGGTTGTACATCCAGGAGAGGAGCCCCAGGGCGAACATGTTCTTCGACCGTTCGGCCTCCTTGCGGGAAAGGCCGAACTCCTTCAGCGCTTCGATCGTCAAGGTCGTCAGCGGCACCGGATGCACGTTGTACGCCTCGAGCGATCCGTCCTCCAGAGGAGATTCGGAATATCCGACTTTCGCCATCGGGCGCTTGGTGAACTCATCCGTGTTCACGATGATGTCCGCTCCGCGCGGAACATCGGCGATATTCGCCTTGAGCGCCGCCGGATTCATCGCGACCAGCACGTTCGGCGCGTCGCCCGGCGTCAGGATGTCGTGGTCGGCGAAATGCAGCTGGAACGACGAGACACCCGGCAGGGTCCCGGCGGGCGCCCGGATCTCGGCCGGGAAGTTCGGCAGGGTCGACAGGTCGTTCCCGAACGACGCGGTCTCCGAGGTGAACCGGTCACCGGTCAGCTGCATGCCGTCGCCCGAGTCACCCGCGAAGCGGATGATCACACGGTCGAGACGGCGGATTTCCTTGTCGGTGGCGCCCGTACGATCGATGCGCGGGGCGCGCTGCTCCCCGACGACGGGCTCGCTGGCCTCATCGGACTTTCCGGCTGGGCTACTGACCTGACTGGTCACTGAACTGGACCTCCCTCGGGGCGGCGGCTCGGGACCGGCCGGCCCGCCGGCGGTCCGCGCCCCACCCTACTTCTGTAAGGGTCGCCTTCCTCGGACCGTTCATATGGCGGACGCGTTTCCGCAACCCGAATTCGTCACGCTCCGCCATATTTCCCGACCCCCGGGCCGCCCGATGAACGCCTGTGGCCCTCATCCTTTCGCCGGAGGCATGGGTCTCGCTCCACTGCGGGTGGATCACCGGGACCGTCCCGGCCGAACCGTCCCGGCCGAACCGTCCCGGCCGAACCGTGCCGACGCAATCGTGCCGGCCGAATCGTTCCGGACGGGTCATCCCCGAAGGATCATCCCCGAAGGATCATCGGGGAAAGATCATCCGGGAAGGATCGCCGTCTGTCAGGAGTTCAGATACGTGAGAACGGCCAGAACACGCCGGTGGTCACCGTCGCTGGGAGACAGGCCGAGTTTCATGAAGATGTTGCTGACGTGCTTCTCCACCGCCCCGTCGCTCACCACCAGCTGCCGCGCGACGGCCGAATTCGTACGCCCCTCCGCCATCAGACCCAGGACCTCGCGCTCACGCGGAGTGAGCCCCGCCAGCACGTCCTGCTTCCGGCTGCGGCCCAGCAACTGCGCCACCACCTCGGGGTCCAGTGCGGTGCCGCCCCGCGCCACGCGCACCACGGCGTTCACGAACTCGCGGACCTCGGCGACCCGGTCCTTGAGCAGGTAGCCCACGCCGCGGCTGCTGCCGGCCAGCAACTCGGTGGCGTACTGCTCCTCGACGTACTGGGAGAGCACCAGCACCCCGATCTGCGGGTAGTCCTTCCGCAGCTGCACCGCGGCGCGGACCCCCTCGTCGGTGTGGGTCGGCGGCATGCGCACGTCGGCGACCACCACGTCCGGCAGCGCCCCCTCGGCGGCGAGGTCACCCACCGTCTTCAGCAGGGCCTCGGCGTCGCCCACCCCCGCGACGACGTCGTGCCCGAGATCCGTCAGCAGCCGGGTGAGCCCCTCCCGGAGCAGCACCGAGTCCTCGGCGATGACGACCCGCACTCTTTCCTCCACGGCCTTGCGTCCCCCACTGTCGGTGTTCCGTCGTTGCGCCGCGGTGCGCGGTGCCCCTGTGAGTCCAGCATTCCAGCATCGGCGCCCCCGTGTGCCCCAGACCAGCGGTTCCGTCCGCGCACGGGCGAGCCGCAGCGCCCAGGCCGCCGTGGTGGCGGCCTGGGCGCTGCGGCTGTGACCCGTGCGCGGACCGGTGCTCTCAACCCCGCCAGGGGAGTTCGGCCGTGACCGTCGTCGGACCGCCGGCGGGGGAGTCGACGACGAGGACGCCGTCGACCGCGTCCAGCCGCTCCGTCAGGCCGGCGAGACCGCTGCCCGCCGACGCGTCCGCTCCGCCGTGTCCGTTGTCGGTGACTTGGAGCATGAGGCGGTCGGTGGTGCGCCAGACGTCGACGGTGGCGCGGGTGGCGTGGGCGTGTTTGCTGATGTTCTGGAGGAGTTCGGAGACGGTGAAGTAGGCGATGCCTTCGATGGCCTGGGCGGGGCGTGCTGTGAGGTCGACGGTGACGTCGACGGGGACGGTGCAGCGGGAGGCGATGGCGGAGAGTGCTGCGTCGAGGCCGCGGTCGGTGAGGACGGCGGGGTGGATGCCGCGGGCGAGGTCGCGGAGTTCCTGGAGGGCGACTTTGACCTCTCCGTGGGCTTCGTCGACCATGCGGGCTGCTGCTTCGGGGTCGTGGCCGAGTTTTTCCTTGGCGAGTCCGAGGTCCATGGCGAGGGCGACGAGGCGGGCTTGTGCGCCGTCGTGGAGGTCGCGTTCGATGCGGCGCAGGTCGGCGGCGGCGGTGTCCACGACCACCCCGCGATCCGACTCCAGCTCCGAGACACGGGTCGCCAGCCGGGACGGGCCGAGCAGCCCCCGCACCATCAGGCGGTCCACGGAGGCCAGGCCGCGGATGATCCACGGCGTGACGAGGACCAGCACCAGCCCGACCGCGGCGGTGGCCGCCAGTTCGAGGGACGAGTCGAGGTAGACCTGATGCGTCCGGTCGCCGTACAGCTGGATGCCCTCGACGCCCACGTACGCCGGGAACACCCAGTGCCACAGCGGATAGGTGAACGCGGCCCAGCCGTACGTCCAGAACGTCACCGCCACGGTGAACGCGAACACCGCCCACGGCATGTGCAGCAGCGCGTAGAGCAGATGCCGCCAGGACACCCCGCTCCTGAGCACCGCCCCGACCCAGGACATCAGGCCGCCGGTACGGCCGCGCACCGGGGCGGGCTCGGCGACGTCCAGGCTCAGCAGCGCGCGTGCGCGGCCCCGCTCCATCACACCGAAGCCGCGGCACATGACCAGACCGGCCGCGAGGATCGGAATGCCGAGGAAGGTGATCAGCATGCCCAGGCCCAGCGACGTCATGGTCACCGCGACGCCGAACAGGACCACGCTGATCGGAAGGCTCAGAAGCAGATGGGCCAGCTCGCGCCAGGTACGGCCCTCGAAGGGTGCCCGCAGCGGCGCGGGCAGGAAGTGCTTCGCCGGCGGGTCGCCCCCCGGCCCGGCGGCGGGCCTCTGGCGGTCCCGCGCGTCCGGTCCGTATGCCGTGGCCATCAGAGGCGTCCGTCCGTTTCTTCTGGGCGGGGACTCCCCGCGGGCCTGTACAGCGGCTGACGTACCAAGACTGCTGCGCGGAGGGGTGCCGCACCATGAGGGCGCTCTCCGTATCCGGCAGGGGGTTTTCCCCACCACCGCGCACGGGCCGTCCCGACAGCGGCCAGGGGACGGCGCCGGGGTGTCATCGCGGCACCGGGGATCGCCGGACGGGCCTGGAGCCTCGACGCGTCGCAGGGGGTCCCGGTGCGTGCCCCGGGTCTCGCGGCGCGGCCGGAGCCGGTGGTGCGGGTCGTGGGTCTCGCGGCGCGGCCGGAGCGGGCGGTGCGGGTTGTGGGTCTCACCGCGTCACCGGGGTGTCCGTGAGGTCGCGCCAGGGCAGCTCGGCGGTCACCGTCGTGGGACCGCCCTGCGGGGAGTCGACGACGAACAGCCCGTCGACCGCGCCCAGCCGCTCGGCCAGTCCCGACATCCCCGTGCCTCCCTCCAGTCGTGCTCCGCCGTGTCCGTTGTCGGTGACTTGGAGCATGAGGCGGTCGGTGGTGCGCCAGACGTCGACGGTGGCGCGGGTGGCGTGGGCGTGTTTGCTGATGTTCTGGAGGAGTTCGGAGACGGTGAAGTAGGCGATGCCTTCGATGGCCTGGGCGGGGCGTGCTGTGAGGTCGACGGTGACGTCGACGGGGACGGTGCAGCGGGAGGCGATGGCGGAGAGTGCTGCGTCGAGGCCGCGGTCGGTGAGGACGGCGGGGTGGATGCCGCGGGCGAGGTCGCGGAGTTCCTGGAGGGCGACTTTGACCTCTCCGTGGGCTTCGTCGACCATGCGGGCTGCTGCTTCGGGGTCGTGGCCGAGTTTTTCCTTGGCGAGTCCGAGGTCCATGGCGAGGGCGACGAGGCGGGCTTGTGCGCCGTCGTGGAGGTCGCGTTCGATGCGGCGCAGGTCGGCGGCGGCGGTGTCCACGACCACCCCGCGATCCGACTCCAGCTCCGCGATCCGGCGTTCCAGCTCGTCCGACGGCGACAGCAGCGCCCGGACCATCGCCCGGTCGGCGTTGGTCAGACCCCGCGCGATGTACGGGAGCACCGGCCAGAGCACGAACAGGCTCACCAGCGTCACCGCGAACGTCGCCACGCCCCACGGCAGCCTGATGAACGAATACAGCAACGCCCGCCAGGCCACCGGGTCCTTCAGCGCCGTCCACAGCCAGCTGAAGAAGCCCCGCTCCCGCCGGCCGCGCACCACCGGGCTCGGCTCGTCGATCCGCACCCCGAGCATCCCCCGGGCCCGGCCGCGTTCGGCCCGGCCGATCCCCCGCGCACCCTGCAGCCCGAGGGCGAGCAGCGGCAGCCCGATCACGGTGACGGACAGCCCGGCGCCCACGCCGATGAGGAAGACGGTGTAGACGAACCCCGCGATCGCCGTCGGAAGATTCACCAGGAGATGCGCGATCTCCTTCCACGTCCACCGGTCGAAAGCGAAGCGCGCGGGCGTCGGCCGGTCGTCGTCCGGCACGGAGGGGCTCATGGTCATACACCCAGCGTGCCGGGCGGGACAGCCGCACGCCATGGGGTTCGTGGGTGAGGCGCGGTAGGGAAAACCCCACCCCTCGTCCGTAGGGGCCGCTCACCGTTCGCGCGAGGCCCCCCTCACCCTTTGTACGCATCCGTTGCTTACCGTCTCTTTAACAGGGCCTAGACTCCCGTGCGTACAGACCGTCGAACAGGTTGAGGGAGCGAGGGACGGACGTGGCGGACGTGCCGGGACCGACCGTTCTCGCGGCGGACTACTTCCAGAGCTACTCGGTGGTCGGACTGCTGGCCCTCGTCGGCGTGCTGTTCGTCGCCGCCGCCTTCGGCGCCGGCCGGCTGCTGAGGCCCGTGGTCCCGACGCCGGAGAAACTCCTCACGTACGAGTGCGGGGTGGACCCCGTGGGCGAGGGCTGGGCCCACACCCAGGTGCGCTACTACGTCTACGCCTTCCTGTACGTGATCTTCGCCGTCGACTCGATCTTCCTGTTCCCGTGGGCGACGGTCTTCGCGGCGCCGGGATACGGGGCGACGACGCTGGTGGAGATGTTCATCTTCCTCGGCTTCCTGGCCGTGGGACTGCTCTACGCATGGAAGAAGGGCGTCCTCGAATGGGCGTGACGAGCCGGCCGAACCCGGAAACCCCCGTTCCGCTGCCCGATCCGACGCTGCTGCCCGAGCCGAAGAAGCTCGGCGTGCTGTCCCGGCTCGCGCCCGAGCCGATGAAGGTGGTCCTCAACTGGGGCCGCCGCTACAGCCTCTGGGTCTTCAACTTCGGACTCGCCTGCTGCGCCATCGAGTTCATCGCGGCCTCCATGGCGCGGCACGACTTCATCAGGCTGGGGGTCATCCCCTTCGCCCCGGGCCCCCGGCAGGCCGACCTGATGATCGTGTCCGGCACCGTCACGGACAAGATGGCCCCGGCCGTCAAGCGGCTGTACGAGCAGATGCCCGAACCGAAGTACGTCATCTCCTTCGGTGCCTGCTCCAACTGCGGCGGCCCCTACTGGGATTCGTACTCCGTGACGAAGGGTGTCGACCAGATCATCCCCGTGGACGTGTACGTCCCAGGCTGCCCGCCCCGGCCCGAGGCGCTCCTGCAGGGCATCCTCAAGCTCCAGGAGAAGATCGCCCGCGAGTCGCTCGCCGAGCGGTACGCCGGTGAGGGCACCGCACGCGCGTCGGCCGCAGCCCTGCGGAGCGGCCTCGTCGAAGCCCCGAAAGCCCCGAAGGCCCCTGAGACATCGGGGGCCCCTGAGACCTCGGGGGCACCGGAGGCACCCGGGACACCGGCGGACCCAGGGGCACCGGAAGCCTCGGGGACTCCCGGGACACAGGAAGCCCCGGGAACACCGGAGGCGCCGGGGGAGGAGCGGACGTGACCGCCGCCGAGACAGCTGCCGAGCTCTACGGCCGGCTGCCCGACGCCGCCGCGGACGTCTTCGGCCCGGAGGCCACCGCCGCCCGCGCCTACGACCTGCTGACCGTCGACGTCCCCGCCACCGACTGGATCGCCGCCCTCGAAGCGGCCCGCGACCAGCTGGGCTGCACCTATTTCGACTGGCTGAGCGCAGTCGACGAGCCGGGCACCGGCTTCCGCGTGTGCGCCCACGTCGCGGCGATCGGCGAGGGCACCGTACGGCGCCTGCTGGTCCGCACGACCGTCCCGCACGACGCGGCCACCCTGCCGAGCGCCATCGGCGTGTACGCGGGGGCGGCGTGGCACGAACGCGAGACGCACGAGATGTTCGGCATCGGCTTCGACGACCACCCCCACCTCGTCCCGCTGCTGCTGCCCGAGACCTTCGAGGGCCACCCCCTGCGCAAGGACTTCGTCCTGGCGGCCCGGGTCGCCAAGGCCTGGCCGGGCGCGAAGGAGCCGGGCGAGTCCGAGCACGGCGGGCCCAAGCGGCGCACGATGCTGCCGCCCGGTGTCCCCGATCCGAACGAATGGGGCCCGCTCAAGGGGCAGCTCCCGCCCGCCCCGGCCCGCCCGGCCAGGGGTGCACGCGCGACGGGCGACCGCCCGGTGCGCAGGGCGCGTACCGCGGGCGAGGGCTCGGCGGCGCAGCGACCGGCCGCCGCCCCCGACACGGCTCCGGGCGCGGAGCCGGGCGCGGCGGGGACCCGGGGTGCCGAAACCGCGGGTACGGCGGAGGCCCCGCGGACGGCGCCGCCCCGGCGGAGCCGCAGCGCTTCCCAGGGCTCCGCCAGCCAGGCCGCCGGCGCGGCTCCGGCACAGCAGCCGGCCGGGACGACGGGGCCGGACGCGGCGGCGCGTGCGGGCGGTGCGGACGCGGGTACGACCCCGGGGCCGGATGGGTCGGTCGTGCCGGAGGCCGGCGCGACCGGCGCGGACACCCCGCGGCGCCGCGGGGAAGCCGCGCGCCCCAAGGGGGCCGCCGGCAGCGCCGACGCGCCCTGGCACGACGCACGCCCCGCGTTCGACACCACCCCGAAGCCGTCCGAGCGTTCGGCGGGCGCGGAACAACGGCCCGAACAGCCCGAGCGGTCGGAACAGCCCGAGCGGTCGGAGCAGTCGGAACGGCCGACCGTTCCGGAACCCGTGCAGTCACCGCAGCCGGAGACCGCGACGTCCCCGGAGCCGGAGCGGCCGCCTGCGCCGGAACCGCAGCGCGAGGCCACACCGGAGACCGAGAACGCGTCCGAGGCCGAGGCCGCACCGGAGACCGAGAACGCGTCCGAGGCCGAGGCCGCACCGGAGTCCGAGCCGGCGCCGGCAGTACGGCAACCGGACCCGGAGCACGAATCCGAGCGCGCGCCGGAAGGCGACTCCGAGCGGACGCCCGCTCCCGAAACCGTTCCGTCCCCCGAAGCGGACCCCGCCCCCCGAACCACCCCGGCCCCTGAAGCGGACCCCGCGTCCGAACCCGGTCCCGCTCCCGGGGAAGACCCCGCGTCCGAGCCGGAACCGGATCCCGGTCCCGACTCCTCGTCCCGTAACGACCGCTCCACCGGTCCCGACCGTCCCGCCGGAGGGGATACCGCGTGAACGACGTACTCGACGTCGCCCTCCGCCTCATCATCGTCTTTGCCGTGTTCATGGCGGCCCCACTCGTCGTGGGGCAGGCGGAGCACAAGGTGATGGCGCACATGCAGGGCCGCCTCGGCCCCATGTACGCGGGCGGGTTCCACGGCTGGGCCCAGCTCGTCGCCGACGGGGTGAAGTTCGCGCAGAAGGAAGACGTCGTACCGGCCGACGCCGACCGCCGGATCTTCCAGCTCGCCCCCGCCGTCGCCCTGCTCCCGTACCTCCTCGTGATCCTGGTCATCCCGGTCGGTCCCGGCGAAGGCGCGGTCGGCCAGGTCGTCGACGCGGGCATCTTCTTCGTGCTCGCGATCATGGGCGTCGGCGTACTCGGCTCGCTCATGGCGGGCTGGGCATCGGCCAACAAGTTCTCGCTGCTCGGCGGCCTCCGCACCGCCGCGCAACTGCTCGCGTACGAACTCCCGATGCTCCTCGCCGCCGCCTCCGTGGCCATGGCGGCGGGCACCGTGTCGCTCCCCGGCATCCTCGACGCCTTCGAGTGGTGGTGGGTGCCCTGGCAGATCGTGGGCGCCCTCGTCTTCTTCGTGGCCGGGCTCGCCGAACTCCAGCGCCCGCCCTTCGACATGCCGGTCGCGGACTCGGAGATCATCTTCGGCGCGTACACCGAGTACACGGGCCTGCGCTTCGCCCTGTTCCTGCTCGCCGAGTACGCCGGGATCGTCGTCCTGTGCGGGCTGACCACCGTCCTCTTCCTCGGCGGGTGGCACGGGCCGTTCGCCGACGGGCTGGGCTGGGTCTGGACCCTCCTCAAGGCCGCCGTCCTCGCCTTCGTGGTCATCTGGCTCCGGGTCACCTACCCCCGTCTGCGCGAGGACCAGTTGCAGAAGCTCGCCTGGACCACGCTCATCCCCCTCGCCCTGGCGCAGATCGCGCTCACCGGCATCGTGAAGGTGGCGATCAACTAGTGCCCCCGATCCCCGGCTCGGGCCTGGCCAAGGGCCTGGCCGTCACCCTGCGGACCATGACGAAGCGGACGGTCACCGCCCAGTACCCGGACGTCCAGCCCGAACTGCCGCCCCGTACCCGCGGTGTCATCGGCCTGTTCGAGGAGAACTGCACGGTCTGCATGCTCTGCGCCCGTGAGTGCCCCGACTGGTGCATCTACATCGACTCCCACAAGGAGACGATGCCCGCTGCCGCTCCCGGCGGCCGTGAGCGCAGCCGCAACGTCCTGGACCGCTTCGCCATCGACTTCGCCCTCTGCATGTACTGCGGTATCTGCATCGAGGTGTGTCCCTTCGACGCACTGTTCTGGTCTCCCGAGTTCGAGTACGCGGAGACGGACATCCACGAACTGACCCACGAGCGCGACAAGCTCCGCGAGTGGATGTGGACCGTCCCCGAACCGCCCGCACTCGACCCGGCCGCCGAGGAACCCAAGGAGATCGCCGCCGCCCGCAAGGCGGCCGAGAAACTCCAGGCCCAAGAGGCCCAAGAGGCCCAGGAAGCCGAGGGGTCCCAGGAGGCCCGGGGGACCGAGGACATACAGGCTGCCCGGGAACCCGGCAGGGCACAGCGCGCACCCGGGGCCCGGCCCGACCGGGCCCCGGAACAGGAGGGGCAGGAGTGATGTTCGCCGCCACGGCCGGACACTCCGGTTTCCTCTCACCGACGGGTGTCGAGATCGCCTTCGTCCTCGTCGGTCTCGCCACCCTCGGCGCCGCCCTGATCACCGTCACGACCCGGCAACTCGTGCACGCGGCGTTGTGGCTCGTGGCCGCCCTCGGCGGCATCGCGGTGGAGTACCTGCTGCTGACGGCCGAGTTCATCGCATGGGTCCAGGTCCTGATCTACGTCGGTTCCGTCGTCGTCCTCCTTCTCTTCGGGCTGATGCTCACCAGAGCCCCCATCGGCCGTTCCCCGGACGCCGACTCGGGCAACCGGTGGATCGCCCTCGGCGTCGCCGTTGCCGCGGCCGCCGCACTGGTCTGGGTCGTCGTCGACGCCTTCCGGACCACCTGGATCGATCTGGACGGTCCCGCCCAGGGCTCCACCGAGGTCTCCGGTGAGTTCCTCTTCCGGCACTGGGTACTGCCCTTCGAAGCACTCTCCGTCCTGCTGCTCGCCGCCCTGGTGGGGGCGATCGTCCTGTCCCGCAAGGACCGGCAGGACCCGCAGTCGCCACCGAACCGGCAGCGTCCGCGGGGCACGCTGAGCCCGCAGGGCACCCGCACACGGCCGGCCGGCCGCGTCGGCCGGACCACGCAGCCGGGCCAGGATTCCGAGCACGGCGGGGGCAGCAGTGACGCCCACCGGGAGGACAAGAGCTGATGCACCTCGCCTATCCGGTCGTACTCGCCGTCCTCCTCTTCTGCACCGGGCTGTACGGAGTGCTCGCCCGCCGCAACGCGATCCTCGTCCTGATGTCCGTCGAGCTCATGCTCAACGCCGTCAACCTCAACCTGGTCGCCTTCGACGTATGGCTGCGCGACGCCCTGCACGCGGGCCAGGCCCTCACCCTCTTCACCATCGCCATCGCCGCGGCCGAGATCGGCATCGGCCTCGCGATCGTCCTCGCGGTGTACCGCAACCGCGGCACCTCGGACGTCGACCGCCTCCGTGACACCGCGGAGACCGACGAGGCCGAAGCGCTCCCCGACGACGACGGCGCGCAACCCGACGGGGCCGCCCCCGGCACCGCAGACCAGGCCACTGCCACGGCAGGGAAGGCAAAGAAGGCAGAGGCCACCGCGTGACCACCACGACCCTCGCCGTCCTCGTCCCCCTCCTGCCCTTCCTCGGCGCCGTCGCAGGTCTCCTCCTCGGACGGACCGCACCCGGCTTCGTCCGGCCCCTCGCCGTGCTCCCGACCCTCGCGGCCGCCGTGTGCGCGGTCGTCGTCGCCGCACGCCAGGGCGGTGGCCCCGCCATCGACGCCTCGACCCGGTACACCCCCACCGGCTCCGTGCCGATCGACCTGGCCCTCCACCTCGACGGCTTCGCCGTCCTCGTCGCCGTACTCGTGGGGCTCGTCGCCACCTGCGTGCAGATCTACTCGACCGCGTACCTCAAGGGCGATGCCCGCTACCCCTCGTACGCGGCGCTCGTCTCCCTCTTCACCTCCGCGATGCTGCTCGTCGTCTACTCCGGCGACCTGATGGTGCTCCTGGTCGGCTGGGAGATCATGGGCATCTGCTCGTATTTCCTCGTCGGCCACTACTGGGAGACCCCCGAGGCCCGCGCCGCCTCGCTCAAGGCCTTCCTCGTCACCAAGCTCGGCGACGTTCCCTTCCTCATCGGCCTCTTCGCGCTCGCCGCCGACACCGGCACGTTCCGCATCACCGGAATCCTGGCGGCCGTCGGCAACGGCGGGCTCGACCACCCCACCCTCGTCGCGCTGCTGCTCCTCGCCGGTGTGGCCGGGAAGTCCGCGCAGTTCCCGCTGCACACCTGGCTGCCCGACGCGATGGCCGGCCCCACACCCGTCTCCGCGCTCATCCACGCCGCGACGATGGTCGCCGCCGGTATCTACTTCGTCGCCCGCCTCCTCCCCGTCTTCGCCGCCTCGGGGGCGGCCTTGGTGGTCCTCGCCGTGATGGCGGCCGTGACCATGATCGGCTCCGGACTCGCCGCCCTCGCGCAGGACGACATCAAACGCGTCCTCGCCTACTCAACCATCGGCCAGCTCGGCTACATGTCCGGCGCCCTGGCCGTCGGCGACCGCGGGGCGGCCGTCTTCCACCTGATGTCCCACGGCGCGTTCAAGGCAGTCCTCTTCCTCGCCGCCGGTGTGGTCATCCACGCGGCGGGCACCAACTCACTCGCCGCCATGTCCCGCATGGGCGGCCTGGCCAGACGCATCCCCGACGCCTACTGGACGATGACCGTCGCCCTCCTCGCGCTGGCCGCCATCCCCCCGTTCGCCGGCTTCTTCTCCAAGGAGGCGGTCCTCGTCGCCGCCGAGCACACCGCCTTCGGAGACCGCGACGTCGCACCGGCCGCCGCAGGCTGGACCGTCCTCGTCGCCGGGCTCGTCGCAGCGCTCCTCACCGCCGCCTATGCCACCCGGCTGTGGCTGCTGGTCTTCCGCGGACGCGGGACCGAGGTCCCCGACCACGGCAAGCAGCCCGTCGCGATGACCTCCGTGCTCTGGGTCCTCGCCGTGCCGACGATCGCCTTCGGCCTCACCGTCGGCACACTCACCGACTGGTTCGACGGATACAGCCTCACCCCCTCCCTGACGACCGCCGTCCTGTCCACCGGAGTCGGCCTCGTCGGCGGACTCGTCACCTACGGGGCGTGGCGCCACACCACGGCAGTCGCGGGACGGCCCCCGGTCGGCGCGGTCGCCGCCCACCCCGATGCCGAGCCCGCGCTCGTGGAGGCCGAGGCGATGACCTCGCACACCGCGGCGTACGGCACGATCGCGGACGCCCCGGACCCGTCGGACCCCGGCCGGCTGCTGCTCGGCCCCCTCCACCGCCACGCGGTCACCGGCTTCCACCTGGACGCGCTGTACACCGCGCTGTTCGTCCGGCCCGTCCGCGCCGCGGCCCGGCTGGTCCGCTTCCTGGACCGCGAGGTCATCGACACCTACGTACGCGGCTCGGGCAGCATCGCCCGCGGACTCGGCATCCTGGTCCGCCGCGCCCAGACGGGCAACGTGCAGACCTACCTGAGCGCGCTGCTCGCCGGAACCCTCGTCCTGGCGATCGCCGCCGCCGTCCTTGCCAACGTCTACGCCGGGGCGTGAGCCGTGTTCGATATCAGCGCATCAGTGATGCAGTTCCTTCTGGCGTTCATCGTGGTCGTCCCGCTGCTGGGAGCGGTCGCCGCGCTGCTGCCCGCCCCGCCCGGGCTCAAGGGCAGGAACCCGGACCAGGCCGTGCTCCGCCACGGGGTGACCGTCACCGGCGCCGTGCTCATCGCCGCACTCGTCCTGGCTGCGGGCTTCGACCACGACCACCCCTCGAAGATGCAGGCCACCACCGACATCAGCTGGATCCCGGCACTCGACGTCCGGATCCACCTCGGCACCGACGGCATCTCGCTCCCCCTTCTCGTGCTGACCGCGCTGCTGACCTTCCTGTGCGCGCTCTACAGCTACTTCAAGCTCCCCGCAGGCCCTTCCCCGAAGGCCTTCGTCGCGCTCGTCCTGCTGCTCGAGTCCGGCACCCTCGCGACCTTCGCCGTCCTCGACCTGCTGCTGTTCTTCCTGGCCTTCGAGATGGTCCTCATCCCGATGTACTTCCTCATCGCCCGCTGGGGTGGTGACCGGAAGCAGCCCGCCGCCTGGAAGTTCATCCTGTACACCCTGCTCGGATCCGTGATCATGCTGCTGGGGCTGCTCCTCGTCGGGCTGAAGAGCGGCACATTCGACATGGTGGCACTCGCCACTGACAACGGCCGCGGCCTCACCACGTCCGTGCAGGTCATCGCCGTACTGGCGATCGGGATCGGCCTCGCGGTGAAGACCCCGATGTGGCCGCTCCACACCTGGCTGCCCGACGCCCACACCGCCGCCCCGACCGTGGGGTCCGTCCTCCTCGCCGGCGTCATGCTGAAGATGGGTACGTACGGATTCGTCCGCATCCTCCTCCCCGTCGCCCCCGACGGGATGCGGACCTTCGCGCCGTACCTGGCGGCCTTCGCCGTCGTCGGGATCATCTACGGATCGCTCGCCTGCCTCGCCCTCGCCCGCCCCGGGGCCAAGGGCGACCTGAAGCGCCTGATCGCCTACTCGTCCGTGGGACACATGGGCTTCGTGCTGCTCGGCATCGCGACGATGACCCCCACCGGGGTGAACGGCGCGCTCTTCGCCAACATCGCCCACGGGCTGATCACCGGCCTGCTGTTCTTCCTGGTCGGCGCCGTCAAGGACCGCTACGGCACGGCGGACCTCGACACTCTCGCCGGCGCCACGGGAGCCGCCCTCTACGGCCGCGCGCCCCGCCTCGGCGGACTCCTCGCCTTCGCCGCCGTCGCCTCGCTCGGACTCCCCGGCCTCGCCGGGTTCTGGGGCGAGATGCTCACCCTGTTCGGCGCCTTCGACCCCGCCGAGGGACTGAGCCGCCCCGCCTTCCTCACGTACATGTCCGTCGGCGCGCTCGGCACCCTCCTGACCGCCGCGTACATGCTCATCGTCGTACGCCGCGTCTGCATGGGCGAGCAGCGTGAGCGGACCGAGGCGGTCGCCGACATCCGGACCTACGAGTTCGCCGCCTGGACCCCGCTCGCCGCACTGACCGTCCTCGCCGGACTCTGGCCCGCCGTCCTCCTCGGCCTCACCGACCCGGCCGTGCAGAAGCTCCTCGCAGGAGGCAAGTCGTGACCCTGGCAGCCGGCAGCGCAACCGGGGCGGCGAGCCTCGTCCAGTCCGTCGACTGGCTCGCCATCGCACCCCCCGTCGCCGCGGCGGGCGCGGCACTCCTCGTCCTCGTCGCCGACCTCTTCGTCGCCGAGCGGCGCAAACCGCTCCTCGGCTACGGCGCCGTCGCCGGGCTCGTCGTCGCACTCGCCCTGCTCATCCCCCTGCGGGCCGGGGACCGCTCCACCTTCTGCCTCGCCGACGGGGCCTGCAGCTACACCGCCGACCACTTCGCGCTCGTCATCCAGGCCCTCGTACTCGGCGGAGCCCTGCTCACCGCACTGCTCTCGGCCGGGGACACCCGCAAGCTTCCGGCAGGCGAATTCTGGTTCCTGCTGCTCTCCTCGGCCGCGGGCGCCGCGCTCCTGCCCGCCGCCCGGGACCTCGCCACCCTCGTCGTCGCCCTCGAAGTCGCCTCCCTCCCCGCATTCGCCCTGGTGGGCATCAAGCGCGGCGACCGGCGCTCCTCCGAAGCGGCCCTGAAGTTCTTCCTCTCCTCGGTCGTCGCCACCGCCGTCATGCTGCTCGGCGTCAGCTTCGTCTACGCCACCACCGGCACCATGCACCTCACCGAGATCGCGGCCCGGCTCGACGACGTACCGGGACGGTTCCAGACCCTCGCCGGGGCCGGAGTCGTCCTCACCCTCGTCGGCTTCGCCTTCAAGACGGCCGCGGCCCCCTTCCACTTCTGGGTCCCCGACACCTACGTCGGAGCCCCGCTCCCCATCGCCGCCTACCTCTCGGTCGTCGGCAAGGCAGTGGGTTTCTCGGGGCTGATCCTCGTCACGGTGATCGGCTTCCCGTCCTACGCCGATGTGTGGGGCCCCGTCCTGGCCGTCCTGGCCGCCCTCACCATGACCATCGGCAACGTCGCCGCACTCCGCCAGACGGCGACCCGCGCCCGCAGCGCCGTACGCCTCCTCGCCTGGTCTTCCGTCGGCCAGGCCGGATACCTCCTCGTCCCGATCGCCGCGGCCGCGTACTCCAGCGACGCCCAGATCGGCTCCACCGTGGCCTACGCGCTCATGTACGCGGTGGTGAACCTCGGCGCCTTCGCGGTGGCCGCCCTCGTCGCCCGTACCCACCCGGGCAACCGCCTGAGCGACTACCGGGGTCTCTACGCCACGCGGCCCCTGGCCGCGCTCGCCATGGGCTTCTTCCTGCTCTGCCTGGCCGGCCTGCCGCCCGGGATCATCGGCCTCTTCGCCAAGGTGACGGTCTTCTCCGCGGCGGTCGACGCGGGGCTCGGCTGGCTCGCCGTCGTCATGGCCGTCAACGTCGTGATCGCGCTGTACTACTACCTGCGGTGGACCGCCGAGCTCTTCAGGTCCGCGGACACGGAAGCCGCTGCCGAAGGGGCGGCGGCAGCCCCGAGCCACCGGGTCCCCGCCCCGCTCACGGTCGCGATCGTCCTCACCGCAGTAGCCGGAATCACACTCTCCGGTGCCCCCCAGCTCATCCTCCGCGTCGCCGCCGTCGCGCTCTTCTGACCGCTTCCGCCCACGGCCGACCGGCTTGCCCGGCGCGCCGCGCTCAGGGCATGGTCGTGCGTGCACACGTCACCGAAGCAGAGCACGCACGAAGAGCACAGAGGAGCCAGAGCGGTGCTGAACGGGTTCAAGGACTTCATCCTCCGCGGGAACGTCATCTCCATGGCCATCGGCCTCGCCGTCGGGGCCGCCTTCACCGCGGTGGTCACGGGCTTCACCAACGCGTTCATCCTTCCGCTGATCGGGATCTTCACCCGCGGGGCCGGTGACTACAGCAAGGCCCACTACACCGTCGACGGTGTGAAATTCCCCTACGGCCTCTTCGTCAGCGCCGCTATCGCCTTCCTCATCACCGCCGCCGTCCTGTACTTCCTGGTCGTCCTCCCGATGACCAAGGTCCAGAACCGCTTCACGGCCAAGCACGAGCAGGAGAAGGCCGACATCAAGGCCGCCCTGCGCGACTGCCCCCGGTGCTTCACCGAGATCCCCGCCATCGCCAGCCGCTGCGCCCACTGCACCAGCGACGTCGAGCCCGACGCCCAGGCCCGCGCGCTCGCGGGACTGCCCGTCCAGCGCTGAGGCGCGTCACGGGCCCCCGGGCCCGCGCCAGGGCGCCTTCCACCCGTACGGCCCAGGGGCGGATCCGACCGGATCCGCCCCTTCCGCCGTTGCCCCCGGCGCCCGGGCACAAGGGAACTAGCTTCCGTCGCCTGGCGTTGACCAGTAAGGGAGGCTCCACTGGAGAGTGGAGCACCACTGAGCAAGGGTCCCCCTGCCGCACCACTTGGAGGGCTACCGTGCACCGCCGGCACAACGGGCTGAAAACCGCTGTACTCCTCGGGGGCCTGTCGGCCCTCATCATCGTCATCGGCAGCTTCTTCGGACGCACCGGGCTGATCGTGGCGCTGGTCGTCGCCGTCGCCACCAACGCCTACGCCTACTGGAACAGCGACAAGCTCGCCCTGCGCGCCATGAGGGCGCGCCCGGTCAGCGAGTTCGAGGCGCCGCAGCTCTACCGCACGGTCCGCGAGCTCTCGACCGCGGCCCGTCAGCCCATGCCCCGGCTCTACATCTCGCCGACGCAGGCACCCAACGCCTTCGCGACGGGCCGCAACCCCAGGAACGCGGCCGTGTGCTGCACCGAGGGCATCCTGCAGATCCTCGACGAGCGCGAGCTGCGCGGGGTCCTCGGCCACGAGCTGAGCCACGTCTACAGCCGCGACATCCTCATCTCGTCCGTCGCGGGCGCCCTCGCTTCCGTCGTCATGTTCCTCGTCAACTTCGCATGGCTCATTCCCATAGGGCGGTCCGACGACGACGACGGCCCGGGCCTCCTCGGGATGCTCCTCGTGCTCATCCTCGGCCCGCTCGCCGCCTCGGTCATCCAGCTCGCCGTGAGCCGCTCCCGCGAGTACCAGGCCGACTCCTCCGGGGCCCAGCTCACCGGCGACCCGCTCGCCCTGGCGAGCGCCCTGCGCAAGCTGGACGCGGGCACCAAACAGCTTCCGCTCCCACCCGAACCCCGGATCGAGACCGCGAGTCACATGATGATCGCGAACCCGTTCCGACCCGGCCAGGGCATGTCCAAGATGTTCTCCACCCACCCGCCCATGGCCGAACGCATCGCCCGACTCGAGCAGATGGCAGGGTATCGACCGTGAAGACAATCCTGAATGTCATTTGGCTGGTCCTGTGCGGATTCTGGATGTTCCTCGGCTACATCGCCGCAGGGCTCCTGCTCTGCATCACGATCATCGGCATCCCCTTCGGCCTGGCGGCGTTCCGTATCGGCGTCTACGCCCTCTGGCCCTTCGGCTACAGCGTCGTCGACCGCTACGACGCCGGAGCCCCCTCACTCATCGGCAACGTCCTCTGGGTGATCCTGGCGGGCTGGTGGCTGGCGCTCGGCCACATCTTCACCGGCATCGCGCTGTGCGTCACGATCATCGGCATCCCCCTGGGCATCGCGAACTTCAAGCTGATCCCCGTCTCGCTGATGCCCTTCGGCAAGGAGATCGTCCGCAGCGACGACCAGCCGTTCGCGGCCCGCTGAAGCACCCCCGGCCGGCAACCGCGCCCGTCGCGCACGCGTCCTGGCTTGCAGGAACGAGTGACGGGTAGGTACGCCACCATGAGCATCATCAGCTGGATCATCCTCGGGCTGCTGGCCGGCGCCATAGCCAAACTGCTTCTGCCGGGCCGCGATCCCGGCGGCATCGTCGGCACGACCCTGATAGGCGTCGTGGGGGCCTTCCTGGGCGGCTGGCTGTCGTCCCGCTTCCTCGACCGCCCCATCAGCACGGACTTCTACGACACGGCCACCTGGGTGGCCGCCATCGCCGGATCCCTGGTGCTGCTGATCGCCTACAGGCTGCTCTTCGGCAACTCCCGCGAACGCCGCTGACCTTCGACGCCCACCCGGCCCCCGCGAGCCGCGTGGCGGGCCCGGAAGCGCCTTAAGGGGCACGCCGGAGGCGACCGGGGCCTGTGCGGGGCGCCGCATGCGCTCAGCGGGCTGGGACACGCGAACGGGGCGGGCCGTGCCGATCAGGCACACCCCGCCCCGCCCACGCACCGCCGCACACGGCGGCGAACCGCCTACCGGTAGTTGGCGAACTGCACCGCGAAGTCGAGGTCCTTGCCCTTGATGAGTGCCTGCACGGCCTGCAGGTCGTCCCGGCTCTTCGAGCTGACGCGCAGCTCGTCGCCCTGGACGAGTGCCTTGACGCCCTTCGGGCCCTCATCGCGAATGATCTTCGCCACCTTCTTGGCGTTCTCCTGGGAGATGCCCTCCTCGATCGTGGCGAAGATCTTGTACTCCTTGCCGGACAGCTGGGGCTCGCCCGCGTCCAGCGACTTCAGGGAGATCCCGCGCTTGATCAGCTTGGACTGGAAGATGTCGAGGATCGCCTTCACGCGCTCCTCGCCGTTCGCCTCCATCAGGATCTTCTCGCCGGACCAGGAGATCGACGCACCCGTCCCCTTGAAGTCGTAGCGCTGGGAGATCTCCTTGGCGGCCTGGTTGAGGGCGTTGTCGACCTCCTGCCGCTCGACCTTCGAGACGATGTCGAAACTGGAGTCGGCCATGACGTGTGGCTCCTTGCGTCGTATGCGTTGGGTACGGCACAAAGCCTAGCCATCCGCGCCCGCACCCGGCGCTGATCAATCAGGTGGCGTAGCACCCCTGGGCATCGGGTATCGTTTACGTCGTCGCCAAGGAGCCCGCAAGGTCTTCGAGGCGCCGTTCCAGGCGGTGTGCCCGAGTGGCCAAAGGGAGCAGACTGTAAATCTGCCGGCTCAGCCTACCCAGGTTCGAACCCTGGCGCCGCCACAGGAACAAGAGGGCCCGTGAACAGCAGAGATGCTGAGCACGGGCCCTCTTTCGTTGCCCGGCGTCGATGAGTTCCGAAGACGCCGTTGATCCCGTTCTGTGCGGCTTTCCGCCCACCGCAATTCCCGGGTCGGCCACTCCGTGTGGCGCGGGCGTCATCGGCCTGGTCGTGAGCGGAGCGACCGCCTCTGTGAAGAGCCGCCGTCGGAAGGACCGGAGAGACCGGCAAGACAGGCAAGACAGGCAAGACCGGTGAGACCGTTGAGCCCGGCAAGATCGACACCCCGCACCCGCATGATCGGAAAGAGGAGAGTCGAGTGGAATCTTCGGTACCTGAGCTCTACGAACGCATTGCGGAGCGGTTCGGGGAACTGATCCGCGTCTGCCCGCCGGACAGATGGCAGGATCCGTCCCCGTGCCCTGGATGGGCGGCTCGGGATGTCGCGGCCCACGTGGTCTCGAATCACCGGAGGGCCGTCGCCGGACTGGACGGATCAAGCCATGCGGCGCCCGGCCGGGGCGAGGACCTTGCCCAGGCATGGGATGCGGCGTCCGGGGCGGTCAAGGCATCCCTGCGCGACCCGGCGAAGGCGCGTGCCTTGTTGGGGGAGGAGTTCGGCTCCATTCCGTTCGAGGAGTTCGTGAGGCGGATGGCGTGCGCCGACACCCTGATCCACGGATGGGATCTGGCGCGGGCGACCGGCCAGGACGAGGCACTTGACGCCGAAGCAGTGGCCGTGGCCACGGAGATCCTCCTGCCGGAGGACGGGGACATCCGGATGCCCAGGGCGTTCGGCGCGAAGATCTCTTCGGCCGCCGACGCGGACGCCCAGACCAGGTTGCTGAATTTCCTGGGCCGACGGGTGTAGCGGGTCCGCCCGCCCCGCCGACGTCAGTTCCCCGCGACGTCAGTTCCCCGCGATGTCCTTCACCGCGACCGCAACCGGCTTGTTCCCGCTGATGAGTTCCAGCGTGAGGCCCGCCGTCGCCGGGGTGTCGAGCAGCTCCAGCAGCACGGCCGCCACGTCGTCGCGGGGGATGGGGCCCCGGCCCGTCGAGGCGGTGAGCAGGACCTGCCCGGTGCCCGCGTCGTTCGTGAGCATCCCGGGTCGCAGGATCGTCCAGTCGAGGCCCGGCCTGGAGCGCACGTACGCGTCCGCCTCGCCCTTGGCCCGCAGGTAGACGTCGAAGACCTCGTCGCCGGTCTGCCCGGGGTCCGCGCCCATGGACGAGATCACGATGTAGCGCCGCACACCTGCCCGCTCCGCCGCGTCCGCGAAGAGTACGGCCGCCCCGCGGTCCACCGTGTCCTTGCGGCCCGAGCCGCTGTTCGGTCCGGCGCCCGCGGCGAAGACCACCGCGTCCGCTCCCCGAAGCGCTTCCGCCACCTCCTCGACGGACGCCGATTCGAGGTCGAGGACGACAGGTTCCGCCCCCGCCTCCCTCAGGTCCTCGCTCTGCTGCGGGTTGCGGATGACGCCCGCCGCCTCGTCACCGCGCGCGGCGAGCAGACGCTCGAGCCGCAGCGCGATCTGACCATGTCCTCCTGCAATGACAATGCGCATGTTTCCGACGGTACGCCGCACCGCGCAGTCGCGCTCAAGGCCCGCCGCCGTGGCCGGAATCCACCCTTCCCTGGCGGGGGAGGTCCAGCCCCGAGGCGGCCCCCGAGTCGCGGTACTCGCGCACGGCGCTCGTCCGCGCCACGACGCGCCCGCGGTGCACCACGATCCGGCTGTACGCCAGCGAGAGCGCCCCCGCGAGCCCGTCCCCGCGCACGGCGAGCAGTTCCGCGGGGAAGCCGGCCTCGACGCGTACCCCGGGCAGCCCCAGCGCCGCCCTCGCGGTGGTCGAGACGGCGTCGTACGCCTGCTGCGGGGTGAGGCCGTGCTGCGAGGCGAGCAGGTAGGCGGCTTCCAGGGGGTCGCCCCGGCCGACCGGGTTCGAGGCGTCGCGCAGAGCCCCGCTGCCGGCGGCGACCCGTACCCCGGCCGCGCGCAGCAGCCGTACGGGCGCGGTGCCCCGTCGCAGGGAGCCCGAGCACGGGCCCTGGGGCAGGCAGACCACCGTCACGGCGGCGGCGGCGAGCCGGTCGGCCGTGCGGGCCGCGACCTCGTCCGGAAGCCGTGCGAGCCCGGCGACGGGCCCCAGGCAGACGCGGGAGCCGAGCCCGCCGGCCATGTCGGCCAGCCCGGCGAGGCGCGCGGGGTCGTCACCGTCCGTGTGCAGATCGACCGGCCGGTCGTGGGTGGCGGCCAGGTCCAGGACCGCCTCGACGTGGCCCGCGGGGTCCGGGTCGAGATCGGGGCAGGCGCCGATCACGCCCGCACCCATCTCCACGGCGTCGCGGAGCCGGGCGAGGCCGTCCTTGCCCGCGACGCCGGTGAGAACGCGGGGAACGGCCACGGTGGTCAGGTCGGTCAGGCCGCGCAGGGAGCGGCCGGCCTCCAGCACGGCTTCGAGTGCCCCCGGTCCCTGGGAGTCGCCGACGCGCACATGGGCGCGCAGAGCGGTGGCGCCGTGGCTGAGCTGGAGCAGCGCCGACTCGGTGGTCCGGCGGCGGACGTCCTCCGAGTGGCCGGATGCCGAGTGGCCGGATGCCGGGTGGTCGGGCGCCGGGTGGTGTGACGCCGAGTGGCCGGATGTCGGGTGGCCGGACGCCGGGTGGTGTGACCCCGAGTGGTCGGGCGCCGGGTGGTGGGCCGCCGGGCCGCCCGCGGTGAGCGCCGTCCCGGGGTGGGCGTGCGGCTCCGCCGGCGCGGGCAGCAGGAGGTAGCCGCGCAGGTCGAGCCGCCTCCCCTCGGTGCGGAGACTGCCTGCCGTCCCGACCGCCTCGATGCGCGGGCCGCTGATCCGTACGTCGACGGAACGCCCGTCGGCGAGCCGCGCTCCGCTTAGCAGAAGTGCGGGCGCGTCGCTGGGGCTGTCGGGCATCGCGCCGCTCCTGGGGGCAAGCAAGATCACGCAGAGGGTGCGCCGAGCCTAGGCGGGGCCGCGGGCCCCCGTGCGGAGGGCGAGTTAGTCGTACGAATGCGGTCCGCGCGGGGAGGGCGGGTGAGAGCGGGCCGCCCGGCTTCGCGGGAACCCGGCGGGCGCGGTGTACGAGCTGATCAAGGCCCTGATCAGGGGGCGGATCGCGGGGTTCGGCGGACCGGCTCCCGAGGGGTCGGTGGGGGCGGGGGAAACGGATTTGGGCGTCGGCCACAGACCGTGTAATGTCTTCCTCGCTCGCCCCAATAGCTCAGTCGGTAGAGCGTCTCCATGGTAAGGAGAAGGTCTGCGGTTCGATTCCGCATTGGGGCTCTGGTGATCGGGTCTCTCCGCTTCGGCGGGGAAGCCCGGCATCAAAGCGGTGTAGCTCAGTCGGTAGAGCAAGCGGCTCATAATCGCTGTGTCACCGGTTCAAGTCCGGTCACCGCTACTAACGGTAGCCGATTGTGGGGTCGGTCCTTCGATCGGCTACTCTTTTATGCGTTCATCCGTCCATCCGTCCGTCCAAGGAGCACTCACGTGGCTGCCACCGACGTCCGCCCGAAGATCACGCTGGCCTGCGTGGAGTGCAAGGAGCGGAACTACATCACCAAGAAGAACCGGCGTAACAACCCGGACCGTCTTGAGATGAAGAAGCACTGCCCGCGCTGCAACTCGCACACCGCGCACCGCGAAACGCGCTGAAACAGGCTCGTACACGAGGCCGTCCCCACTGGGGGCGGCCTCGTGTCGTTTTATTGGGGTAGTTCCACGCCCTATTCGACTTTTTTCATCAGGAGGTAGCGGGCTCATGGCGCTCGACCAGTCCTTCGTGGGGCGGACCTATCCGCCCACCCCGGCGTACGAGGTCGGCCGGGAGAAGATCCGGGAGTTCGCGGAAGCGGTGGGCGACACCAACCCCGCGTACGTCGACACCGAGGCCGCCAAGGCTCTGGGGCACCCGGATGTGATCGCACCGCCCACGTTCGTGTTCTCGATCACGTTCAGGGCGGCGGGTCAGGTCATCGAGGACCCGCAGCTGGGACTGGACTACAGCCGTGTCGTGCACGGCGACCAGAAGTTCGCGTACACCCGCCCCGTCCGGGCCGGTGACCGGCTGGCCGTCACCTCGACCATCGAGGCCATCAAGTCGATGGCCGGCAACGACATCGTCGACATCCGCGGCGAGGTCCACGACGAGTCCGGTGAGCACGTCGTGACGGCGTGGACGAAGCTGGTGGCCCGTGCCGCCGAGGAGGCGTGATGACGGCGAGCATCGCCTACGGAGCGGTCGAGGTCGGTACGGAGCTGCCCGCGCAGTCCTTCCCGGTGACCCGCGCGACCCTCGTGCAGTACGCCGGCGCCTCGGGTGACTTCAACCCGATCCACTGGAACGAGAAGTTCGCGACGGAGGTCGGGCTGCCCGACGTGATCGCGCACGGCATGTTCACCATGGCCGAGGCGATCCGGGTGGTCACGGACTGGGCCGGCGACCCGGGCGCGGTCGTCGAGTACGGGGTGCGGTTCACCAAGCCCGTCGTCGTGCCGAACGACGACACCGGGGCACTGGTCGAGGTCAGCGCCAAGGTCGCCGCGAAGCTGGACGACAACCTCGTGCGGGTCGACCTGACCGCCATGAGCGACGGCAAGAAGGTGCTGGGCATGTCCCGCGCCGTCGTCCGCCTGGCCTGACGTACGCACGTCCGCGGACGTGCGCGGGGCGCCCTCGTCATGAGGGCGCCCTTCGCGTGTGCGGGGCACGCCCACGCCGTGCGACGGGGGCCGGCCCGGCAGCCGCACCCCGTGGCCCCGCCCGGCGGGGCCACGGACCGTACTCTTGTCCCCGTGCACGAACTCCACGATGCCCCCCTCGCCCCCCTGACCACCTTCCGGCTCGGTGGCCCGGCCGACCGCCTCCTGACGGCCACCACCGACGCGGAGGTGGTCGCCGCCGTCCGCGAAGCCGACGCGAGCGGCACCCCGCTGCTGGTCATCGGCGGCGGATCCAACCTGGTCATCGGCGACAAGGGCTTCGACGGCATCGCGCTGCGCATCGCCACCGAGGGATTCGAGCTCAGCGGTACGACGCTCGAACTGGCCGCCGGTGAGGTGTGGACCGACGCCGTCGCCCGCACCGTCGAGGCCGGCCTGGCGGGCATCGAATGCCTCGCCGGCATCCCCGGGTCCGCGGGCGCGACCCCGATCCAGAACGTCGGTGCCTACGGGCAGGAGGTGTCCTCGGTGATCACCGAGGTCGTCGCCTACGACCGGCACACCGGCGAGACGGTCACCCTTCCCAACGAGGCGTGCGCCTTCTCGTACCGGCACAGCCGCTTCAAGGCCGAACCCGACCGCTTCGTCGTCCTCCGCGTCCGTTTCGGGCTGGAGGACGCGGGCGGGCTGTCCGCGCCCCTGAGGTATCCGGAGACCGCCCGCGCCATGGGCGTCGAGCAGGGCGACCGTGTGCCCGCCGAGGCGGCGCGCGAGACGGTCCTGCGCCTGCGGGCGGGCAAGGGCATGGTGCTCGACCCGGAGGACCACGACACCTGGTCGGCCGGGTCGTTCTTCACCAACCCGGTCCTCGACGAGGCGCAGCACGCGGCGTTCCTCGCCCGCGCGGTGGACAGGCTGGGCGCCGGCGTGACACCGCCCGCCTTCCCCGCCGGCGAGGGGCTGGTGAAGACCTCCGCCGCGTGGTTGATCGACAAGGCGGGCTTCACCAAGGGGTACGGCACGGGTCCCGCGCGCATCTCCACCAAGCACACCCTCGCCCTCACCAACCGGGGCGACGCCACCACCGAGGACCTGCTGGCCCTGGCCCGCGAGGTGGTCGAAGGGGTCCGCGAGGCCTTCGGGGTCACCCTCGTCAACGAACCGGTGACGGTCGGCGTCAGCCTGTAGCCGCCGCCCTCGCGCCCGCGGGGTGGCGGGCCGTCCGCAGGCCGACGGCAGCCACCACCGGCCCGGACGGTCCCGCGGACGGCCTCAGCCGACGAGCCACGCGTCGATCCCGCCGAGCATCTTCTCCCGCACCTCCACGGGCGCCACCGAGCCGCGTACGGACTGCCGCGCGAGCTCGGCCAGTTCCTCGTCGGTGAACGCGTGATGACGGCGTACGAGGTCGTACTGCGCCGCCAGGCGCGATCCGAACAGCAGCGGGTCGTCCGCCCCGAGCGCCATCGGCACCCCCGCGTCGAACAAAGTGCGCAGGGGTACGTCGTCGGGCTTCTCGTAGACGCCGAGTGCGACGTTCGACGCCGGGCAGACCTCGCACGTCACGCCGCGCTCCGCTAGCAGCGACATGAGCCGCGGGTCCTCGGCGGCCCGCACGCCGTGCCCGATCCGGGAGGCGTCCAGGTCGTCCAGGCAGTCCCGGACGCTGGAGGGGCCCGAGAGCTCCCCGCCGTGCGGTGCGGCGATCAGCCCGCCCTCGCGGGCGATGGCGAAGGCGCGGTCGAAGTCGCGCGCCATGCCGCGCCGCTCGTCGTTGGAGAGCCCGAAGCCGATCACGCCCTGGTCGGCGTACCGCACGGCGAGCCGGGCCAGTGTGCGGGCGTCCAGGGGGTGCTTCATGCGGTTCGCGGCGATCACCACCCGGATCCCGAGCCCCGTCTCGCGGGCCGCGCGGTCCACGGCGTCCAGGATGATCTCGATGGCCGGGATGAGCCCGCCGAGCAGGGGGGCGTACGAGGTGGGGTCGACCTGGATCTCCAGCCACCCGGAGCCGTCCGCGACGTCCTCCATCGCGGTCTCGCGCACGAGCCGCTGGATGTCCTCCGGCTCGCGCAGGCAGGACCGGGCGATGTCGTAGAGCCGCTGGAAGCGGAACCAGCCCCGCTCGTCCGTGGCCCGCAGCTTGGGCGGCTCGCCCCCGGTCAGCGCGTCGGGCAGGTGCACGCCGTACTTGTCCGCGAGTTCGAGCAGGGTCGTCGGCCGCATCGACCCGGTGAAGTGCAGGTGCAGATGGGCCTTGGGCAACAGCCGTACGTCACGCTCCATTGAAGGATCTTGCCGCACGCGAGGGGTGCGGCGGTAGCCGGATCCCCTTGTGAGTTACCGATCGAACAGAAAAGTGACCCCCGGCCGGAGCCGGGGGTCACCTTCGTGGGGAGGGGTGTTCCGCGTCAGTCGCGGGCCTCGCCCAGCAGCTTCTGGAGCCGCGAGATGCCCTCGACGAGGTCGTCATCGCCCAGGGCGTACGACAGCCGGAGGTAGCCCGGCGTGCCGAACGCCTCGCCGGGCACGACGGCGACCTCGGCCTCGTCCAGGATCAGGGCCGCGAGCTCGACGGAGTCCGCGGGGCGCTTGCCGCGGATCTCCTTGCCGAGCAGCTCCTTCACGGACGGGTAGGCGTAGAACGCGCCCTCGGGCTCGGGGCAGAGCACGCCGTCGATCTCGTTCAGCATGCGCACGATCGTCCTGCGGCGGCGGTCGAACGCGCCGCGCATCTCGGCGACCGCGTCCAGGGGGCCTGAGACCGCGGCCAGCGCGGCGGCCTGGGCGACGTTGCTGACGTTGGACGTGGCGTGCGACTGCAGGTTCGTCGCGGCCTTCACGATGTCCTTGGGGCCGATGATCCAGCCGACCCGCCAGCCGGTCATGGCGTAGGTCTTGGCGACGCCGTTGACCACGACGCACTTGTCACGCAGCTCGGGCACGATCGCGGGGAGCGAGGTGAACTTCGCGTCGCCGTAGACGAGGTGCTCGTAGATCTCGTCCGTCATCACCCACAGCCCGTGCTCGACGGCCCAGCGGCCGATCGCCTCGGTGTCGGCCTCGTCGTACACCGCGCCGGTCGGGTTGGACGGCGACACGAACAGGACGACCTTCGTGCGCTCGGTGCGAGCGGCCTCCAGCTGCTCGACCGAGACCCGGTAACCGGTGGTCTCGTCGGCCACGACCTCGACCGGCACACCGCCGGCGAGACGGATCGACTCGGGGTAGGTCGTCCAGTACGGCGCCGGGACGATGACCTCGTCACCCGGGTCCAGGAGCGCGGCGAACGCCTCGTAGATGGCCTGCTTGCCGCCGTTGGTCACCAGGATCTGGGAGGCGTCGACCTCGTAGCCGGAGTCGCGCAGCGTCTTCGCGGCGATGGCGGCCTTGAGCTCGGGCAGCCCGCCCGCGGGGGTGTAGCGGTGGTACTTCGGGTTGCGGCACGCCTCGATCGCGGCGTCGACGATGTAGCCCGGGGTCGGGAAGTCGGGCTCGCCGGCGCCGAAGCCGATCACCGGACGCCCGGCGGCCTTGAGGGCCTTGGCCTTTGCGTCGACGGCGAGGGTGGCGGACTCGGAGATCGCACCGATGCGGGCCGAGACCCGGCGCTCGGACGGAGAAGTTGCAGCGCTCATGCCCCCATGCTCGCAGACCGGAAAACCCCGGAGCACAGCGGTTTCAGGGACCGGACAGCACTCGGACAGCATGCGGACAGGACCGGTCGGTTGTTGTCTGTTCGACGCGGCGCCCCTGAGCACGTACACTCACCTGTCGTTGGCCTTCATCAGCCGCACCGTCTTCCCCACCGGCCCACCGGTGAAGATGCGGTAGGTTGGTGGAATCCACAAAGGGTCGTAGCTCAATTGGTAGAGCACTGGTCTCCAAAACCAGCGGTTGGGGGTTCAAGTCCCTCCGGCCCTGCTACACACTCCTCCGCCAGGATGTGTGCGCATCTACGTACTTCAATGCACCGCCGTGCGGCTCCACCGGGCGCGGCACGGCCATGACCCGGAATCAGGTGAGTAGCGTGACGGACGCCGTGGGCTCCATCGACATGCCTGATGCCGAGGACGAAGCCCCCGAGTCGAAGAAGAAGGCCCGGAAGGGCGGCAAGCGCGGCAAGAAGGGTCCTCTGGGCCGGCTCGCGCTTTTCTACCGCCAGATCATCGCGGAGCTGCGCAAGGTCGTATGGCCGACGCGTAACCAGCTCTCGACCTACACGGCCGTGGTGATCGCATTCGTGGTCGTGATGATCGGTCTCGTCACCGTGATTGACTTCGGATTCGCGCGGGTCATCAAGTACGTCTTCGGCTGATCCCGCGGAGGGCGCCTCATCGGCGCCCCTTTCGCATGTTCCACCCATATGTATCCAGGAAGAAGCAGCCATCGTGTCTGACCCGAACCTGAACGACGACGCCGAGCCCACGGCGAGCGCCGTCGAGTCCGCCGAGGACGAGCTCGACATCGTCGAGGCGGCGGATGCCGTGGCCCCGGACCAGGTCGAAGCTGCTGACGCCGCCGAGGACGAGCAGGCCGAGTCCGACGAGGACGACGCCGTCGCCGATGAGGACGGATCCGACTCCGACGAGGACGACGAGTCCACCGAGGACGACGAAGCGGTCGCCGCCGAGGACGAGGAAGACGCCGAGGTGGCCGAACCGGTCGACCCCGTCACCGCCCTCCGCGACGAGCTGCGCGGACTTCCCGGCGAGTGGTACGTCATCCACACGTACGCCGGCTACGAGAAGCGCGTGAAGGCCAACCTGGAGCAGCGCGCCGTCTCGCTCAACGTCGAGGACTTCATCTACCAGGCCGAAGTGCCCGAGGAAGAGATCGTCCAGATCAAGAACGGCGAGCGCAAGAACGTCCGCCAGAACAAGCTCCCGGGCTACGTCCTCGTGCGCATGGACCTGACGAACGAGTCGTGGGGCGTCGTCCGCAACACGCCCGGCGTCACCGGCTTCGTCGGCAACGCCTACGACCCGTACCCGCTGACGCTGGACGAGATCGTCAAGATGCTCGCCCCGGAGGCCGAGGAGAAGGCGGCCCGCGAGGCGGCCGAGGCCGAGGGCAAGCCGGCTCCCGCCCGCAAGGTCGAGGTCCAGGTGCTGGACTTCGAGGTGGGCGACTCGGTCACCGTCACCGACGGCCCGTTCGCGACGCTGCAGGCGACGATCAACGAGATCAACGCCGACTCGAAGAAGGTCAAGGGCCTCGTCGAGATCTTCGGCCGCGAGACCCCGGTCGAGCTCAGCTTCGACCAGATCCAGAAGAACTGACGCTTTCCGTCAGCTTCCGGACACATGCCTATCGAGCAGGTCAGACCGGCTTCGCAGCCTGTCTGACCTGCTCGTTTTTGGTCGCGCGACTGTACCCGTTATCGTTGTGCGGTATGCCTCCATCCGGATGACCGGAACGGCGGCGAAACACTCTCACTAGGACCCGGAGAGAGCAATGCCTCCCAAGAAGAAGAAGATCACGGGGCTTATCAAGCTCCAGATCAACGCCGGTGCGGCCAACCCGGCACCGCCGGTCGGCCCCGCGCTGGGCCAGCACGGCGTCAACATCATGGAGTTCTGCAAGGCCTACAACGCCGCGACCGAGTCGCAGCGTGGCATGGTCGTGCCGGTGGAGATCACGGTCTACGAAGACCGCTCCTTCACCTTCATCACGAAGACTCCGCCGGCCGCCAAGCTGATCCTCAAGGCCGCGGGTGTGGACAAGGGCTCCGGCGAGCCGCACAAGACCAAGGTCGCCAAGCTGACGGCTGCCCAGGTCCGCGAGATCGCCACGACCAAGCTCCCCGACCTGAACGCCAACGACCTCGACGCCGCGTCGAAGATCATCGCTGGCACCGCCCGTTCCATGGGCATCACGGTCGAAGGCTGAGTCAGCCCCGTAGCCCCTCAGTGGTAGGACCAAGCGCTGGTCCGCACCACGACTCCACACTCTGAAAATCATCAGGAGTAGATGTGAAGCGCAGCAAGAACCTCCGCGCTGCGGACGCGAAGATCGACCGGGAGCGCACCTACGCCCCGCTCGAGGCCGTCCGTCTCGCCAAGGACACCGCCACCACGAAGTTCGACGGCACCGTCGAGGTCGCGTTCTGCCTGGGTGTTGACCCTCGCAAGGCCGACCAGATGGTCCGTGGCACCGTGAACCTCCCGCACGGCACCGGCAAGACCGCCCGGGTCCTGGTCTTCGCGACCGGTGACCGTGCTGCGGCCGCGGAAGCCGCGGGCGCCGACATCGTCGGCGCCGACGAGCTCATCGACGAGGTGGCGAAGGGCCGTCTGGACTTCGACGCCGTCGTCGCCACGCCGGACCTCATGGGCAAGGTCGGCCGCCTGGGCCGCGTGCTCGGTCCGCGTGGTCTGATGCCGAACCCGAAGACCGGCACCGTCACCCCCGATGTCGTCAAGGCTGTCAACGACATCAAGGGCGGAAAGATCGAGTTCCGCGTCGACAAGCACTCGAACCTGCACTTCATCATCGGAAAGACCTCTTTCGATGACACGAAGCTGGTCGAGAACTACGGCGCGGCCCTGGAGGAGATCCTCCGTCTGAAGCCGTCCGCCGCGAAGGGTCGCTTCATCAAGAAGGCGACCATGAGCACGACGATGGGCCCCGGCATCCCGCTGGACGCCAACCGCGTGCGCAACCTCCTCGTCGAGGAGGACCCGGCCGCCGTCTGAAACTGACGGTGGTCGCGGACCGCGTGACCGAAAACCGTCCCCCCGGTGCTCTCAGGAGCGCCGGGGGGACGGTTTTTCGTGTGCGGGCTCTCAGTGCGGTGCGTTACCTTTCAACAATTCAACTACGTACACAGGGGTGGGGCATGAGTGTGTCGGCATGGAAGCGGGCGGGGGTCTCGCTGACGTTGGCGGCCGTGGTCGTCGGAGTCGCGGGCTGCCAGAGCGGTGAGAAGAAGCCGGTGGCGGGTGCGGCGAAGTCGGAAGCGCCGGTGACAGAGGTGCTGACGGCCGCGTACAAGAAGACCGCGGCCGCGAAGTCGGCCAAGGTGCACATGACGGTCACCTCGCCCGCCGCCGCCGGCGGCACGATGGAGATGGACGGCACGATGGGCTGGGGACCCACCGTGATGGACATGACCATGAAGGGCGAGGCGCTCCAGGCCGCTCCGGACGCACCGGAGCAGGTCCGCATGATCATGGCGGACAACGTCATGTTCATGGACATGGGTGCCTCGGCCGCCGCCGAGATGGACGGCAAGCGCTGGATGAAGATGGACCTGGGCGCCATCGCGAAGGCATCCGGGAACGCCGCCGCGCAGAAGCAGATGACCCGCGGCCTGGAGGGGATGAACCAGGACCCGGCGCAGCAGCTGGCGCTGCTCCTGGAGTCCCCGAATCTCAAGCGCGTCGGCGCCGAGAAGATCGGCGGGGTCGCGACGCAGCACTACAAGGGCTCGCTCTCGGTCGCCGAGATGCTGTCCGCCAACAAGTCGCTCGACGTCCTGTCGGCCGAGGAGCGCAAGTCGCTGCTCGCCAACGTGAAGAAGAGCGGGATCACGGGCTACGACACCGAGGTCTGGGTCGACGAGGACGGTTACCCGAGGCGTATGAACGTCGGGGTGGACAACCCGCAGGGCGAAATCACCGTGGTCGCCGACTACTCCGACTACGGCGCCGGTGTGACCGTCGAGGCGCCGCCCGCGGGCGAGACCTTCGACCTGATGGAGATGCTCAAGGGGATCGGGCAGGCCGCGGACCCCGCGACCACCTGATCCTTCGACGGTGACGACGGGCCCCGCAGCCTCTCCGGAGGGTGCGGGGCTCCTCCTCGCAGGCGGCGTGGTGCCTGCCCTCCGTGTGCCGCCCGACAGGCCCCTAAACCTCTCGCGCGGGGCGAACCAGGACGGATTTGCTCCGGATGGCCCCGGTCGCGTAGCCTCTACAAGAAGCCAAAGACCGCTGGTCGTCGCCGCGCTCTCGCAAGAGGCACGGTGACCGAAGGTTCCGCTAGATCGGACGACCTGCGCAGGTGACTGTGGAACGCTCCCGGATTCGTCCGGTCGAGCCGCGCCCTGGCACTTGTGCTGGGGCGTTTCGTCTTTCCCGGCCCCTTCTGAGCGGTCCTCATCACCCGGAAGGAGGCCGACGCTCATGGCAAGGCCCGACAAGGCTGCCGCGGTAGCCGAGCTGACGGACCAGTTCCGCAGCTCGAACGCCGCCGTGCTGACCGAGTACCGGGGTCTCACCGTGGCGCAGCTCAAGACGCTGCGTCGTTCGCTCGGTGAGAACGCCCAGTACGCCGTGGTGAAGAACACGCTGACCAAGATTGCGGCCAACGAGGCCGGGATCGACACGCTGGACGACCTGTTCGCAGGTCCGACGGCGGTTGCCTTCATCACCGGTGACCCGGTGGAGTCGGCGAAGGGTCTTCGTGACTTCGCCAAGGACAACCCCAACCTCATCATCAAGGGCGGTGTCCTTGACGGTAAGGCGCTGTCCGCCGATGAGATCAAGAAGCTCGCGGACCTCGAGTCCCGCGAGGTGCTGCTCGCCAAGCTGGCCGGCGCCATGAAGGGCAAGCAGACTCAGGCTGCGCAGCTCTTCCAGGCTCTGCCGTCGAAGTTCGTCCGCACCGCGGAAGCGCTTCGCGCCAAGAAGGCCGAGCAGGGCGGTGCCGGTACGCCGGCTCCCGCCGAGGCCGCCGAGTAATTTCGCTCAGCGGTCCAGCGGGCTCCATGTACGCCCGCCGACATATACATCCGGCACCTGCCGAATAGTGGAAGGACGCCATCATGGCGAAGCTCAGCCAGGAAGACCTGCTCGCCCAGTTCGAGGAGCTCACCCTCATCGAGCTCTCCGAGTTCGTTAAGGCGTTCGAGGAGAAGTTCGACGTCACCGCCGCCGCGGCCGTCGCCGTTGCCGGCCCCGCGGGCGCCGGCCCGGCCGCCGAGGCCGCTGAGGAGCAGGACGAGTTCGACGTCATCCTCACGGGTGCCGGCGAGAAGAAGATCCAGGTCATCAAGGTCGTGCGTGAGCTGACCTCGCTGGGTCTCAAGGAGGCCAAGGACCTCGTGGACGGCGCCCCGAAGCCCGTCCTCGAGAAGGTCGCCAAGGAGGCCGCCGAGAAGGCTGCCGAGTCCCTCAAGGGCGCCGGCGCTTCCGTCGAGGTCAAGTGACTTCGAGAGTCCTCTGACTCTCCCGAGGCCGCTCGCTCCGTAAGGCGCTGAGTGTCCTCACCGAAGGGCGATCACCCATCCGGGTGGTCGCCCTTCGGCATGCCCCCGGGGGCTGCCTTGATCTTCCGTCCGCGGCGAGTAGGGTGATCTTCGCCGTGCGTTTCTCCGGGGCGCGCCACCGGGCGTCAACAGGCGTCCTCCGGGCGCAGGTGAAGATCGGCGGACGTCCGCCGGGGCCCCGGGGCCTTGACGAACCGCACGCGGCGCGCAATTCTCAGGACGCGTCGTCATCTCGATCCGCATCCGAGGCATGGATCGAGAGCGAAGAGGGCAGTAAAGAAGAGCGCACACCGCGCGAGGGCTATTCATGGGTGTTGAGAACAGCTGTTGAGAGCAACGTGGGTCTCTGAGAACCCCGACTGGACATCAGTGTGCCGCTTGGCTACACTGACCCTTTGCGCTGCCTGTTAGCTGCCTCCTGCCCGTCACCAGGGGCATGCCCACGCTCAGCACCGATGACCGGACATTCCCTGACCTTGGGATTCCTGTCTCTGTGTGCGGCTTGGGGGCCGGTACGCGCGTAGTGAGTCCGAGCCCTCGGAAGGACCCCCTCTTGGCCGCCTCGCGCAACGCCTCGACCTCGAATACGAACAACGGTGCCAGCACCGCCCCGCTGCGCATCTCTTTTGCAAAGATCAAGGAGCCCCTCGAGGTTCCGAACCTCCTCGCGCTGCAGACCGAGAGCTTTGACTGGCTCCTCGGCAACGCCGCCTGGAAGGCTCGCGTCGAGGCAGCTCTGGACAGTGGACAGGACGTCCCCACCAAGTCCGGCCTGGAGGAGATCTTCGAGGAGATCTCACCGATCGAGGACTTCTCCGGGTCGATGTCGCTGACGTTCCGCGACCACCGCTTCGAGCCCCCGAAGAACTCGATCGACGAGTGCAAGGAGCGCGACTTCACGTTCGCCGCCCCGCTCTTCGTCACGGCCGAGTTCACCAACAACGAGACCGGCGAGATCAAGTCCCAGACGGTCTTCATGGGCGACTTCCCGCTCATGACCAACAAGGGCACCTTCGTCATCAACGGCACCGAGCGTGTCGTCGTGTCGCAGCTCGTCCGCTCGCCGGGTGTCTACTTCGACTCCTCCATCGACAAGACGTCCGACAAGGACATCTTCTCCGCCAAGATCATCCCGTCCCGGGGTGCCTGGCTGGAGATGGAGATCGACAAGCGCGACATGGTCGGTGTCCGCATCGACCGCAAGCGCAAGCAGTCCGTCACCGTCCTCCTGAAGGCTCTCGGCTGGACCACCGAGCAGATCCTCGAGGAGTTCGGCGAGTACGAGTCGATGCGCGCCACCCTGGAGAAGGACCACACCCAGGGCCAGGACGACGCGCTGCTCGACATCTACCGCAAGCTGCGTCCGGGCGAGCCGCCCACCCGCGAGGCTGCTCAGACGCTGCTCGAGAACCTCTACTTCAACCCGAAGCGCTACGACCTCGCGAAGGTCGGCCGCTACAAGGTGAACAAGAAGCTCGGCGCCGACGAGCCGCTCGACGCCGGTGTGCTCACCAGCGACGACATCATCGCCACCATCAAGTACCTGGTGAAGCTCCACGCCGGTGAGCTCGAGACCGTCGGTGAGTCCGGCCGGACGATCGTCGTCGAGACCGACGACATCGACCACTTCGGCAACCGTCGTCTGCGCAACGTCGGCGAGCTGATCCAGAACCAGGTCCGCACGGGTCTCGCCCGTATGGAGCGCGTCGTGCGTGAGCGCATGACGACCCAGGACGTCGAGGCGATCACGCCGCAGACCCTGATCAACATCCGGCCGGTCGTCGCCTCCATCAAGGAGTTCTTCGGCACCAGCCAGCTGTCGCAGTTCATGGACCAGAACAACCCGCTGTCGGGTCTCACCCACAAGCGCCGTCTGTCGGCGCTCGGCCCGGGTGGTCTGTCCCGTGAGCGGGCCGGCTTCGAGGTCCGAGACGTGCACCCGTCCCACTACGGACGCATGTGCCCGATCGAGACCCCTGAAGGCCCGAACATCGGTCTGATCGGTTCGCTCGCCTCGTACGGCCGCGTCAACGCGTTCGGCTTCATCGAGACGCCGTACCGCAAGGTCGTCGACGGCCAGGTCACCGACGAGGTCGACTACATCACCGCCGACGAGGAAGACCGCTTCGTGATCGCCCAGGCGAACGCGACGCTCTCCGAGGACATGCGGTTCACCGAGCCGCGCGTCCTGGTCCGCCGTCGTGGCGGAGAGGTCGACTACATCCCCGGTGACGACGTCGACTACATGGACGTCTCGCCGCGCCAGATGGTGTCCGTCGCCACCGCGATGATCCCGTTCCTGGAGCACGACGACGCCAACCGTGCCCTCATGGGCGCGAACATGATGCGTCAGGCGGTGCCGCTCATCAAGTCCGAGGCGCCGCTCGTCGGCACGGGCATGGAGTACCGCTGCGCCACCGACGCCGGTGACGTGCTCAAGGCCGAGAAGGACGGTGTGGTCCAGGAGGTCTCCGCGGACTACATCACCGTCACCAACGACGACGGCACGTACACCACGTACCGCATCGCCAAGTTCTCGCGCTCCAACCAGGGCACCTCGGTCAACCAGAAGGTCGTCGTCTCCGAGGGCGACCGCGTCATCGAGGGCCAGGTCCTCGCCGACGGGCCGGCCACCGAGAACGGTGAGATGGCGCTGGGCAAGAACCTGCTCGTGGCGTTCATGCCGTGGGAGGGTCACAACTACGAGGACGCGATCATCCTGTCGCAGCGCCTCGTGCAGGACGACGTCCTCTCCTCGATCCACATCGAGGAGCACGAGGTCGACGCCCGTGACACCAAGCTCGGCCCGGAGGAGATCACCCGGGACATCCCGAACGTCTCCGAGGAGGTCCTCGCCGACCTCGACGAGCGCGGCATCATCCGTATCGGTGCCGAGGTCGTCGCCGGCGACATCCTCGTCGGCAAGGTCACGCCCAAGGGTGAGACCGAGCTGACCCCGGAGGAGCGTCTGCTCCGCGCGATCTTCGGTGAGAAGGCGCGCGAGGTCCGTGACACCTCGCTCAAGGTCCCGCACGGCGAGATCGGCAAGGTCATCGGCGTCCGCGTCTTCGACCGCGAAGAGGGCGACGAGCTGCCGCCGGGCGTGAACCAGCTGGTCCGCGTCTACGTCGCGCAGAAGCGCAAGATCACCGATGGTGACAAGCTCGCCGGCCGTCACGGCAACAAGGGCGTCATCTCGAAGATCCTCCCGATCGAGGACATGCCGTTCCTTGAGGACGGCACCCCGGTCGACATCATCCTCAACCCGCTGGGTGTCCCGTCCCGAATGAACCCGGGACAGGTCCTGGAGATCCACCTCGGCTGGCTCGCCAGCCGCGGATGGGACGTCTCCGGCCTCGGTGACGAGTGGGCCCAGCGCCTGCAGGCCATCGGTGCCGACCAGGTCGCCCCCGGCACCAACGTCGCGACCCCGGTCTTCGACGGTGCCCGTGAGGACGAGATCACCGGCCTCTTCAAGGCCACGATCCCGAACCGCGACGGCGACCGGCTGGTCCAGCCCTCGGGCAAGGCCCAGCTGTTCGACGGCCGCTCCGGCGAGCCGTTCCCGGACCCGGTCTCGGTCGGGTACATGTACATCCTCAAGCTGCACCACCTGGTCGACGACAAGCTCCACGCGCGTTCGACCGGCCCGTACTCCATGATCACGCAGCAGCCGCTGGGTGGTAAGGCGCAGTTCGGTGGGCAGCGATTCGGTGAGATGGAGGTGTGGGCTCTTGAGGCTTACGGCGCCGCATACGCCCTCCAGGAACTGCTGACGATCAAGTCCGACGACGTCACCGGCCGCGTGAAGGTCTACGAGGCGATCGTCAAGGGCGAGAACATCCCCGAGCCGGGCATTCCCGAGTCCTTCAAGGTGCTCATCAAGGAAATGCAGTCGCTCTGCCTCAACGTGGAGGTGCTGTCCTCGGACGGCATGTCCATCGAGATGCGCGACACGGACGAGGACGTCTTCCGCGCGGCGGAGGAGCTCGGTATCGACCTGTCCCGGCGAGAGCCGAGCAGCGTCGAAGAGGTCTGACGGGTTGGCCGGCCGGATCCCAGTGATCCGGCCGGCTCTCCCCGGACCCGTTCAGACCATTGCTGAAGTGCCCCGTTTTCTCGCATGACGCGAGGGGGCTCGAACCCCCGAAAGAGGGATTGACGACAAGTGCTCGACGTCAACTTCTTCGACGAGCTGCGGATCGGCCTTGCCACCGCGGACGACATCCGGACCTGGTCCCACGGCGAAGTGAAGAAGCCGGAGACCATCAACTACCGCACGCTCAAGCCCGAAAAGGACGGACTCTTCTGCGAGAAGATCTTCGGTCCGACCCGGGACTGGGAGTGCTACTGCGGCAAGTACAAGCGTGTCCGCTTCAAGGGCATCATCTGTGAGCGCTGTGGCGTCGAGGTCACGCGCGCCAAGGTGCGCCGTGAGCGCATGGGTCACATCGAGCTTGCCGCTCCCGTCACCCACATCTGGTACTTCAAGGGTGTCCCGTCGCGTCTGGGCTACCTGCTGGACCTCGCGCCGAAGGACCTCGAGAAGGTCATCTACTTCGCCGCGTACATGATCACGTTCGTCGACGAGGAGCGCCGCACGCGCGACCTCCCGTCGCTGGAGGCCCACGTCTCCGTCGAGCGTCAGCAGGTCGAGAACCGTCGCGACTCGGACCTCGAGAACCGTGCCAAGAAGCTCGAGACCGACCTGGCCGAGCTCGAGGCCGAGGGTGCCAAGGCCGACGTGCGCCGCAAGGTGCGCGAAGGCGCCGAGCGTGAGATGAAGCAGCTGCGCGACCGTGCGCAGCGCGAGATCGACCGTCTCGACGAGGTGTGGAGCCGCTTCAAGAACCTCAAGGTCCAGGACCTCGAGGGCGACGAGCTGCTCTACCGCGAGCTGCGCGACCGCTTCGGCACGTACTTCGACGGCTGCATGGGCGCCGCGGCGCTGCAGAAGCGCCTGGAGTCCTTCGACCTCGACGAGGAGGCCGAGCGCCTCCGCGAGATCATCCGCACCGGCAAGGGCCAGAAGAAGACCCGTGCGCTCAAGCGCCTCAAGGTCGTCTCCGCGTTCCTGCAGACCAGCAACAAGCCCAAGGGCATGGTGCTCGACTGCGTGCCGGTCATCCCGCCGGACCTGCGTCCGATGGTGCAGCTGGACGGTGGCCGCTTCGCGACCTCCGACCTGAACGACCTGTACCGCCGCGTGATCAACCGCAACAACCGCCTGAAGCGGCTTCTCGACCTCGGCGCGCCCGAGATCATCGTGAACAACGAGAAGCGCATGCTCCAGGAGGCCGTGGACGCCCTCTTCGACAACGGTCGTCGTGGTCGCCCGGTCACCGGTCCCGGCAACCGTCCCCTGAAGTCCCTCAGCGACATGCTGAAGGGCAAGCAGGGCCGTTTCCGTCAGAACCTCCTCGGCAAGCGCGTGGACTACTCCGCGCGTTCCGTGATCGTCGTCGGTCCGCAGCTCAAGCTGCACCAGTGCGGTCTGCCGAAGGCGATGGCGCTGGAGCTCTTCAAGCCGTTCGTGATGAAGCGCCTGGTGGACCTGAACCACGCGCAGAACATCAAGTCGGCGAAGCGCATGGTCGAGCGTGGCCGCACCGTGGTGTACGACGTCCTCGAAGAGGTCATCGCCGAGCACCCGGTGCTGCTGAACCGTGCGCCCACCCTGCACCGCCTCGGCATCCAGGCCTTCGAGCCGCAGCTGGTCGAGGGCAAGGCCATCCAGATCCACCCGCTCGTCTGCACCGCGTTCAACGCGGACTTCGACGGTGACCAGATGGCCGTGCACCTGCCGCTCTCCGCGGAGGCGCAGGCCGAGGCCCGCATCCTGATGCTGTCCTCGAACAACATCCTGAAGCCGGCCGACGGTCGTCCCGTCACCATGCCGACCCAGGACATGGTGCTGGGTCTCTTCTTCCTCACCACGGACGAAGAGGGCCGCAACGTCAAGGGCACGGACCGTGCGTTCGGCTCCACGGCCGAGGCCACCATGGCCTTCGACGCCCGCGAGCTGTCGCTGCAGGCGAAGGTCGACATCCGCTTCCCGGTGGGCACCATCCCGCCGCGTGGCTGGGTGCCGCCGGTCGCCGAGGAGGGCGAGCCCGAGTACCAGCCGGGCGACACCTTCCGGCTGCGTACGAGCCTGGGCCGCGCGCTCTTCAACGAGCTGCTGCCCGAGGACTACCCGTTCGTCGACTACTCGGTGGGCAAGAAGCAGCTCTCCGAGATCGTCAACGACCTGGCCGAGCGCTACCCCAAGGTCATCGTGGCGGCGACGCTCGACAACCTGAAGGCCGCGGGCTTCCACTGGGCGACCCGTTCCGGGGTCACCGTCTCCGTTGCGGACATCGTCGTGCCCGAGGCCAAGAAGGCCATCGTCAAGGGCTACGAGGAGCAGGACGAGAAGGTCCAGAAGCAGTACGAGCGCGGTCTGATCACCAAGGACGAGCGCACGCAGGAGCTCATCGCGATCTGGACCAAGGCGACCAACGAGGTCGCCGAGGCGATGAACGCGAACTTCCCGAAGACGAACCCCATCTTCATGATGGTCGACTCGGGTGCCCGAGGAAACATGATGCAGATGCGTCAGATCGCGGGTATGCGTGGTCTGGTGTCGAACGCCAAGAACGAGACGATTCCCCGTCCCATCAAGGCGTCCTTCCGTGAGGGCCTCACCGTCCTGGAGTACTTCATCTCCACGCACGGTGCCCGTAAGGGTCTGGCGGACACCGCCCTGCGTACCGCCGACTCGGGTTACCTGACCCGTCGTCTGGTGGACGTCTCGCAGGACGTCATCATCCGCGAGGAGGACTGCGGCACCGACCGCGGCCTCAAGCTGAAGATCGCCGTCAAGGGCGCCGACGGTGTCCTGCGCAAGACGGACGACGTCGAGACCTCGGTCTACGCCCGCATGCTCGCCGAGGACGTCGTCATCGACGGCAAGGTCATCGCGCCTGCCAACGTCGACCTGGGTGACGTCCTGATCGACGCCCTCGTGGGCGCCGGCGTCGAGGAGGTCAAGACCCGCTCGGTCCTGACCTGTGAGTCCGCGGTCGGCACCTGTGCCTTCTGCTACGGACGCTCGCTCGCCACCGGCAAGCTGGTCGACATCGGTGAGGCGGTCGGCATCATCGCCGCCCAGTCCATCGGTGAGCCCGGTACCCAGCTGACGATGCGTACCTTCCACACCGGTGGTGTGGCGGGTGACGACATCACGCAGGGTCTGCCCCGTGTCGTCGAGCTCTTCGAGGCGCGTACCCCCAAGGGTGTCGCCCCGATCTCGGAGGCCAAGGGCCGGGTCCGCATCGAGGAGACCGAGAAGACCAAGAAGATCGTCGTCACGCCGGACGACGGCAGCGAGGAGACGCCGTTCCCGATCTCCAAGCGTGCCCGTCTGCTGGTCGGCGAGGGCGACGCGGTCGAGGTGGGCCAGAAGCTCACCGTCGGTGCCACCAACCCGCACGACGTGCTGCGGATCCTCGGTCAGCGCGCGGTCCAGGTCCACCTGGTCGGCGAAGTCCAGAAGGTCTACAACTCGCAGGGCGTGTCGATCCACGACAAGCACATCGAGATCATCATCCGGCAGATGCTGCGCCGTGTGACGATCATCGAGTCCGGCGACGCGGAGCTGCTGCCGGGCGAGCTGGTCGAGCGGTCGAAGTTCGAGGTCGAGAACCGTCGTGTGGTCACCGAGGGCGGTCACCCCGCCTCCGGCCGCCCGCAGCTGATGGGTATCACCAAGGCCTCGCTCGCCACCGAGTCGTGGCTGTCGGCGGCGTCCTTCCAGGAGACGACCAGGGTCCTGACCGACGCGGCGATCAACGCCAAGTCGGACTCCCTGATCGGTCTCAAGGAGAACGTCATCATCGGTAAGCTCATCCCGGCCGGTACGGGTCTCTCCCGCTACCGCAACATCCGGGTCGAGCCGACCGAGGAGGCCAAGGCCGCGATGTACTCGGCCGTCGGCTACGACGACATCGACTACTCGCCGTTCGGCACGGGCTCCGGCCAGGCCGTTCCGCTGGAGGACTACGACTACGGTCCGTACAACCAGTAAGCGAGTCGCTTGATACGACCGAAGGGCGGTCACCCCGTTGCGTACGGGGTGACCGCCCTTCGGCGTGCCGGCGCGTCCGTCGCGGTGAGGTCGGTCACCCGGGGTCACGGGGATCCCCGGTCCGCCGTCGGCCCGATGCTGCGGTCCGGAGCATCCCAGATGTCGTTTATGCTGGTCAGAGAGGCTGTGCCGGCAGTGGTGCCGACGCCGTGGACGTCCTGGTGGCCGGGTGGGTCCGCACCTCGGGCTCCGGGGCCCGGGGGTGGGCAGCATTTGTTTTGACCCAGCTCCGTGAGGTAGGTACGCTCAAGCCTTGTGCCTGGGGTGTGCCTGGGCTCGGGTGCGTGTCCTCAACCGCACGGCGAGTCCGTAAGTGGCCACCGCAATCTGTGTCTCCTCTGCGTCACCGCAGGGGCGTGCAGTATTCGACACACCCGACCGCGTGGGTCGGAGAGTGTTCCAGGTTAGTTTCACGAACGGCACACAGAAACCGGAGAAGTAGTGCCTACGATCCAGCAGCTGGTCCGGAAGGGCCGGCAGGACAAGGTCGAGAAGAACAAGACGCCCGCGCTCGAGGGTTCGCCCCAGCGTCGTGGCGTCTGCACGCGTGTCTTCACGACCACCCCGAAGAAGCCGAACTCGGCGCTCCGCAAGGTCGCACGTGTGCGTCTGACCTCTGGTATCGAGGTCACGGCCTACATCCCGGGTGAGGGGCACAACCTGCAGGAGCACTCCATCGTGCTCGTGCGTGGTGGCCGTGTGAAGGACCTGCCGGGTGTTCGTTACAAGATCATCCGCGGTTCGCTCGACACCCAGGGTGTCAAGAACCGCAAGCAGGCCCGCAGCCGCTACGGCGCCAAGAAGGAGAAGTAAGAATGCCTCGTAAGGGCCCCGCCCCGAAGCGCCCGGTCATCATCGACCCGGTCTACAGCTCTCCTCTTGTCACGTCGCTGATCAACAAGATCCTGCTCGACGGCAAGCGTTCCACCGCCGAGCGGATCGTCTACGGCGCCATGGAAGGCCTCCGCGAGAAGACCGGCGCTGACCCGGTCATCACGCTGAAGCGCGCGCTCGAGAACGTCAAGCCGTCGCTCGAGGTCAAGTCCCGCCGTGTCGGTGGCGCCACCTACCAGGTGCCGATCGAGGTCAAGCCCGGTCGTGCCGCCACCCTCTCGCTGCGCTGGATCGTGGGTTACTCCCGCGCCCGCCGTGAGAAGACCATGACCGAGCGCCTCATGAACGAGCTGCTCGACGCCTCCAACGGTCTTGGCGCTGCCGTCAAGAAGCGCGAGGACACCCACAAGATGGCCGAGTCCAACAAGGCCTTCGCGCACTACCGCTGGTAGTCGCTCACCCCATCGAGACCGAGAGAAGATTGAGCCTTATGGCCACCACTTCGCTTGACCTGGCCAAGGTCCGCAACATCGGGATCATGGCCCACATCGACGCGGGCAAGACGACCACCACTGAGCGGATCCTCTTCTACACCGGCGTCTCGTACAAGATCGGTGAAGTCCACGACGGCGCAGCCACGATGGACTGGATGGAGCAGGAGCAGGAGCGCGGCATCACCATCACGTCCGCCGCGACGACCTGTCACTGGCCGCTCAACGATGTTGACCACACCATCAACATCATCGACACCCCGGGTCACGTCGACTTCACCGTCGAGGTGGAGCGTTCGCTCCGCGTCCTCGACGGCGCCGTCACCGTGTTCGACGGTGTGGCCGGCGTCGAGCCGCAGTCCGAGACCGTCTGGCGTCAGGCGGACCGCTACGGCGTGCCGCGTATCTGCTTCGTCAACAAGCTCGACCGCACCGGCGCCGAGTTCCACCGTTGTGTCGACATGATCGTCGACCGCCTCGGTGCGGTTCCGCTCGTCATGCAGCTCCCCATCGGCGCCGAAGCCGACTTCAAGGGCGTCGTCGACCTCGTGTCGATGAAGGCCTTCGTGTGGCCCGAAGAGGCCGCCAAGGGCGAGATGTACAACACGGTCGAGATCCCCGACACGCACAAGGAGGCCGCCGAGGAATGGCGCGGCAAGCTCCTTGAGGCCGTCGCGGAGAACGACGACCAGATGATGGAGCTGTACCTCGAGGGCAACGAGCCCACCGAGGAGCAGCTGCACGAGGCGATCCGTCGGATCACCCTCGCGTCGAAGGGCTCGGCCGACTCCGTCACCGTGACCCCCGTCTTCTGTGGCACCGCGTTCAAGAACAAGGGCGTCCAGCCCCTGCTCGACGCGGTCGTCCGCTACCTGCCTTCCCCCCTGGACGTCGAGGCCATCGAAGGCCACGACGTCAAGGACCCGGAGCTGGTCATCAAGCGCAAGCCTTCGGACGACGAGCCGTTCTCCGGCCTGGCGTTCAAGATCGCGAGTGACCCGCACCTGGGCAAGCTCACCTTCGTCCGGATCTACTCCGGTCGCCTCGAGGCCGGCACCGCGGTGCTGAACTCGGTCAAGGGCAAGAAGGAGCGCATCGGCAAGATCTACCGCATGCACGCGAACAAGCGTGAGGAGATCGCGTCGGTGGGCGCCGGTGACATCGTCGCCGTCATGGGTCTCAAGCAGACCACCACGGGTGAGACGCTGTCCGACGACAAGAACCCGGTGATCCTGGAGTCCATGGACTTCCCGGCGCCGGTCATTCAGGTCGCCATCGAGCCCAAGTCCAAGGGTGACCAGGAGAAGCTGGGTGTCGCCATCCAGCGCCTCTCGGAGGAGGACCCCTCCTTCCAGGTGCACTCCGACGAGGAGACCGGCCAGACCATCATCGGTGGTATGGGCGAGCTCCACCTCGAGGTGCTCGTCGACCGCATGAAGCGCGAGTTCCGCGTCGAGGCGAACGTCGGCAAGCCCCAGGTCGCTTACCGCGAGACGATCCGCAAGACCGTCGAGCGCATCGACTACACGCACAAGAAGCAGACTGGTGGTACCGGCCAGTTCGCGAAGGTGCAGATCGCCCTCGAGCCCATCGAGGGTGGCGACGCCTCCTACGAGTTCGTCAACAAGGTCACCGGTGGCCGCATCCCCCGTGAGTACATTCCCTCGGTGGACGCGGGTGCTCAGGAAGCCATGCAGTTCGGCATCCTGGCCGGTTACGAGATGGTCGGCGTCCGCGTCACCCTTCTCGACGGTGGTTACCACGAGGTCGACTCCTCGGAGCTCGCCTTCAAGATCGCCGGTTCGCAGGCGTTCAAGGAGGGTGCCCGCAAGGCGTCCCCCGTGCTCCTCGAGCCGATGATGGCCGTCGAGGTCACCACGCCCGAGGACTACATGGGCGATGTCATCGGCGACCTCAACTCCCGCCGTGGCCAGATCCAGGCCATGGAGGAGCGCAGCGGCGCTCGCGTCGTGAAGGGCCTCGTGCCCCTCTCGGAGATGTTCGGCTACGTCGGAGACCTCCGCAGCAAGACCTCGGGTCGCGCAAGCTACTCGATGCAGTTCGACTCCTACGCCGAGGTTCCGCGGAACGTCGCCGAGGAGATCATCGCGAAGGCCAAGGGCGAGTAACTCTTCCGAGCTCACGCTTTAGGCTTGTCACCGGAGCCCGGTAGGGCATCCGCCGTGATGCGCAAGCAACACGGCGGATGCCCCCGGCACCGGCATTCCAGCAAAGATCACCTGGCGCCGATGAAGCAAGGCGTACAGAACCACTCAGGAGGACCCCAGTGGCGAAGGCAAAGTTCGAGCGGACTAAGCCGCACGTCAACATCGGCACCATCGGTCACATCGACCACGGTAAGACGACCCTCACGGCCGCCATTACCAAGGTGCTGCACGACGCGTACCCGGACCTGAACGAGGCCTCGGCCTTCGACCAGATCGACAAGGCTCCTGAGGAGCGCCAGCGCGGTATCACGATCTCGATCGCGCACGTCGAGTACCAGACGGAGTCGCGTCACTACGCGCACGTCGACTGCCCGGGTCACGCCGACTACATCAAGAACATGATCACGGGTGCGGCGCAGATGGACGGCGCCATCCTCGTGGTCGCGGCCACCGACGGCCCGATGCCGCAGACCAAGGAGCACGTGCTCCTGGCCCGCCAGGTAGGCGTGCCGTACATCGTCGTCGCCCTGAACAAGGCCGACATGGTGGACGACGAGGAGATCCTGGAGCTCGTCGAGCTCGAGGTTCGTGAGCTCCTCTCCGAGTACGAGTTCCCGGGCGACGACCTTCCGGTCGTCAAGGTCTCGGCGCTCAAGGCCCTCGAGGGCGACGCCGAGTGGGGCAAGACCGTTCTCGACCTGATGAAGGCCGTCGACGAGTCCATCCCGCAGCCCGAGCGTGACGTCGAGAAGCCGTTCCTCATGCCGATCGAGGACGTCTTCACGATCACCGGTCGCGGTACGGTCGTCACCGGCCGCATCGAGCGTGGTGTCCTGAAGGTCAACGAGACCGTCGACATCGTCGGTATCAAGACCGAGAAGACCACCACCACGGTCACCGGCATCGAGATGTTCCGCAAGCTGCTCGACGAGGGCCAGGCCGGTGAGAACGTCGGTCTGCTCCTCCGTGGCATCAAGCGCGAGGACGTCGAGCGCGGCCAGGTCATCATCAAGCCGGGTTCGGTCACGCCGCACACGGAGTTCCAGGCGCAGTCCTACATCCTGTCGAAGGACGAGGGTGGCCGTCACACCCCGTTCTTCAACAACTACCGCCCGCAGTTCTACTTCCGTACCACGGACGTGACGGGCGTTGTGACCCTTCCCGAGGGCACCGAGATGGTCATGCCGGGTGACAACACCCTCATGGACGTCGCGCTGATCCAGCCGGTCGCCATGGAAGAGGGCCTGAAGTTCGCCATCCGTGAGGGTGGCCGGACCGTGGGCGCCGGCCAGGTCACCAAGATCATCAAGTAGTCACTTGATCGTCTGACCTGGTTGCTCCGCACAGAGCACCAGAAGGGCCCCGCACCTCTCTCGGGAGGTGCGGGGCCCTTCGCCGTGTCCGGGACCGGAGGCCGACCGGGGGCTGGGCGTCGGGTCACGCGCCTACGGCCGCCAGATCCAGGGCAGCGCGTCCGTGCCCAGCCCCGCCGCGACCGGCCGGCCGCCCTCCGCTCCGAGGTGGAGCACGGCCCCGTCCAGGGCCACGGAGCCGTGCGACCGTACGAAACGGGCGCCGCCCGTGTACAGGTGGAGGCGGCCCTCGGCGGTGAGCCCGAGCAGGGCGGGTCCGCTCGGGGCGGACGCCGCGGCGACGGGTCCGTAGCCGTCGAAGCCCGGTAGCTCCGCCGTCTCTCCCGCGCGCACGGTGGTCAGCCCGGGGCGGGCCTCCGCACGGTAGAACAGCTCGACGGATCCGTCCGGGGCGGGCAGGGCGGCCGGGGGAGTGCCGGGCACCGGGCCGGCGTCGATCTGGGTGCGGGCGGTCAGGCCCTGGCCCGGGCCGTCCTGTGTCCAGTGGTGCACGGCGTGGTGACCGGCTCCGTACACATGGACGAGGCCGTCACCGTCCACCGCCACGCTGAGGCCGTCCTGGATCTCGCCGCCGCCCATGTCCCGCCAGCCGCCCCACCGGCCGTCCCGCTCGCGCACCCGGGTGCTGAGACCTTTCTCCGCGTTGCGTACGAAGAGGTGGACGCGGCCGTCCGGTGCTGTGACAGCCACCGGCACTCCGATGCGGCGGCCCTCGTCCCGGCCGGGTGAGGGGTTGCCGAGGCCGTGCCAGGCGAGGAACCCGTCTCCCGCCGCCCGCTGTTCCAGCAACACGATCTCGCGTTCGTCGTCGCCGCCGTGACCGGAGAGCGCCGCGAACCGGAGCCCGAACAGCAGCAGCCGTCCGCCGTCCGCGAGGGCACTGCCCAGCACCGGGGCGAGCGGCCCGCCGCCGAGGTCCTCGGGGGCGTCCCACATGCCGCTGCCGGCCTCTGCCTCACGCCACCGGACCAGCCGCAGGCCCAGGACGGCGTACGCGTGGAGGCGGCCCCCCGGGCTTTCGGTGAGCACCGTGCGGGGACCCGGGTAGCGGTGGTGGGTGGAGCGGACCCAGCCCTTGCGGTTGGTCAGCGGGCGGTCGCCGCCGACGTTGTAGTCGCCGCATCCGGCCGGGTTGCCGCAGTCCCAGCCGGGCGCACCGCCGTAGGGCACGAGGTGGGCGGCCTTGGGGCCGAGGACGGCGGGCGGGAGGTTCTTGGGCCAGTGCCGGTTGTAGTACCCGCGGTATGCGGCCACCGCGAACGACGGCACCTCGCCGCCCGCCGCGGTGGCCCCGGCCACCCACCGGATCAGCGCAGCCCAGGCGAAGCAGGCCGCGGCGGTGTGGTCCGCGTGGTCGGAGTAGCCCCGCTGTTCGCTGTCCCGGCGGCGCGCGGCCTCCGTGCCGCGCTGGACGTCCGGATCGGGGTCGAGGGTGTGGACCACGGTGGGCCGGTAGTGCTCCAGCAACCGCACGAGGACGTCGACGAGCCCGTCGTACGTGTACGAGCCCGGGTGGCGCACCGGTGAGCCGTCGGCCACGACGGTGCGCAGGGAGAGGCGCCGGTCCTCCCAGAGGCTGGGCAGCCCGGGCCGGTGGCGGCCGGTGTGCATGGCGGTGTCGAGGAAGACCAGGTCCACCCTGCGCCGCCCGTCGCCGAGGGTGGCGATCTCGGCGCGGTGGCGCCCGCCCAGTTCCATGACGGATGTCTCCCAGGGCGTGAACACGTCCTGTCCCAGGAGGGCCGCGTACGCCTGCCGGAGTCCCTGGCGGCGTGCGGAGGAGTAGGCGGCCTTGTCGGGTGCGGGGCGCGGGGCGCCGGGCACCTTGTTGAGGCCGTCGGCCTCGCCCGCCGTCAGATACACGCAGACCACCCGCGTCCCGGCGTCGAGGGCCTGCCGCGTGTCCGGGTTCATGAAGTACAGGTCGTCGTCCGGGTGGGCGAGGAACTGCAGGACCAGGGCGCGGCTGCCGGTGCTGATGGGCCGGCCGGGCGCGGGGTCCGGGGCTGTGTCCGTACGGCGCGGGGGCGGCACGGAGCAGGCGCTCAGGGCGCCGAGGGCGGCCGTGATCACGACAGCGCGCCGGCGCACGCCGTTTCCGGGCAGGCCGGTTCCATCCGTCACGCCGTGTGCTCCGTCCGTTCCCCCCGCAGCGGACGGGCAGGTGCCCAGGGCTGCGTACCGCTGTCGTGCGAGGGGGAAGACGGGTGTCCGCCCCGGCGGGTTGCCTCGGGCGGCCCGGCGGGGTGTCGGCTAGCCCGTCACGGCCGCCGTGACCGTCGCGATGAGGGCCAGCGCGGGCTGGGCGATGTCGGCCGCCCCGGCCAGCAGTTCGCGAAGGCGCTCCGCCCGCAGCCGGAAGGCGCCGGCGTCCGGCTCGCCGGAGAGCGTGGCCAGGTCGTGCACCGCTTGGGCGGCCTCGTCGCGCTCCGTGTCGGACAGCTCGGCGCTGGAGAGGGTCAGTCCCAGCAACTGCCGCAGGTCGTCGGCACAGGGCGTGGTTCCGTGCTGGTTCTGGAAGTCCTGGACGACCGTGTCCTTGGGGCGGTTGATGAACGTCGTGTTCTGCCCGTTGAAGTGGAAGTTCTCCGTCATGACGGCCCCCGATGTGCCCGAAGTGAGAATGACCTTGCAGTTGTTGAGCTGATACCCGGTGTGGGGCGCGGGAGTCCGCCGCAGTGCCGCGCTGATGGCGTGCTGGGCCTCCGCGACCCGTGCGAACGCCTCCTCGTCCCGGTCGCGGGCGCTGCGCAGCAGCAGGTCGCGCAGCACCGTCGGGCCGTCGCCCACCGCCGCGGCCCGCAGGTCGTCGTACTCCAGCCGTCGGTCGTCGCGCGTACCGGGCTGTCCGCCCAGCGCCTCGGCGATGCGGCCGAACAGGGTGCGGAAGTAGCGGGGGGTGGACTCCTCGACGGGGAAGACGACCTTCTGCTTGCCCCACGGCAGGTCGGCCCGGCCGTTGAACAGGACGAGGCAGGGCAGGAGCGCGGGGTCCACCTTCAGGAGCGAGGCGATCCGGTAGGCGCCCTGCGGGTCGTACGGCTGCCAGCGCAGCCACTGCATCGGCGCCAGCACCTGGTAGAGCTCCGGTTCGAGGCGGCTGCGCCAGTAGGCCCGTGCGTCGGCCCACCGAGTCCGGCGCTCCATCACGAAGACGCGCGTCGAGGGACCGGAGAGCGCGTCGAGGTCCTCGAAGTGGGTACGGACGTACGTCGCCAGCTCGGTATCGGCGGACGTGTAGAGCAGGACGCCCCACAGCACGCCGCCGCTGTCGGGGGCGCCGCCCTGCATCGCGAACTGCATGCGTTCGAGCAGGGCGGCGGGATTGGGACTGCGGGCAAGCCTGTACATGCCCTCGGCCGGGCGCTCGATACACAGGACGATCAGATCGCCGTCGCCCAGGCCGTACGCGCCGAGCGTCGCCCGGGGGTCGAGGCGCTCGTCCGTGGCGGGGTCCGCCAGCCAGGTGCGCAGCACACCGTCGTCCCAGGGGAAGGCCGGCTCGTAGACGCGCTCGGGCTCGGCCACCCCTCGTCGCCGGGCTTCGCCGAGGGCGTCTGCCAGGCACTGCGCCACGGTGACGGACGGCGCCGCGGACATCTCGAACGCCCGGCCCAGGACCGCCGCGTGCAGGTCGCGCCACCGGGCCGAGCCGTCCACTGCCGTCCCGGACGCGGCGGCGAAGGACTCCGGTCGGCGCACGCGGCGCGCCGCCTCGTTTCCGTACGGGCCGTGGAACGCGGAGAAGTCACCCTCGACGACGTCGACCAGCAGACGCATCCGGCCTCCCCCTCTGCCCTCGCGATCCGCCCCGGCGGTGACGTGCGGGCCGATCAGTGCCGACATGGAGATCGTCCCTGCCCGGGGAACCGGTGAGTGGGGGTCCCCGAGATCCCTGCCAGTCCATCACAACAGTGCCACCGAGTGTTCGTTTCACCGTCCTCGATCGCTTACCCGGCATGGAGTTGCGCTGACGCGAATCGATCCGTCATGCCACGCACTCCACCGCGTCCCCCGCAGCGTGGTCGGTGCCCTGCTGGGCTGCGGGCTGTCACCTGTTCGGGACGGAGCCGTGTGCCTGGTTCCGCGGGGGGATGCACGGTGGTCCGGGTGACCGGGTTGCCCGGCGGCCGGGGCTGCTCCGGGCAGTGGCTCAGGACCTGCCGCGTCCGGTTTCGTGAGCGGGTCCGTCAGCGCGCTGATCCGGCGGCGAGCCGGGTGAGCGTGCCACGACGCCAGACCGCGCGGAGGTTGAGGGTGTCGCTGATGGTGGTGGTGGGGTCGCCGTCCACCAGGAGCAGGTCGGCGCGCAGCCCCTCGGCGATCCGGCCGCGGTCAGCCAGGCCGAAACGGCGCGCGGGGGTCAGGGTGGCGGCCCGCAGGGCCTGAACCGGCGTGAGGCCGGCCCGGACGAGGTACTGCAGCTCGTGGTGGACGCCGGCGCCGTGGACCATGCCTCCGAGGAAGGGCAGCGGCATGGGGGCGGCGTCGGTGCCGGCGAGAAGATCGACCCCGGCGTCGTGCAGCGCCCTGACCGAGGCCAGGACGTCCTCCACCTTGCCCTGGGGGTAGCGGTTGTAGCTGCTGCGCAGGGTCTCGGTCCACGCGGGGTCCAGACGTGAGCCGACGCGCGGGTCGTCGGCGAGATCCGATCCGGTGATGCCCGTCATCGAGGCGTTCAGGACGACACAGGGGGCGACGAACGCGCCGGAGGCGGCGATGAGTCCGATGATCTCGTCGGTGTGCGGCTGGTCCATGAAGAGGTGGGCGAGGCCGTCGACGCCTGCTTCGATCGCCATCCGCGTCGCGTCGACCGTGAGGGTGTGGGCGATCGCCAGCATCCCGTGCCGGTGCGCCTCGGCGACCCCGGCGTTCAGCGTCGCCTGGTCGAGCATGGGCAGACCGGGGTGCCCCTCGACGGAGCCGTCGTCGACCATGAACTTGATGTAGTCCGATCCGGCGGCGACGAGCTGCGGAATGTAGCCGACCGCTTCGGCGGGGGTGCTGGAGAACGGCATCAGCGGAGCCCGGCCGTGACCCCGCTGCGCATCGGGGCCCGATTCTCCGTGGCCCGGTTCCCCCCGGTCCGTCTCTCCGTGGCCGCCCGGCTCGAAGTCCTCGGGGAGCAGTTCGCTGGGGTGGCCGCCCGGCGGAGTGATGCCGAAACCCGAGGAGCGGACGTCAGCGACGGAGTCGTCGCCGAGCAGGTGCTCGCGGTTGCCCCTGGTGTACATGCCCTGCATCTCCAGCTCCGTGGTCACACCGAACCGCAGCGCCAGCGCGAGCCCGGCCTCGGAGGTGTGGACGTGGGAGTCGATCAGACCCGGCAGAAGCGTGGCGCCCGAGGCGTCGACGATGTCCGCCCCGGCGGGCGGCTCGCCGCCGATCGCGGCGATTCGGGTGCCGTCCAACAGGACGGTGGTCTCTTCACGGACGCGCTCGCCGTCGAACACACGGGCGCCGGTGATGGCCGTAACCATGCTGCTCCACCTCTCTTCGCGGGCCCGAGGGCCCTGCGGCGAACTTCCTCACCGCGTCGGTCAGCTCAATGCTACGCGCAACTCCATGCATGATTGCACGCAACTGCTGTTTGCAAGCTTCTGCGGTAGGGTCGTGGCGTGACGTTCTCCGATGCCTCGAGCCCGCAGGGAGAGGCTTTGCTGGATGCCGTCGGCGCGGCTTTCGCCCGTCTCAGGCGGCGCACCATGCAGGCTCCCGTCGACCCTCCGGTGGGCCGTAAGGACCTCAAGCGCAATCTGGTCCTCAACCTCGTCGACGAGGCGACCGAGGCGGGCAGGGACATCACGGTCGGCGGGCTCGCCGATCAGCTGATGGTCGACCCGTCCGTGGCCAGCCGGATGGCGAGCGACTGCATCACCCACGGCTATCTGGTGCGCACGGCCTCGCAACAGGACGGCAGGCGCACCGTGCTCAGGCTGACCGAGGACGGCATGGCCCTTCTCGGCCACTTCCGCAGTCAGCAGCGGCAGGCCTTCGAGCACATCACCCGTGACTGGCCCGCTTCCGAACGCGTCGAATTCGCGCGCCTGCTCCTCAAGTACGCCGACGCCACGGCCCAACTCCCCACGCCCGGCGGCGAGAACAGCTCCACGGCGCGGTGAGTCCGCCGCTCCGGCGGCTCCTGCCACGGGATGTCCGGGGCCGAGCGTCACGTGATCGTCACCGTTCGTTTCGCACTCTTGTGCGCACGCTGCGCTCTGGCATCAACTGGTCCGAGGAGCCGTGTGGGGGAGTGGAACAGAACAGTGAGCAGCAGAACGCCGTCAGGAGAGCCGCCCGAGCGTCCGGACGAGGGGGGTGCCGTCTCCGACGAACAGTGGGCGGAGCTCGTCCGGCGGGCTGAGAGCGGCGGTGGCGACGCGCCGAAGGAGCCGTCGGCCCGGGCCCGGATGGTCACCGCGCGCCTGCGCGCGCTGGACGAGGAGGCCGCCGGGGAGCGCCGGGGACGTAAGGACGGCCGGCAGGAGGCCTGGCAACCGGACGGCTGGCGCACCGGTCCCGCGTGGCAGGACGGGAGGAGCCGCTCCCGCAAGCGGCGGCGCGTTGCCGGGGTGCTGGGAATCCTGGTCGTCGCCGGGGTCCTGGTGGTCACCATGCGGCCGAGCCTGGTGACCGACCGCCTGCCGGGAGCGGACGTATCGGTCGACACCCTGCCCGCCGACGCGCCCGCTCCGGACGGACCCACCCGCGAAGAACCGTTCCGCGGGTCGCCCGCACTCCGGTGGGCGGACGGTGCAGCCGGGATCGAGATCCCGGCTGCGAAGGCGGTCGGCGGCATGAGCGAGGACCAGGTCGAGCAGGCGTTGAGGGCGACCAGGCAGCTGCTCGTCGAAGCGAATCTGGACCCGGTGACACTGCGGGGCGACAGGCCCCGGGAGGCGCTTGAACTGCTCGATCCTCTGCAGAAGGGCGAACGCGACCGGCTCGAACGGTCACTCGACCGGCCCGACGTGGAACACGATCCGCTGATGCTCTTCACCCGGTTCGACCCGGGCGAGGCGCTGCTGGTGGGAGATGTCGTCAAGACGCGGGGGGAGATGACGTTCGAAGCGGGTGACCCGGGCTCGGTCGAGGTGCACGCCGACTACACCTTCGTCTACCCGCTGTCGAAGCCGGGCGGCGACGAGATGACGCGCACGATCGTGCGGCGCAGGCTCACGACCGCGCTGCACGACCCGGAGAAGTTCGTGGCGACGCCCGGCAAGCTCTCCGTGATCAGCTCGCAGCAGAACGTCGGCAACACCGCCTGCGAGCTGTACGACGGCTTCCTGCACCCGTCCTTCCCGAGTGACCGGCCGGACCCCTACCGCAAGGGGCCGGACGTGGACCCCTACGACCGCGACGCATGGCAGCCCGAAGGGGCGTGCGGGAAGCTCACGCGTACGTGAGACGTGCCCGGGGGACGCGCACGGACCGTCACGCCGTCGCGCGGGCCCGGGGCGCGCACGTCGGCCCACGCGGGCCGGGCATCCTGATCAGGATGCCCGGCCCGGGGCCTTCGCCGGGCCCGTCAGGCCGCCGTGCCCGTCCCGGATCCGCAGTCGCGGCAGTGGCCGGGGAGGCGTGAGCGGAAGGCGCGGTCGCAGCGGTCGCAGTTCTGCATCGGGATGACGAGCGTGCCGGGGCGGACGGCCACCAGTTCCCGGGCACCGGGCAGCGGAGGCGGCAGCAGGACCGTGATGCGGTGCCGCAGGAGCTTGGCCGGGTGTTTCAGGGGCACGGGAAGATCCGCGGTGAGCGCGTGCCGGATCGCGTCGGCGTCCGCGTCGCGCTCCAGCCAGGCGATGACCCCCGGAGCGAGCATCCCGATGTCCCCCTCCGACAGGGTGAGCTGCGGCGCCAGGCGGCGGAGATCCGCCAGGATCGCCCTGGCCGCACGGTGCGGCTCGGGGCAGGCCGCCTGCGGACGCGGCATCGGGGGAGGGGGCGCCGGCCGTGCGGTGGGTGCCGGTGCGAGCACGGGGGCGGTCGGCGGCACCTCGGCGCACTCGGATGCGGTGACCTGGGGAGACTCGGGCGGTGCGGGCGGCGGGGCGTCCGGGGTGAGGGCTTCTGCCAGGAGCACCGGCACGCTCTCCGGCGGTGGTGTCAGCGGCCCGCCGCGCCCCCCGCTCCCCGGACGTGCGGGCACGAGATCGGCCGGGGGCGCGGGCTCGACCCGCAGCAGGGACTCGCCCTGCCGCGCCGGTGCGCGGTGGGTTGCGCCGCGGGGCGCCCGGGCGGTGACCGAGGCGGACGCGGTGCCGCGCCTTCCGTCTCCGGGGCGCGGGCGCACGACGGCGGACGGCGCCACGGCTCCCGGCTGGTTGTACGACACGGTGCGCGTGCAGATCCGGCCGTTCGGCAGGCGTTCGCGGCTGCGGCGCAGATAGCCGGTGGCTTCCAGCTCCCGCAGCGCGGCGGCGATGCGGACCTCGCTCTCGGGGAACCGTTCGGCGAGGCGCTTCACGCCGATCCTGGCACCGGCGGGCAGCGACTGGATGTGCACGGCCAGCCCGATCGCGACCAAGGACAGTGCCCGGTGCTGACTGAGGTGGTTGCCGATCACGGTGAAGGCCGCGGTGTGCCGGACGGTGACGTGGACGACACCGGCGGACGGCGTGAGGCCCCCGGAGACGGGGGACGGGGCGCACGGGGGCGCGCTAACCTGCTGGGTATCCATCGGGAAGGTGCTTCTTCCTCGTGGTCAGGCCCTCGCCCGGGATTCCCGTCCCGGCGGGGGCCGTCGCATGTCTGTGGTTGTCGCGGCGAGCATATGACAGCCAACCCATGGCAAATCCAGCCCAGTTGCCATATGTCACCCGCGCGGGTGACCAGGCCGGAGCAGGGTCGGGTCGGGTTGGGTTGGGGAGGGTTGTTTCCCGAGTCCTCAAAAGCTTTTAGCGTCGTGCGCCGCCGGGACGTGGCCCACCGCCTCGCGGTCCACGAGGTCGCGGTCAACCGGGTCGTGGTCGGCCGCGACCCGGTGCGAGCGGTGCGGAGCGAGGTCCAGTTCGGCCCAGACCGTCTTGCGCGGCACCGGCCCGCACGTCACGCCCCAGCGATCGGCCAGCGCCTCCACGATCAGCAGACCCCGCCCCGACCCGGCCTCGCGGGCAGGGGCCCCGGTCCGCGGCAGAGCCTCGCCACGGGCGTCGGTGACCTCGATCCGCAGCCACCCGCCGCACCGGGCGGACACGTCCAGCCGGAAGTCCCGGCCCGGCACGCGACCATGCCGCACGGCGTTGGACGCCAGCTCCGCCACGATCTGCGCGGCCGACTCCACGGGAAGGCCCCAGGCACCCAGGTGGGCCACGGCCAGCAGGCGCGCGAGCCTGGCTCCCCGCCGAGTGGGGGAGAGGAGCACCGAGAAGGCATGGACGGGAGCGGAACGCACGGTTCGGGTGATTTCTCGACTCATGTCACTCAGCGTGTTCGTTTCATGGCTACTCTCGAAAGGGATGGCGCCCGTGCGGAGAGCCCTTGTCCGGCTGCGGCCGTGCGCTGTCCGGCCTGTACGCCGAGCCGTGGTGGCGGCGGTCGTCGTTGGGCACGGAGGCGCAGGGGCACGACGGAGGCGGACGGGAAAATGAGCGGGGACAGCGGGGCACCGGCAGGCGTCGGCGAAGCGGGGGACGGCGTGGGCGGTTCGCGTTGGGACGGAGGACTGGAGGACGACTCCGGAGCCGTGATGAAGGCCGTCGGCCGGCAGATCAAGCTGTGGCGGGAGGCGGCCGGTCTGCGGCAGTCGGAGCTGGGCGCCGCCATCGGCTACAGCGAGGAGATGGTGTCCTGCGTCGAGCGGGGCAGACGGGCACCGAAGCCGGAGTTCCTCGACGGCGCGGACAGGATCCTGGGCGCCGAAGGGAAGATCGCGGCGATGCGGGGCGACGTCGCCGAGGCCCGCTATCCCAAGAAGGTGCGGGACCTGGCCCGGATCGAGCGGGAGGCGGTGGAGCTCGGCGCCTACGGCAACCACAACGTGCACGGCCTTCTCCAGACGGAGGAGTACGCGCGAGCGCTGTTCGAGATGAGACGGCCGGCCCTCTCGCCGGACGACCTGGACCGCTTCGTCTCCGCCCGGCTGGCCCGCCAGGAGATCTTCACGCGTACGCCCCTGGTGACGCTCACCTTCGTGCAGGAGGAGGTCACGCTGCGGCGCCCGCTCGGCGGGCGGGCGGTGCTGCGCCGACAGCTCGAACGCCTGTTGGAGGTAGCGCAGTTGAGGCACGTGGAGTTCCAGGTAATGCCGACGGACCGGGAGGACCACGCGGGGATGGGCGGGCAGCTCCAACTGCTGAGGCTCAAGGACGGAACAGGGGTCGGGTACTCCGAGGCCCAGCTGACAACCCGCTTGGTGTCCGAGCCGAAAGAGGCCCACCTTCTCGAACTCAGGTATGGAATCATCCGGGCGCAGGCTCTCAGTCCCCGGGAGTCGCTGGCCTTCGTCGAGAAAGCGCTGGGTGAGACATGAGCCTCAGGTCCTCCGGAAAGGCCTCCGCGCCGGAGTGGTTCAAGAGCAGCTACAGCGGCAGCGACAACAACGACTGTGTCGAGGTGGCCCGGTCCTCCGAAGCCGTCCGCGTGCGCGACTCCAAGGACGTGCCTGGCCCGGAGATCGGCGTGGGCGCACAGGCATGGAGCCGGTTCGTGGCGTACGCCGCTCGCTGACCCGCCGAGGTTCCGGCCTGCGGCCTCACGCCCGGGGGCGGCGGACCATGTACACGTCGACGGGGTCCTCGCGCTCCAGGGTGAACCCGTGGCGCTCGTACAGGCCACGGGCAGCGCTGCCCTGGAGGACCTGCAGCCGGACCGCCACGCCCTCGGCGTCGGCGCGGGCCAGGAGCCCGGTGAGGACAGAGGTGCCTATGCCCCTGCCCTGGAGTTCCGGGGCGAGGTAGAAGTTCTCCAGCCACCAGCCGTCCTCGGAAGGGCGCAGAGTGACGCAGCCCGAGAGTGTCCCCTCCCCCTCTGCCACGACCACGGACGTGTGCTCGGGCAGGTAGGAGTCCCGCAGGCGCTGCCGCACGCGGTGCTCGTCGTAACGCCCCAGACGCTCCAGGTCGGGGCGCATCACGACGGCCCTCAGCTCGGCCATGACTTCCAGGTCCTCGGATGCGGCGGGGCGCAGGCCCCAGCTCCGGACGGTGCTCGTCGACATGGCCCGGATTCAAGCAGCCGGGCCCGCGTCGGTGCGTAGGTGTCTCAGTTCTGCTGGAACAGGTCCGTCGCCGAGGACGCGCTGAGGGCCAGGGTCAGATAGCGGTCGAGCGCCCCGGGATCGGTGCATTCCCTGATGCGGGCGCTGATCTCACCGCTCACGGTGATCCCGCGCTGCTCCAGCACCTGCACCACGGCCTCCGCCTTGCCTTCGGCCTTGCCTTCGGCCCTGCCCTCGGCGCGCAGGCGCTGTGAGGATTCCGAGCGGAAGAAAGACAGGTCCACGGCCATGAGGTCCCTCCAGATCTGAGCGGCTGGGGACGTGCCCAGCCCGAGTTCGGTGAGCTCGCCGAAGATGACCGCTGTCTCTTCGTCGAGGGTCTTCAACGCGGTGGCCAGCGCTTCGAGTATGGCAGGCGCATTCGGGTCCTTACCATGTGTAATCGCCGAGAACGTGGCGAGGGGGACATCGCGAGCGGCCACCGAGGGATCGGTCACGGCGGGCACATTGTGCGGACCCAGCACCAGCGGCCGGACTGTGAGCGAGGCCCATTCCGGCGGGCCGATGCGGATGGGCCGCGCCGCCCACAGGGCCGTGGCCTCGTCCTGGCAGACGACGAGCAGCACGGGAGCGATGCCGTACTTGGCGTTGAGGTGGGCGAGATAGTAGGTCCAGCTGCTCGGCTTGGACGGGTCCTTCTTCCCCTGGGACTCGACGGCCAGCAGGTACGGTCTGCCATCGGCGGTCTCCACCCGCAGCAGGGTGTCGAGACGGCGTTCCAGAGGCTGGGTCTCGGTGAGGTCCGTCGTGAGGACCGAAACGTCGACGGTGTCGGGAAAGGGGATGCCCAGGGCTCTGAACGTCCTGGTGAAGATGCCCGGATCTTCCTGGAAGATCCGGTTCATCGCCTCGTGCGATGAGTTGACCATGATCGGAAGCTATGGCCCGCCGCGCCTCTCGCCCTGCCGAAGGAGGAGACAGTTGCCGGAAGAGGTGATCCCTCGAACGGCCGGCCGGGCGTTCCGAACAGCGGCTCTGCGGCGCACCGATGGGTGTCCGCGTTTGACCGGTCCCTCGCAGGGGGTAAGATCCCGGACCCGATTGGCCAGGCCCACGGGCCGTATGGCACACTAGCCAGGTTGCTCGGTTGAGTGTCAATGCTGCACGCCTCCCGCCGGGAGGACCGGAAGCGAGTCCCACAGTACTCGTCGACCCCCAGGGTCGGACGTACGGGAATCTTTCGGGAAGTGCCAGTGGGGCACCGGCCAGGCGCCCGGTGGGGTTTCGCCCCCGGCAGCGCGGTTTCGGCCCGCACCCCCTTGGTTGGGAAATCCTTCGGGAGATCTACGTAGAGGGGATGCGACACGCCCGACCGCGTGGGTCGGAGGCGAGGTTACGAGAACCGCCGGGTCCCAGAGCGTTATGAGAGACAGGACTACTAGTAGCCATGGCGGGACAGAAGATCCGCATCCGGCTCAAGGCCTACGACCACGAGGTCATCGACTCCTCGGCGAAGAAGATCGTCGAGACGGTGACCCGCACTGGTGCGTCGGTCGCAGGCCCGGTGCCGCTGCCCACTGAGAAGAACGTGTACTGCGTCATCAAGTCGCCGCACAAGTACAAGGACTCTCGCGAGCACTTCGAGATGCGCACGCACAAGCGCCTCATCGACATCCTCGACCCCACGCCGAAGACGGTTGACTCGCTGATGCGTCTCGACCTGCCGGCCGGCGTCGACATCGAGATCAAGCTCTGAGGGGACGGGCCGAGATGAGCAAGAACATCAAGGGCGTCCTGGGCGAGAAGCTCGGCATGACCCAGGTCTGGGACGAGAACAACCGGGTTGTCCCGGTGACCGTCGTCAAGGCCGGTCCGTGCGTCGTGACGCAGGTCCGCACGAACGACAGCGACGGCTACGAGTCGGTCCAGATCGCCTTCGGCGAGATCGACCCGCGCAAGGTGAACAAGCCCCTCAAGGGCCACTTCGCCAAGGCCGACGTCACCCCGCGCCGCCACCTGGTGGAGCTCCGCACCCCTGACGCCAGCGAGTACACGCTGGGCCAGGAGGTCACTGCCGAGGTGTTCGAGTCCGGCGTCAAGGTCGACGTCACGGGCAAGAGCAAGGGCAAGGGCTTCGCCGGTGTCATGAAGCGTCACAACTTCAAGGGCCTCGGCGCCGGTCACGGCGTCCAGCGCAAGCACCGTTCCCCCGGTTCGATCGGTGGCTGCGCCACCCCTGGGCGTGTCTTCAAGGGCATGCGCATGGCCGGTCGCATGGGTAACGAGCGCGTCACCACCCAGAACCTGACCATCCACGCGGTTGACGCGGAGAAGGGTCTGCTCCTCATCAAGGGCGCAGTCCCCGGTCCGAACGGCGGCCTCGTCCTGGTCCGTACCGCGGCCAAGGGGGCTTGAGGTAATGAGCACCATTGACATCCTTTCGCCGGCAGGCGACAAGGCCGGTACCGTCGAGCTCCCCGCGGAGATCTTCGACGCGAAGACCAGCGTTCCGCTGATCCACCAGGTCGTTGTCGCACAGCTGGCAGCTGCCCGTCAGGGCACGCACAAGACCAAGCGTCGCGGCGAAGTCCGTGGTGGTGGCCGCAAGCCGTACCGCCAGAAGGGCACCGGCCGCGCCCGCCAGGGTTCGACCCGCGCGCCGCAGTTCGCCGGCGGTGGCGTCGTCCACGGCCCGCAGCCGCGTGACTACTCGCAGCGCACCCCGAAGAAGATGAAGGCCGCCGCCCTCCGCGGTGCCCTCTCGGACCGGGCGCGTCACTCCCGCATCCACGTCGTCACCGGCGTGGTCGAGGGTGGGATCTCCACCAAGGCCGCCAAGACGCTGTTCGGCAAGATCTCGGAGCGCAGCAACCTGCTCCTGGTCGTCGAGCGTGCCGACGAGGCCGCGTGGCTGTCCGCTCGCAACCTGCCCCAGGTGCACATCCTGGAGCCGGGCCAGCTGAACACGTACGACGTGATCGTCTCTGACGACGTGGTCTTCACCCAGGCCGCTTTCGAGTCCTTCGTGTCTGGCCCCCAGACCGCTGAGACCGAAGGGAGCGCCGCCTGATGAGTGAGGCGACCGTTACCAGCAAGACCTACTCGGACCCGCGTGACGTTCTCGTCAAGCCCGTCGTGTCCGAGAAGAGCTACGCGCTGCTCGACGAGAACAAGTACACCTTCATCGTCGCGCCCGGCTCCAACAAGACCCAGATCAAGCAGGCCGTGGAAGCGGTCTTCTCGGTCAAGGTCACCGGGGTCAACACGATCAACCGGCAGGGCAAGCGCAAGCGGACCAAGACCGGCTTCGGCAAGCGCGCTGACACCAAGCGCGCCATCGTGACCCTCGCCGAGGGCGACCGTATCGACATCTTCGGCGGCCCGACCTCCTAGTGAGGTCGAGTCGTCCGGAATCGGACGAGGACTGAGAAATGGGTATCCGCAAGTACAAGCCGACGACCCCGGGCCGTCGTGGCTCCAGCGTCGCCGACTTTGTCGAGATCACGCGGTCCACGCCGGAGAAGTCGCTGGTCCGCCCCCTGCACAGCAAGGGCGGCCGTAACAACGCCGGTCGTGTGACCGTTCGCCACCAGGGCGGTGGCCACAAGCGCGCCTACCGCGTGATCGACTTCCGTCGTCACGACAAGGACGGCGTGCCGGCCAAGGTCGCGCACATCGAGTACGACCCGAACCGCACCGCGCGCATCGCGCTGCTGCACTACGCGGACGGCGAGAAGCGTTACATCGTCGCCCCCCGTGGTCTGTCGCAGGGTGACCGCGTCGAGAACGGTCCGACCGCAGACATCAAGCCGGGCAACAACCTGGCGCTGCGCAACATCCCGGTCGGTACGACCATCCACGCCATCGAGCTCCGGCCCGGCGGCGGTGCGAAGTTCGCCCGTTCCGCAGGTGCTTCGGTGCAGCTGCTGGCGAAGGAGGGCACCATGGCCCACCTTCGTATGCCTTCCGGAGAGATCCGGCTGGTCGACGCCCGCTGCCGCGCCACCATCGGTGAGGTCGGCAACGCCGAGCAGTCGAACATCAACTGGGGCAAGGCCGGCCGTATGCGCTGGAAGGGCGTTCGCCCGACCGTCCGCGGTGTCGCGATGAACCCGGTTGACCACCCGCACGGTGGTGGTGAAGGCAAGACCTCCGGTGGACGTCACCCGGTCTCGCCGTGGGGTCAGAAGGAGGGTCGTACTCGCTCGCCGAAGAAGGCATCGAGCAAGTACATCGTCCGCCGCCGCAAGACGAACAAGAAGCGCTAGGAGCGGGTTTAGATGCCGCGCAGTCTCAAGAAGGGGCCCTTCGTCGACGGCCACCTCATCAAGAAGGTGGACGTACAGAACGAGGCAGGCACCAAGAACGTCATCAAGACCTGGTCCCGTCGCTCGATGATCGTCCCGGCCATGCTGGGTCACACCATCGCGGTGCACAACGGCAAGATCCACGTCCCGGTGTTCGTCACCGAGTCGATGGTCGGCCACAAGCTCGGCGAGTTCTCGCCGACTCGCACCTTCCGCGGCCACGTCAAGGACGACCGGAAGTCGAAGCGCCGCTAACCGCGGGGTGGAAACGACTATGACTTACACCGAAGGGACAACCATGGAAGCCAGGGCCCAGGCGCGGTACATCCGCGTCACGCCCATGAAGGCCCGCCGCGTGGTGGACCTCATCCGTGGCATGGATGCCACGGAGGCTCAGGCGGTCCTGCGTTTCGCCCCGCAGGCCGCGAGCGTGCCGGTTGGCAAGGTGCTGGACAGCGCCATCGCCAACGCTGCACACAACTACGACCACACCGACGCCTCTTCGCTGGTCATCAGCGAGGCGTACGTGGACGAGGGCCCGACCCTGAAGCGGTTCCGTCCGCGTGCTCAGGGCCGTGCCTACCGGATCCGTAAGCGGACCAGCCACATCACCGTGGTCGTCAGCAGCAAGGAAGGAACCCGGTAATGGGCCAGAAGGTTAACCCGCATGGGTTCCGACTCGGCATTACCACGGACTTCAAGTCCCGTTGGTACGCCGACAAGCTGTACAAGGACTACGTCAAGGAAGACGTCGCCATTCGTCGCATGATGACGAAGGGCATGGAGCGGGCCGGCATCTCCAAGGTGGAGATCGAGCGCACCCGTGACCGCGTCCGCGTTGACATCCACACCGCCCGCCCGGGCATCGTCATCGGCCGCCGTGGCGCCGAGGCCGACCGCATCCGTGGCGAGCTGGAGAAGCTGACCGGCAAGCAGGTCCAGCTGAACATCCTCGAGGTCAAGAACCCCGAGGTGGACGCTCAGCTGGTGGCCCAGGCCGTCGCCGAGCAGCTCTCCTCCCGCGTCTCCTTCCGTCGTGCCATGCGCAAGAGCATGCAGAGCACGATGAAGGCCGGCGCCAAGGGCATCAAGATCCAGTGCGGTGGCCGCCTCGGCGGCGCCGAGATGTCCCGCTCGGAGTTCTACCGCGAGGGCCGTGTGCCCCTGCACACGCTCCGTGCGAACGTCGACTACGGCTTCTTCGAGGCCAAGACGACCTTCGGCCGCATCGGCGTGAAGGTCTGGATCTACAAGGGCGACGTCAAGAACATCGCCGAGGTTCGCGCCGAGAACGCCGCGGCCCGCGCCGGCAACCGTCCGGCTCGTGGCGGCGCTGACCGCCCGGCCGGCCGCGGTGGCCGTGGTGGCGAGCGTGGCGGCCGCGGCCGCAAGCCGCAGCAGTCCGCGCCGGCAGCCGAGGCCCCCAAGGCCGACGCTCCCGCCGCCGCTGCTCCGGCTGAGAGCACCGGAACGGAGGCCTGACCGAAATGCTGATCCCCCGTAGGGTCAAGCACCGCAAGCAGCACCACCCGAAGCGCAGCGGTATGTCCAAGGGTGGCACGCAGGTTGCGTTCGGCGAGTACGGCATCCAGGCGCTGACCCCGGCGTACGTGACGAACCGCCAGATCGAGGCAGCTCGTATCGCGATGACCCGCCACATCAAGCGTGGCGGCAAGGTCTGGATCAACATCTACCCGGACCGCCCCCTCACGAAGAAGCCTGCCGAGACCCGCATGGGTTCCGGTAAGGGTTCTCCCGAGTGGTGGATCGCGAACGTCAAGCCCGGTCGGGTGATGTTCGAGCTGTCCTACCCGAACGAGAAGATTGCTCGTGAGGCGCTCACCCGCGCTGCTCACAAGCTTCCGATGAAGTGCCGGATCGTTCGGCGCGAGGCAGGTGAGTCGTGATGTCGGCCGGTACCAAGGCGTCCGAGCTGCGCGAGCTGGGCGGCGAGGAGCTCCTCAACAAGCTCCGCGAGGCCAAGGAAGAGCTGTTCAACCTCCGCTTCCAGGCGGCGACCGGACAGCTCGAGAACCACGGTCGGCTCAAGTCCGTCCGTAAGGACATCGCCCGGATCTACACCCTGATGCGCGAGCGCGAGCTGGGCATCGAGACGGTGGAGAGCGTCTGATGAGCGAGAAGACTGTGACTGAGACCAACACCGAGCGCGGTTTCCGCAAGACCCGTGAGGGTCTGGTCGTCAGCGACAAGATGGACAAGACCGTCGTCGTCGCTGTCGAGGACCGCGTCAAGCACGCGCTGTACGGCAAGGTCATCCGCCGTACCAACAAGCTCAAGGCCCACGACGAGCAGAACGCTGCGGGCGTCGGCGACCGTGTCCTCCTCATGGAGACGCGTCCGCTGTCCGCCACGAAGCGCTGGCGCATCGTCGAGATCCTCGAGAAGGCCAAGTAATCCCTGAGGGGGTCTCCCCTCAGGACAGTTCCGCCAGGCTCGGCGGGGGCCGCTTCACCGCGGCCCCCGCCGGGAACCGGCAGACGATCAGGAGATAGACGTGATCCAGCAGGAGTCGCGACTGCGCGTCGCCGACAACACGGGTGCGAAGGAAATTCTCACCATCCGTGTTCTCGGTGGCTCGGGTCGCCGCTACGCGGGTATCGGTGACGTCATCGTCGCCACCGTCAAGGACGCGATCCCCGGTGGCAACGTGAAGAAGGGTGACGTCGTCAAGGCCGTCATCGTTCGCACCGTCAAGGAGCGCCGTCGCCAGGATGGCTCGTACATCCGCTTCGACGAGAACGCCGCTGTCATTCTCAAGAACGACGGCGACCCCCGCGGCACCCGTATCTTCGGCCCGGTGGGCCGAGAGCTGCGCGAGAAGAAGTTCATGAAGATCATCTCGCTCGCGCCGGAGGTGCTGTAAGCATGAAGATCAAGAAGGGCGACCTGGTTCAGGTCATCACCGGTAAGGACAAGGGCAAGCAGGGCAAGGTCATCGTTGCCTTCCCCGCCCAGGACCGTGTCCTCGTCGAGGGTGTCAACCGGGTCAAGAAGCACACCAAGGCCGGTCAGACGGCTCGCGGCTCGCAGACCGGTGGCATTGTCACCACCGAGGCCCCGATTCACGTCAGCAATGTTCAGCTGGTCGTGGAGAAGGACGGCAACAAGGTCGTCACCCGCGTCGGCTACCGCTTTGACGACGAGGGCAAGAAGATCCGCGTTGCCAAGCGGACCGGTGAGGACATCTGATGACGACCACCACTGCGCCGCGTCTCAAGACGCGCTACCGCGAGGAAATCGCCGGCAAGCTGCGTGAGGAGTTCTCGTACGAGAACGTCATGCAGATCCCCGGTCTGGTCAAGATCGTGGTCAACATGGGTGTGGGCGACGCCGCCCGCGACTCCAAGCTGATCGACGGTGCCGTCAGGGACCTCACCACGATCACCGGCCAGAAGCCCGCCGTCACGAAGGCCCGCAAGTCGATCGCGCAGTTCAAGCTGCGCGAGGGGCAGCCGATCGGCTGCCACGTCACCCTCCGCGGTGACCGCATGTGGGAGTTCCTGGACCGTACGCTGTCGCTCGCGCTTCCGCGTATCCGTGACTTCCGCGGCCTGTCGCCGAAGCAGTTCGACGGCCGTGGCAACTACACCTTCGGTCTCACGGAGCAGGTCATGTTCCACGAGATCGACCAGGACAAGATCGACCGGGTCCGGGGCATGGACATCACCGTGGTCACCACGGCTGCCAACGACGACGAGGGTCGTGCCCTGCTTCGTCACCTCGGCTTCCCGTTCAAGGAGAACTGACCGTGGCGAAGAAGGCTCTGATCGCTAAGGCCGCCCGTAAGCCGAAGTTCGGCGTGCGCGGGTACACCCGCTGCCAGCGCTGCGGCCGGCCCCACTCCGTTTACCGCAAGTTCGGCCTGTGCCGCGTGTGCCTTCGTGAGATGGCTCACCGTGGCGAGCTGCCGGGCGTGACCAAGAGCTCCTGGTAACTCTCCTTCGCCCCTAGGGGCTTGGGAGGACCAGAAAGCTCTCGGTAAGTATCTGGTCGGCAGGAGCCCCGCTTTTCATGCCGTAGGCTTGAAGGGTTGGGCGCCTGCCGCCCTGACCGACTTACTACGCCGTAGGTCCCCGCACCGCACCCGTCCCGCCACAGAGTGGGGAGAGGGATGGCGCATACAGGAAACCCCGGCGAGAGAGGCCGAAGGCCAACTCATGACCATGACTGATCCCATCGCAGACATGCTCACGCGTCTGCGTAACGCGAACTCGGCGTATCACGACGATGTCGCCATGCCGCACAGCAAGATCAAGTCGCACATCGCGGAGATCCTCCAGCAGGAGGGCTTCATCACCGGCTGGAAGGTCGAGGACGCCGAGGTCGGCAAGAACCTCGTCCTCGAGCTGAAGTTCGGGCCCAACCGCGAGCGTTCGATCGCCGGCATCAAGCGCATTTCGAAGCCGGGTCTGCGTGTATACGCAAAGTCCACCAATCTGCCGAAGGTTCTGGGCGGCCTGGGCGTGGCGATCATCTCCACGTCCCACGGTCTCCTGACCGGCCAGCAGGCCAGCAAGAAGGGCGTAGGTGGGGAAGTCCTCGCCTACGTCTGGTAGTCGGGAACGGAGGAAAAGCTCATGTCGCGAATCGGCAAGCTCCCCATCCAGGTTCCCGCCGGTGTGGACGTCACCATCGATGGCCGCACGGTCGCGGTGAAGGGCCCGAAGGGTTCCCTCTCGCACACCGTCGCAGCGCCGATCGAGGTCACCAAGGGTGAGGACGGCGTGCTCAACGTCGTCCGCCCGAACGACGAGCGTCAGAACAAGGCCCTCCACGGCCTGTCCCGCACGCTGGTGGCGAACATGATCACCGGCGTGACCGCGGGATACAGCAAGGCGCTCGAGATCAGCGGTGTCGGTTACCGCGTCCAGGCGAAGGGCTCCAACCTGGAGTTCGCCCTGGGCTACAGCCACCCGATCCTCATCGAGGCCCCCGAGGGCATCACCTTCAAGGTCGAGTCGCCCACGAAGTTCAGTGTCGAGGGCATCGACAAGCAGAAGGTCGGCGAGGTCTCGGCGAAGATCCGCAAGCTGCGGAAGCCCGACCCGTACAAGGCCAAGGGCGTCAAGTACGCCGGCGAGGTTATCCGCCGCAAGGTCGGAAAGGCGGGTAAGTAAGCCATGGCATACGGTGTAAAGATCGCCAAGGGCGACGCCTACAAGCGTGCCGCCCTCAAGCGCCGCCACATCCGCGTGCGCAAGCACATCTCCGGTTCGCCGGAGCGGCCGCGCCTGGTTGTGACGCGTTCCAACCGCCACATGGTGGCTCAGGTCATCGACGACATCGCGGGCCACACGCTCGCGTCGGCGTCGACCCTGGACGCTTCCATCCGCGGCGGCGAGGGTGACAAGAGCACCCTGGCCAAGCAGGTCGGCGCACTTGTCGCCGAGCGTGCCAAGGCCGCAGGCGTCGAGGCCGTCGTGTTTGACCGCGGTGGTAACCAGTACGCCGGGCGGATTGCCGCTCTGGCTGACGCCGCCCGTGAAGCCGGGCTGAAGTTCTAAGCCCCGGTTCCTACGCACAGCGGACGTAACAGAGAGAGGTAAATCCAATGGCTGGACCCCAGCGCCGCGGAAGCGGTGCCGGTGGCGGCGAGCGGCGGGACCGGAAGGGCCGTGACGGTGGCGCTGCCGCCGAGAAGACCGCGTACGTCGAGCGTGTCGTCGCGATCAACCGCGTCGCCAAGGTTGTGAAGGGTGGTCGTCGCTTCAGCTTCACCGCGCTGGTCGTGGTGGGCGATGGTGACGGCACCGTCGGTGTCGGATACGGCAAGGCCAAGGAAGTTCCCGCGGCCATCGCCAAGGGCGTCGAAGAGGCCAAGAAGAGCTTCTTCAAGGTCCCGCGTATCCAGGGCACCATCCCTCACCCGATCCAGGGCGAGAAGGCTGCGGGCGTCGTCCTGCTCAAGCCTGCTTCCCCCGGTACCGGTGTGATCGCCGGTGGCCCGGTGCGCGCGGTTCTCGAGTGCGCCGGCGTCCACGACATCCTGTCGAAGTCGCTCGGTTCTTCGAACCCGATCAACATCGTGCACGCGACCGTGGCGGCCCTCCAGGGCCTGCAGCGTCCCGAGGAGATCGCGGCCCGCCGCGGTCTGCCCCTCGAGGACGTCGCCCCCGCGGCTCTGCTTCGTGCGCGTGCGGGAGCGGGTGCGTAATGGCTCGCCTCAAGATCACGCAGACGAAGTCGTACATCGGCAGCAAGCAGAACCACCGCGACACCCTGCGTTCGCTCGGGCTCAAGCGCCTGCACGACGTGGTTGTCAAGGAGGACCGCCCCGAGTTCCGCGGAATGGTGCACACCGTCCGCCACCTCGTGACGGTTGAGGAGGTTGACTGACATGGCGGAGAACAGCCCGCTGAAGGCCCACAACCTCCGGCCTGCCCCGGGCGCCAAGACCGCCAAGACCCGTGTGGGTCGTGGTGAGGCGTCCAAGGGTAAGACCGCAGGCCGTGGTACCAAGGGTACGAAGGCTCGTTACCAGGTTCCGGAGCGCTTCGAGGGTGGCCAGATGCCCCTCCACATGCGTCTCCCGAAGCTCAAGGGCTTCAAGAACCCGTTCCGCACGGAGTACCAGGTCGTGAACCTGGACAAGCTCGCGACGCTCTACCCCGAGGGTGGAGAGGTCACGGTGGCCGACCTGGTCGCCAAGGGTGCCGTGCGCAACAACCACCTCGTCAAGGTCCTCGGACAGGGCGAGATCTCCGTGGCGCTGCAGGTTTCGGTTGACGCCGTCTCCGGCTCCGCCAAGGAGAAGATTGCCGCCGCCGGCGGCACCGTCACCGAACTCGTCTGAGACAACACGGACAAGACGGTGGTCTGAACATCCGACCGGGGATGCCTCTCATATGGGGCATCCCCGGTTGGTCGTTCCTAGGGGGGCATGTCCGCCGGTAAGGTGGCGTCCACTGCTGTGGTAAGTCCTGGGCGAACGCCCGGGGTTCTCTCACTGTTTCTTATTCGTCGATCCTCAAGACCGTCACCTCTACGCTCTGCGCGGGGGGTCGCAGGAGGCACCGTGCTCACCGCGTTCGCCCGGGCGTTCAAGACGCCCGACCTGCGCAAGAAGCTGCTCTTCACGCTCGGCATCATCGTGCTCTACCGTCTCGGGGCGCACATTCCCGTACCGGGGGTGAGCTATGAGAACGTCCAGATTTGTGTTGATCAGGCCAGCAAGGGCAACAACAGCCTCTTCGGTCTGGTGAACATGTTCAGCGGTGGTGCACTGCTGCAGATCACGATCTTCGCGCTCGGAATCATGCCGTACATCACGGCCAGCATCATTCTTCAGCTGCTGACCGTCGTCATCCCCCGGCTCGAGGCCCTCAAGAAGGAGGGGCAGTCGGGCACGGCCAAGATCACGCAGTACACGCGTTATCTGACCGTCGCGCTGGCCATCCTCCAGGGCACCGGACTGGTGGCAACCGCCCGTAGCGGCGCGCTCTTCAGCGGCTGCCCCGTGGCCGACCAGATCGTCCCGAACCAGTCGATCTTCACGACCGTCGTCATGGTCATCACCATGACCGCGGGTACCGCCGCCGTCATGTGGCTCGGTGAGCTCATCACCGACCGCGGCATCGGCAACGGCATGTCGATCCTCATGTTCATCTCGATCGCCGCCAGCTTCCCCGGCGCCCTGTGGGCCATCAAGCAGAGCGGCAAGCTGGCCGACGGCTGGATCGAGTTCATCACGGTCATCGTCATCGGCTTCGTGATGGTCGGGCTCGTCGTCTTCGTCGAGCAGGCACAGCGCCGGGTTCCCGTGCAGTACGCGAAGCGCATGATCGGGCGCCGTTCGTACGGCGGTACGTCCACGTACATCCCGCTCAAGGTGAACCAGGCGGGTGTGATTCCCGTCATCTTCGCTTCTTCGCTGCTCTACATCCCTGCTCTAATCGTTCAGTTCTCCAACTCCACCTCGGGCTGGGCGACCTGGATTCAGGCTCACTTCGTCAAGGGCGACCACCCGTACTACATCGCGACGTACTTCCTCCTGATCGTGTTCTTCGCCTTCTTCTACGTGGCGATCTCGTTCAACCCCGAGGAAGTCGCGGACAACATGAAGAAGTATGGTGGCTTCATCCCGGGTATCCGGGCAGGTCGACCTACTGCCGAGTATCTGAGCTACGTGCTCAACCGGATCACTTGGCCGGGCTCGCTGTACCTGGGCCTCATCGCTCTGGTGCCGACAATGGCGTTGGCAGGCTTCGGCGGTGCCAACCAGAACTTCCCGTTCGGCGGGACAAGCATCCTGATCATCGTGGGTGTGGGTCTGGAGACCGTGAAGCAGATCGAGAGTCAGCTCCAGCAGCGCAATTACGAAGGGTTCCTCCGCTGATGCGAATCGTCCTCGTCGGGCCGCCCGGTGCCGGCAAGGGAACGCAGGCTGCGTTCCTTGCCAAGAATCTTTCGATTCCGCACATCTCCACGGGCGACCTCTTCCGCGCCAACATCAGCCAGGGCACCGACCTTGGCAAGCAGGCCCGCGCCTTCATGGACGCAGGTCAGCTGGTGCCGGACGAAGTCACCATCGCCATGGCCAAGGACCGTATGTCCCAGTCGGACGCCGAGAACGGCTTCCTGCTGGACGGCTTCCCGCGCAATGTGGGCCAGGCCGTCGCGCTGGACGAGATGCTTCACGACGAGGGCGTCAAGCTGGACGCGGTTCTCGACCTCGAAGTTCCCGAGGACGAGGTGGTCAAGCGCATCGCCGGCCGCCGCATCTGCCGCAACGACAGCGCTCACGTCTTCCACGCGACGTACAACCCGCCGAAGACCGAGGGCGTCTGCGACGCCTGCGGCGGCGAGCTGTACCAGCGGGACGACGACACCGAGGAGACCGTGCGCACGCGTCTCGAGGTCTACCACACGCAGACCGAGCCGATCATCGACTACTACCGGTCCCAGGGACTGGTCGTGACGATCTCGGCGCTCGGCAAGGTCACCGAGGTGACCGACCGGGCGATGAAGGCCCTCGAGAAGTCCGAGGGCTGAGTTCCACCCCCGTTCCACCAGTGCAGTCGGCCGCGACGCCCCTCGGGCGCCGCGGCCGACTGTTTGCGCCGTATCGTGGAGTACGGCATCGGCCGTTCCCTCCGCAGGCAGAAAGGCGCCCAGCAATGGTGCAGATCAAGACCCCCGAGCAGATCGCGAAGATGCGCGAGGCGGGCCTCGTGGTCGCTGCCATTCACGCCGCCACCCGCGAGGCGGCCGTGCCGGGTGCCAGCACGAAGGACCTCGACGAGGTCGCGCGCAAGGTGATCGCGGACCACGGCGCCAAGTCGAACTTCCTCGGGTACGGCGGATTCCCCGCGACGATCTGCACCTCGGTCAACGAGGTCGTCGTCCACGGCATCCCGGACGAGAAGACCGTCCTCAAGGACGGCGACATCATCTCGATCGACGCCGGCGCGATCATCGACGGCTGGCACGGCGACGCGGCCTACACCGCCTTCGTGGGCACCGGTCACGCCCCGGAGCTGGTCGAGCTCTCCCGGGTGACCGAGGAGTCCATGTGGGCCGGGATCGCCGCGATGAAGGCGAACAACCGCCTCGTCGACATCTCGAAGGCCATCGAGTCCTACATCCGCCGCCAGCCCCGCCCGGCGACCGGCAAGTACGGGATCATCGAGGACTACGGCGGGCACGGCATCGGCACCGAGATGCACATGGACCCGCACCTGCTGAACTACGTCTCGCGCAAGCGCGGCAAGGGCATCAAGCTCGTCCCGGGCGTGTGCCTGGCCATCGAGCCCATGGTGTCCCTGGGGACGCCGCAGACGAAGGTCCTCGCCGACGAGTGGACGGTCCTCACGACCGACGGGACCTGGTCCTCGCACTGGGAGCACTCGATCGCGCTCACCGAGCAGGGCCCGCTGGTGCTGACCGCCCCCGACTGCGGCCGCGAGAAGCTGGCCCAGTACGGCGTGGAGGCGGCGCCGGACCCGCTGGGCTGACCGGTTCGACCGGGCGGAGGCCGGCACCGCGGACCGAAGCCGGTGAGGCGCCCCGGCGCCGAGCCCGCGAGGCGTGCGTGGGGGAGACGGCGGCGTGGAGGCGGCGCCGGGCCCGCTGGGCCGGCCGGGCTCGCGGGAGGCCGCCCGCAGGACTGTCCGGCTGATCCGTGTCTAAGGATCAGGGGAAGTGGGCAAACTTGACGGATTCGTCTTTTGGAGTCCGCTGACGTAGACTGACTCGTCGGCTCTCGTGCATCAGTGTGCCCGTATGTCTGCACACGAGTGTGGAGAGTCGATCAAGGTAGCCGATTCGAAGGGCGAAGCGTGGCCAAGAAGCAAGGTGCCATCGAAATTGAGGGCACCGTGATCGAGTCCCTCCCGAACGCCATGTTCAAGGTGGAACTCCAGAACGGTCACAAGGTCCTCGCGCACATCAGCGGCAAGATGCGGATGCACTACATCCGCATCCTCCCGGATGACCGGGTCGTCGTGGAGCTTTCTCCGTACGACCTGACGCGTGGCCGGATCGTCTACCGCTACAAGTAGATCTTGTCTCCACCCCGCTTCGGCGCGGTGTGGGCACTGACCCGGAGAACCTGACATCCCATGAAGGTCAAGCCGAGCGTCAAGAAGATCTGCGACAAGTGCAAGGTGATCCGCCGTCACGGCCGGGTCATGGTCATCTGCGACAACCTGCGCCACAAGCAGCGCCAGGGCTGACGCACGACCACCTGCATCTCGCAGCTCTTCGCGCGACGCACGTAAACGTACATACGCAGAGCCCGTCCAAGCTTCGGCTGACGACACCTCCGGCGGGGGCCGGGGACCCGGGCGTACCACCCCTTCCCACACGGGCGGGGTCGGCGTTCGGGAGTGGCACTGCGGTAGACCCCCGACATGACAACTGGAGCCATTGAATGGCACGCGTTTCAGGTGTTGACATCCCGCGCGAAAAGCGCGTGGAGGTTGCCCTCACCTACGTCTTCGGTATCGGGCGCACCCGGTCCAAGGAGATCCTCGCCACCACCGGCGTGAACCCCAACACCCGCGTTCGCGACCTGGCCGAAGAGGACCTGGTCAAGATCCGCGAGTACGTGGACGCCAACCTCCGCACCGAGGGTGACCTTCGCCGCGAGATCCAGGGCGACATCCGCCGCAAGATCGAGATCGGCTGCTACCAGGGCATCCGGCACCGTCGCGGTCTGCCGGTCCACGGTCAGCGCACCAGCACCAACGCGCGTACCCGTAAGGGCCCGCGTCGCGCCATCGCCGGTAAGAAGAAGCCGGGCAAGAAGTAGTCCTCAGCGGACGCACTGCGGGGCTCCGGGTCACCGGACGCCGCAGCAACCAGCGGTCTTCGCTGTAGGACCGATCACCTCCCCTCTCCATCTGGAGTCAAGACATGCCCCCCAAGGGTCGTCAGGGCGCAGCCAAGAAGGTGCGTCGCAAGGAAAAGAAGAACGTCGCTCACGGGCACGCCCACATCAAGAGCACGTTCAACAACACCATCGTCTCGATCACGGACCCCTCGGGCAACGTGATCTCCTGGGCCTCCGCCGGCCACGTCGGCTTCAAGGGCTCGCGCAAGTCCACCCCCTTCGCCGCGCAGATGGCCGCCGAGTCGGCCGCCCGCCGCGCGCAGGAGCACGGCATGCGCAAGGTCGACGTCTTCGTCAAGGGTCCCGGCTCCGGCCGTGAGACCGCGATCCGCTCCCTCCAGGCCACGGGCCTCGAGGTCGGTTCGATCCAGGACGTCACCCCGACGCCGCACAACGGCTGCCGTCCGCCGAAGCGTCGCCGCGTCTGACCCGCTACGGCCGGTGACGGCCGTGCGTCAGTAGCGTGGGTCCGGGCGGCATACCTCTTCGGGGGTGTGCCGCCCGTACCCTTGTTTCATCTGTCGGGCATCAAATAGTGGGTGCCCACGACTGAAGGATCACCACATGCTTATCGCTCAGCGTCCGTCGCTGACCGAAGAGGTCGTCGACGAGTTCCGCTCCCGGTTCGTGATCGAGCCGCTGGAGCCGGGCTTCGGTTACACCCTCGGCAACTCCCTGCGTCGCACGCTCCTCTCCTCGATCCCCGGTGCCGCTGTCACCAGCATCCGGATCGACGGTGTCCTGCACGAGTTCACCACCGTGCCGGGCGTCAAGGAGGACGTCACCGACCTCATCCTCAACATCAAGCAGCTGGTCGTCTCCTCGGAGCACGACGAGCCGGTCGTGATGTACCTGCGCAAGCAGGGTCCCGGCCTGGTCACCGCCGCCGACATCGCCCCGCCGGCCGGTGTCGAGGTGCACAACCCGGACCTCGTCATGGCCACGCTGAACGGCAAGGGCAAGCTGGAGATGGAGCTGACCGTCGAGCGCGGTCGCGGCTACGTCTCGGCCGTCCAGAACAAGCAGGTGGGCCAGGAGATCGGCCGTATCCCGGTCGACTCCATCTACTCGCCGGTGCTCAAGGTCACGTACAAGGTCGAGGCGACCCGTGTCGAGCAGCGCACCGACTTCGACAAGCTGATCGTCGACGTCGAGACCAAGCAGGCCATGCGTCCCCGTGACGCCATGGCGTCGGCCGGCAAGACCCTGGTCGAGCTGTTCGGTCTGGCGCGCGAGCTCAACATCGACGCCGAGGGCATCGACATGGGCCCGTCCCCGACGGACGCCGCGCTCGCCGCCGATCTGGCGCTGCCGATCGAGGAGCTCGAGCTCACGGTCCGTTCGTACAACTGCCTCAAGCGCGAGGGCATCCACTCCGTGGGTGAGCTCGTGGCCCGCTCCGAGGCGGACCTGCTCGACATCCGCAACTTCGGCGCCAAGTCGATCGACGAGGTCAAGGCGAAGCTGGCCGGTATGGGCCTCGCGCTCAAGGACTCGCCTCCCGGCTTCGACCCGACCGCCGCCGCCGACGCCTTCGGTGCCGACGACGACGCGGACGCCGGTTTCGTGGAGACCGAGCAGTACTGATCCACCCCCGGCAGGGTGCCCGGTTGTCCGGGTGCCCCTCGCCGGACCGGGGGCCCCGGGCCCCCGAGCCGTCCGCCGGCGCGACGCGCCGCGGCCGGACAGGAACTTCCGCGGGGCGTCCGCCTCACGGGAACTGACACCGGTACCTGATACGGCCGGTGCAGCACACAAGGAGAAAAACCATGCCTCAGCCCGCCAAGGGTGCCCGTCTGGGCGGCAGCGCTGCGCACGAGAAGCTTCTTCTCATCAACCTCGCGAAGTCGCTGTTCGAGCACGGCCGCATCACCACGACCGAGGCAAAGGCCCGCCGCCTGCGTCCGGTCGCCGAGCGTTTCATCACCAAGGCGAAGAAGGGCGACATCCACAACCGTCGCCTGGTGCTGCAGTCGATCACGGACAAGGGCATCGTGCACACGCTCTTCACCGAGATCGCCCCGCGGTACGAGAACCGCCCCGGTGGTTACACCCGCATCACCAAGATCGGCAACCGTCGTGGCGACAACGCCCCGATGGCCGTCATCGAGCTGGTCGAGGCCCTGACCGTGGCCCAGCAGGCCACCGGTGAGGCCGAGGCCGCGACGAAGCGCGCGGTCAAGGAGGACGCCCTCAAGAAGGACGAGGCTCCGGCCGAGACCGTCGAGGACGCCAAGCCGGCCGAGGCCGCTGCCGAGGACTCCAAGGACGCCTGAGCGTCCTGAGACCCCTGGAACGGGCCCGCACCACCCTTCGGGGCGGTGCGGGCCCGTTCTGCTTTGAGAGGATGCGCAGGTGAGTGACGAGGCAGAGCCCGGTTCCGTACGGGTACGGCTGGACCTTTCGTACGACGGGAAGGACTTCTCCGGCTGGGCGAAGCAGACCAGCAGACGCACCGTGCAGGGCGAGATCGAGGACGCGCTGCGCACCGTGACGCGGTCGTCGGTGACGTACGACCTGACGGTCGCGGGGCGGACGGACGCCGGGGTGCACGCGCGCGGACAGGTCGCGCACGTCGACCTCCCGGCGGCGGTGTGGGAGGAGCACCGGGAGAAGCTGCTGCGGCGCATGGCGGGACGCCTCCCGCTCGACGTGCGGATCTGGCGGGCGGCCGAGGCCCCCGCAGGGTTCAACGCACGCTTCTCCGCGCTGTGGCGCCGCTACGCCTACCGGGTGGGGGACCGGCCGGGCGGGGTGGACCCGCTCACGCGCGGCCATGTGCTGTGGCACGACCGTCCGCTGGACCTGGACGCGATGAACGAGGCGGCGGCCCTGATGGTGGGCGAGCACGACTTCGCCGCGTACTGCAAGAAGCGCGAGGGCGCCACGACCATCCGCACGCTGCAGAAACTGCACTGGGTGCGGGACGCGGAGTCGGGTGTGCTGACGGCGACGGTGCAGGCCGACGCCTTCTGCCACAACATGGTGCGGGCGCTGATCGGCGCCGCCCTGTTCGTGGGGGACGGGCGCCGGCCCGCGCGGTGGCCGGCCGAGGTGCTCGCGGCGAAGGTCCGGGACCCCGCCGTGCACGTCGTGCGGCCGCACGGACTGACGCTGGAGGAAGTGGCCTATCCGGCCGACGGCCAGCTGGCGGCGAGGGCCCTGGAGGCCAGGAACGTCAGGACGCTGCCGGGGGCCGGCTGCTGCTGACCGGCCTGCGGCGCAGGGCGCGGACCAGTCCGGCCGCGAAGTACGCGGCGAGCGCACTGGACACCGTGGAGCGGAACCAGCCGATGTCCGGGGTCCACCAGGCGTAGACGGCGGCGGCCGTGAAGAACAGCAGGCCCGCCGTGCGCAGGACCCACCAGCCCGCCGGGTGCGGCTCGTCGGAGGCGGCCGCCTCCGGGTGCACACCGTCCTTCGTGGTCATGGTGTCGCGCATCCCCGCGAGGAATCCCCGCCGGGCCAGCACACGGGCGCCCGGCAGGCGGGCCAGGATCTCCTGGTCACCGCCGTAGCCCGGCGGCAGCGGGGGGAGGCCCAGAGCGGCGACGAGTTCGCCCTGGTGACGGGCGGGGTCGCCGGTGGCCCGCAGGACGTGGGCGAGGGGGCGCGGGTCGGTGAGCCCGTAGACGCGGGCGAGCGCGGCGGCGGTCGCGCTCGCCTCGGTGTGGTCGGCGGCCGGGGCGGCGGTCTCCCAGACGTGGTGCGCCACCTGCCTGCCCCGGTGCAGGAGGGTGAAGCTGCTGCGCTCCGGGGTGCGGTGCAGGACGAGGGCGGGCCAGTCCTCGGCCGTCGTGAAGTTGTCGGCCGCCGAGGTCAGCGGATCGTGGGGGAGCAGCCCGGCCCGCTTGCCGCGGACCGGGTCCGGGACGATCTCGACGTACGTGTGACGGTCGCCGGCCGGGGCAGTGCGCAGGCTGTGGCCGCAGATCAGAGCCGCCTGGGCGAGCTCGGTGGGGCCGGTGGAGGCGATGGCGACGGAACGGGGCGCGAGTGCGCGCTCCCAGTCGGGTGCCCCGGCCGCAGGAGGGCCTGGCGGCCTGCGGAAGAAGGGGACCTTCATCGCCAGCTCGACCCGGGTGTCCGAGCGGGCCTCCAGGAACTCGTCCCGGGCGTCGCCGAAGTAGGTCCAGGGGAAAGTGGTGGCGTGCACCCCTATGCCGCGGAAGGCGTCGAGGGCCTCCTCGTAGCGGTTCGTCGACCACAGGACCAGGGCGAGGTGGTTGCGGAAGCCGGCCGCCTCGCGGTCCCCCGGCGCGTAGCTCTCCGAGAGGGCCTGGGCACGGCTCACCGCCGCCTCGGCCCGCTGCGCGTACGGGCCGGGGCCCTCGGCCGCGCCGTCGGCGATCAGGTACTCCACGACTGCCTGGAGGGGCAGCGCGTGCAGCCGGGAGCCCGGCGGCGCCTGGCCGGCGGCCCGCTCGGCGAAGTCGAACATGTCCTCGTGGGAGCCGTACCACTTGGCGCAGAGGTACTGCAGGGCCTGGACGTGACAGCCCTCGTGGTGCGGATCGCGGTCCGCGGCCTCGGCCAGGTAGGAGTCGAAGACCTCCCGCGGCGCCTGGATGCCCCGGGCCTGGGTCAGCGCGATGCGCCACGGCACCGGATCGTCGGGGTTGAGCTCGGCGGCGGCGGAGATCACCGGGACCGCGTCCCGCAGCACCGCGTGGAACGCCCGGAACTGGTCGGCCTCCACGTGCCTGGCCCGGGCGCCCGTGCGTATCTGCCACGCCTGGTGGACGTACTGGTCCGCCTTGACCAGCACGGCGTCGGGGTCCTCCGGCGACTCCTCCAGCCAGGCGTCCAGCCAGCCCGGATGGTGCAGCGACGCCCGTGCCAGCCGGGAGACGCAGGCGTCCCTGTGTTCCCACTGCGCGTGCTCGCGGGTGGCGGCGAGCAGCTCGGCGGCCGGTCCGTGGTCACCGGCCGACGCGGCGGCGAGCGCCACCCGCAACGAAGGGTCGGGCGCGTCGACCACCACCGCCTCGTCCGGGGGCAGGTCGGCCCCTATGGCGTCGCTGTGGCGCAGGACGCGCGGGATGGTGAGGAAGGCGGACAGACGCACGGCGGCGGTTCCTCGGTGGAGGGGAGGGACGGGAGGGGTGCGTGGAGCGGCGGCCGGCTGTCAGGTGACCGGCGCGGCCGCCGCCGACGCCTGGACCTCGCCGCGGTGCCGGATCTGGCGGAAGGTGAAGTCGGTGAGGTCGTCGCCGACCGCGTACACGTTCTTGTCCGCCGTGGTGACGTTCTTCCCGCTGGTGAAGCCGCCGACGGTGAAGTAGGCGTAGCGCCCGTAGGAGTTGGCGGTGCGCCGGCATACCGACCCGCCCCGGCAGAACGTCGGGACCCCCGACCCGCTGAGGGACGCTAGGCCGCCGGACGCCTGCCGGGCCGCCTTCCCGGCCTGCGCCTCGGTGGCGAAGACGGCGACGCCGACGGTGACCGCGACCCCGCTCCTGCTGTACGTGGCACGGATGACCTGGTCGCACCCGTGCGCGGCGAGGATCGAGCCCAGGGCGCCCTGGGTCGTGGCCGCGCAGTCCGTCGTCCGGGCGGTGGCGCCCTTGGCATAGACGCGGTCGCCCATGGTCAGCCTCCTGCCGGGGAAGAAGGCGTCGACGGTGACGGGCGCCCTGTCCTTCTTCTCGTCGGCTATGAAGTCCTTCGGGTCCGGCGGGGGCGGCGGCGCCACCGAGGAGAAGGACGGCTGGGGCGCGGCGCTCTCCGGGGGCAGGTCCTCGGGGGCGGGCAGCTCGCTCGCGTTCTTGTCCGAGCCGGACGTGCCGCCCTTGCCGCTGGTCGTGATGACGGCCGTGGCCACGATCGCGGCGACCGCCGCGGTGGCCAGCGCGCCCCCGCCGATCAGCAGCCACTTCCTGCGTCTGCCGCGTGCCTCGGACGCCTCGGCGAGCGCCGCCCAGTCCGGAGTCCGGCTGTCTCCCGGCCCCCAGGAGGGCCCCCCTTGCCCAAAGCTCATGCGGCGAATCCTAGACCGCCCCTAATCCGGTTGGGCCAACGGTTCTCGGGCCGTGACAATGATGCGCATGGGACATCTTGAAGCGGGCCACCTGGAGTACTACCTACCGGACGGGCGGGTGCTGCTCGGCGACGCCTCGTTCCGGGTGGCCGACGGCGCGGTCGTCGCCCTGGTCGGAGCGAACGGGGCCGGCAAGACGACGCTCCTGCGGCTGCTCGCCGGGGAGATCCAGCCGCACGGAGGCTCGGTCTCGGTGAGCGGCGGGCTCGGCGTGATGGCCCAGTTCGTCGGGGCCGTCCGCGACGAGCGCACCGTCCGCGACCTGCTGGTGTCCGTGGCCCAGCCGCGGATCAGGGAGGCGGCGAAGGCCGTCGACGCCGCCGAGGAGCGCATCCTCGCGGTGGACGACGAGGCCGCGCAGATGGCGTACGCGCAGGCACTGAGCGACTGGGCGGAGGCGCGCGGCTACGAGGCCGAGACGCTGTGGGACATGTGCACCATGGCCGCGCTCGGCGTGCCGTACGAGAAGGCGCAGTGGCGCGAGGTGCGCACGCTCAGCGGCGGCGAGCAGAAGCGCCTGGTCCTGGAGGCGCTGCTGCGGGGCCCCGACGAGGTGCTGCTCCTGGACGAGCCGGACAACTACCTGGACGTGCCCGGCAAGCGGTGGCTGGAGGAGAAGCTGAAGGAGACCCGCAAGACGGTCCTCTTCGTGTCCCACGACCGGGAACTCCTCTCCAGGGCCGCCGAGAAGATCGTCAGCGTGGAGCCCAGCGCGGCCGGCTCGGACGTGTGGGTGCACGGCGGCGGGTTCGGCACCTACCACCAGGCCCGCAAGGAGCGGTTCGCGCGCTTCGAGGAGCTGCTGCGCCGCTGGGAGGAGGAGCACGCCCGGCTGAAGGCGCTCGTCCTGCGGATGCGGCAGCAGGCGGCGAACAGCCCCGACATGGCGAACCGCTACCACGCGATGCAGACCCGCTTCAAGAAGTTCGAGGAGGCGGGCCCGCCGCCGGAGCCGCCGCGCGAGCAGGACATCAGGATGCGGCTGCGCGGCGGGCGGACCGGGGTGCGGGCGGTGACGTGCACCGGCCTGGAGCTGACCGGCCTGATGAAGCCCTTCGACCTGGAGATCTACTACGGCGAGCGGGTGGCCGTGCTCGGCTCCAACGGGTCGGGGAAGTCGCACTTCCTGCGGCTGCTCGCGGGGGAGCAGGTGGCGCACACCGGCGAGTGGAAGCTCGGGGCGCGCGTCGTGGCCGGTCACTTCGCCCAGACCCACGCCCACCCGGAGCTGCTCGGCAAGACCCTGGTCGAGATCCTGTGGTCGGAGCACGCCAAGGACCGCGGGGCCGCGATGTCGGTGCTGCGGCGCTACGAGCTGGAGCGCCAGGGCGACCAGGCCTTCGAGAGGCTGTCCGGCGGACAGCAGGCGCGCTTCCAGATCCTGCTCCTGGAGCTGGCCGGCACGACCGCGCTGCTGCTGGACGAGCCGACGGACAACCTGGACCTGGAGTCCGCCGAGGCACTCCAGGACGGTCTTGAGGTGTACGACGGCACGGTGATGGCCGTCACGCACGACCGCTGGTTCGCGAAGTCCTTCGACCGGTACCTGGTCTTCGGCTCGGACGGGGTGGTGCGGGAGACCACGGAACCGGTCTGGGACGAGCGCCGGGTGGAACGGGCCCGTTAGGGGCGGTGGGGCTGACGCGTTTTGACCCGTCCGGGCCGGGGCGGGTACTGTCAATGGTTGTTATACGTATTGGCTTCGTCGTTCTCACGCGAAGGGCCATGCGTAGGTTCTCTGGAGCAGTTACCAGTGGTTCGCATACGGGCGGTGTCCCGGCCTTGTGAGCCCCAGCTGCATATCGCTTCAGGTGCCATGTGTCTGGACCTCATCCACTGAAGAAGCGAAGGCTACGACGTGCGTACGTACAGCCCCAAGCCCGGCGATGTCACTCGCCAGTGGCACATCATCGACGCCGAGGACATCGTCCTCGGCCGCCTGGCCACCACGGCTGCGAACCTCCTGCGAGGCAAGCACAAGGCGATCTACGCCCCCCACATGGACATGGGCGACTTCGTCATCATCATCAACGCCGAGAAGGTCCACCTCTCCGGCAACAAGAAGACCCAGAAGATGGCGTACCGCCACTCCGGCTTCCCGGGCGGTCTGCGTTCGGTTCGTTACGACGAGCTTCTCGCCAAGAACCCCGAGAAGGCCATCGAGAAGGCCATCAAGGGCATGATCCCCAAGAACACCCTGGGTCGTCAGATGATCTCCAAGCTGAAGGTCTACGCGGGCGACCAGCACCCGCACGCTGCGCAGCAGCCGGTCCCGTACGAGATCACCCAGGTCGCGCAGTAGTTCCGGCCTCCCCCCAAAGACGTAAAGAAAGATCTGAGGAGAATCGTGGCCGAGACCACTGTTGAGACGACCGCTGACGACGCAGCGGGCACCGAGGGCGAAGAGACCTTCGCCGAGGTGACCACCTTCGAGTCGGAGGTCCCCGTCGAGGGTGAGTACACCTCCGAGTCGCTCGCGGGCCGCTTCGGCGACCCGCAGCCCGCGGCCGGCCTTGGCCGTCGCAAGAACGCCATCGCCCGCGTCCGGATCGTTCCGGGCACCGGCAAGTGGAAGATCAACGGTCGCACCCTTGAGGACTACTTCCCCAACAAGGTGCACCAGCAGGAAGTCAACGAGCCCTTCAAGGTGCTCGAGCTCGACGGCCGCTACGACGTCATCGCCCGCATCTCGGGTGGCGGCGTCTCGGGTCAGGCCGGCGCCCTGCGCCTCGGTGTGGCCCGCGCGCTGAACGAGGCGGACGTGGACAACAACCGCGCCACGCTGAAGAAGGCCGGCTTCCTCTCCCGCGACGACCGTGCGGTCGAGCGCAAGAAGGCCGGTCTCAAGAAGGCCCGTAAGGCTCCGCAGTACAGCAAGCGCTAAATCGCCTGCTCGCACGCGTTACACGTTCGCCCCGGCGGCACACCTGTGCTGCTGGGGCGTTCGTTTATCAGCCCTCGCGGGCGTATAACGGCTTCATACGCTTGCATGTTCATCGGGCCGGAAGCCTCGGGCGCGCCCTTCTTTGCTGCGCCTTGCCACGCTATGCCCTGTTTTGATTACTTTGGTTTTGCGGTTTCGGAGCACCTCGGAGGACGACAGTGGGACGACTCTTCGGCACGGACGGCGTACGCGGTGTCGCCAACGCGGACCTGACGGCCGAGCTCGCGCTCGGGCTCTCGGTCGCGGCGGCGCACGTACTGGCCGAGGCGGGGACCTTCGAGGGGCATCGGCCGACCGCCGTGGTGGGCCGCGACCCCCGCGCGTCCGGAGAGTTCCTGGAGGCCGCCGTCGTGGCGGGCCTGGCCAGCGCGGGCGTGGACGTGCTGCGGGTCGGAGTGCTGCCGACCCCGGCCGTGGCCTACCTCACCGGCTCCCTGGGGGCCGACATCGGTGTCATGCTCTCCGCGAGCCACAACGCCATGCCGGACAACGGCATCAAGTTCTTCGCCCGCGGCGGTCACAAGCTCGCCGACGAGCTGGAGGACCGCATCGAGACGGTCTACGAGCAGCACCGCACCGGTGAGCCGTGGAACCGCCCGACCGGCGCGGGCGTGGGCCGGGTCACCGACTACACCGAGGGCTTCGACCGCTACGTCGCCCACCTCATCGGCGTCCTGCCGAACCGGCTCGACGGACTGAAGGTCGTCCTCGACGAGGCGCACGGCGCCGCCGCCCGCGTCTCGCCCGAGGCCTTCGCCCGGGCCGGCGCCGAGGTCGTCACCATCGGTGCCGAGCCCGACGGGCTCAACATCAACGACGGCTGCGGCTCCACCCACCTGTCCCTGCTGCGGAACGCGGTCGTCGAGCACGGCGCCGACCTCGGCATCGCGCACGACGGCGACGCCGACCGCTGCCTGGCCGTGGACGCCGCGGGCGAGGAGATCGACGGCGACCAGATCCTGGCCGTGCTCGCCCTCGCCATGCGTGAGACCGGACACCTGCGCAAGGACACCGTCGTCGGCACGGTCATGTCGAACCTCGGCTTCAAGATGGCCATGGAGCGCGAGGGCATCCACCTCGTCCAGACCGCCGTCGGCGACCGCTACGTCCTGGAGTCGATGAAGGCCGAGGGCTTCGCGCTCGGCGGCGAGCAGTCCGGACACGTCATCGTCCTGGACCACGCCACCACCGGCGACGGCACCCTGACCGGCCTGATGCTCGCGGCCAGGGTCGCGGCGACCGGGCGCACGCTCGCCGACCTGGCCGGCGTGATGCAGCGCCTCCCGCAGGTCCTCGTCAACGTGCCGGACGTCGACAAGTCCCGTGTCGACACCTCGGCCGAGCTCGCCGCCGCGGTCACCGAGGCCGAGCGCGAATTGGGCGACACGGGAAGGGTGCTCCTGCGCAAGTCGGGCACCGAGCCCCTCGTACGGGTCATGGTCGAGGCGGCCGACCTCGAACAGGCGCGTGCGGTGGCGGGCCGGCTGGCCGACGTCGTGAAGTCCGCACTCGGCTGACGGCCCCTCGGCTCCTGGACGGACACCCGTACCGGACGGCCTCTCAACTCCCGGACGGACCCGGCCTCACGGCCGGGTCCGTCCGGCGTCGCAGCTCACGGAGGATGCGGGTCAGGTCGTCAGGGGCGGCGGCGAGGCGGACCGGCGTGCCCGCGTCGTCGAGTTCGGCGACGTGCCAGTTCCCGTGGACGCCGTCGCCGTCGCCGCCCCTGACCCGCCGTACGTTCGTGACGGTGAGCCGTTCCACCGGGATCCGCCTGGCCGCGAACCGGCCGGGACCCGAATGGGGTGTCACCGCGGGCGGGCCGCTCCCCAGGACGACGTGGGTGCCGAAGCAGTCCGGGTTGTAGTCGGTCCCGTCGAGGAAGCGGGCGGCCAGGAACAGCTCCGTCGTCTCCGGAGAGGCCTCGTCCCCGGGCGCCGCGGCGTCCCCCGGCATCACCGGGTCCCCGGGTGTGCGGACACGGGTGGCCCGCCAGGCCCAGGCGAGCATGCCCAGGGTGGCGGCCACGCCCGAGGCCGTCCACGCGAGGGCCACGGGGGAGCCGAGCGGGTCGGCCGGGTGGACGTAGCACAGCGGCAGCAGCCACCCGGCCGTACCGGCGAGGGCCGCGGCGAACGGCAGGGCGGAGGGGACGACCTCGTCCGCGGCCAGTCGGCGGCTGCTCCGCCTGCGCAGCAGGATCCGGGCACCGGGGTAGCCCGCGGCGAGGGCGCAGCCGGCCGCGACGACGGCCACGTCTCCCGCGCCTGGGAAGTGCTCGCGCCAGACGTGGTGCTCTCCGGCGACCACCCTCACGCGCCCCCGCCACAGCGTCAGCTCGACGCCGTCTCCGGGGTGGAACCCCCGGGCGCCCTCCTGCGAGACCCCGAGGCGTTCCGACGGACCGCCGTCGGCGAAGTACAGCCAACTGCTCTGCCTGCCCATGCCGACGTCCGTCCCCGAGATCACCGCGCGGCGCGTGCTCAGACAGTCGCCCCGCTCCGTGGCGGGGGTGTCCGCGGTGCAGGGGACCGCCGACGTCCACGCCTGCTTCGTCGAGGCGGCGGCCGGCACGAACCACGCCGCCAGGCCCGCGCCCGCGAGCAGCAGGACGCACAGGATCCACGACACGGCCGAGCCGCCTCCGGCGGTGCGGTGCGAGAGGACGGGGGCACGACCCGGCTCCGGGCCGCCATGACGGTGGTGCAGTGCACGGAGCCCGTACAGCTCCGCGTCGAAGTCCGCCCGGCCCCCGGAGGACCCGTCGGGCGTCAGAGGCAGCCGTCGCGTGCGTCCGTCGCGCAGCAGGACCTCGACGCGGTGGATGTCCTGGTGCCGCCCGCGCTGGACGCGGGCGCGCAGCTCGGCGACATCGGACCACGGCATGCTCCGCCGGCGCAGCAGCGTCCGGGAACGCAGGCCGTGGTCGTCGGCGGTGACCCGGGCGGTGGCGGCGTACAGGCACACGAGACCCAGCAGCGCGAGCAGCAGACCCACGGCCGACCACAGGTCCGGGAAGCCGGCACCGCAGGCCGGGCGCACGGCGGCCAGGCCGGCCCCCGCCGCGACGAGGACTGCGGAGTACCGGGCGGCACGCCTCCTGCGGCGGCGCGGGATCACATCCGGGGTGTCGGTCATGCCGGGATCGTGTCACCGGCGGGACCGCCCCCGCCTGTGCGGTGTACGGCAGTTTCGGCGCCCGCCACCCTGCCGGTCCGTCACCCGCGGGCGCGGCCCGGCGTCCGCAGGCGTCGTGGCGTACCCCCGCGCGTGACGTGCCGTCAGTCTCCGGAAGGAACCGGCCTCACGGCCGGGTCCGTCCGGCGTTGGGCGGCCCACAGCGCCCGCTGGACCAGCAGCGTGCACGTGCCCGCGAGCACGATGCCGCCGAGGTTGGCCAGCAGCTGCGCCGACGACCCCCAGGTCTGTTCGAGGTCCTGGTAGCTGAAGGCGACGGCGGCGTTCGCCGCGGCCGGAACCGTCGTCACCGAGATGGCCACACCGATCAGCGCCCCGGACTTCGCCGACGTCAGCGAGAGCGTGCCCGCGATGCCCGCGAGGAGAGCGACGACGAAGGACGTCCAGTCCGGGTGCCAGATGAACCCCGTGTTCGGCCTCTCCGCCCTGATCATGTCGGCGCTGAACAGCCCGAGCGCGTCCATCAGCCACGCGAACCCCGCCGTCAGGACCATCGCCACGGCGAAGCCGCCGATCAGGGCCCACAGCGACCGCCCGACGAGCCGGGGTGCCCGCTGCACCAGCGCCGTCGAGATACCCGCCAGCGGGCCGAACTCCGGCCCCACCGCCATCGCCCCGACGATGAGGACCGCGTTGTCCAGGACCACCCCGCAGGCGGCGAGCATCGTGGCCAGGGAGAGGAAGGCGACGTAGGTCGCGCTGAAGGTCGACTCCTCGTGGGTCACCTCGCTCAGTTCTTCCCAGAGCACCGCGTCGGCGCCCTCGCCCGGTGCCGCCCGCTCCGCCTCGTCGGCGTGCCTGGACAGCGTCAGGTCCATGTTCTCGACGGTGATCGATCCCGCGTCGTCGATGCCCAACCGGCGCAGCTCGCCGATCAGTTCGTCACCGGCCTCCCGCGCCACGTCGCACAGGACGACATCGCCGGCCGGGCTGCGCGCGACTCCGGCGAGCACGGCGAGGTGCGCGGTGCCCACCGTCCGCTCCAGCAACCGCACCACCTCGTCGGTGCGTTCGGCGGGCACGATGAGGCGCAGATGCAGCACGGGCGCACCCTTTCCGTGGTCAGAGCTTGCGCAGCGAGAGCTTCTGGACCTTGTGGTCCGGACCCTTGCGCAGCACCAGGGTGGCACGGCCCCTGGTGGGCGCCACGTTCTCCAGCAGATTCGGCTTGTTGATGGTCCGCCACATGGTGCGCGCGTAGTCCAGCGCCTCCGACTCGGAGACCTGGGTGTACTTGCGGAAGTAGGAGAACGGGTTCTGGAACGCCGTCTCGCGCAGCCTGCGGAAGCGGTTCAGGTACCAGGTCTCGATGTCCTCGGCCTTCGCGTCCACGTACACGCTGAAGTCGAAGTAGTCGGCGAGCCCGACCCTGGTCCGGCCGTCCTTGCCGGGCAGCGCCGGCTGCAGCACGTTCAGGCCCTCGACGATCAGGATGTCGGGGCGGCGGACGGTGAGCCGCTCACCCGGCACGATGTCGTAGATCAGGTGGGAGTAGACGGGAGCCGTCACCTCGTCCTTGCCGGCCTTGATGTCGGCGACGAACCGGGTCAGCGCCCGCCGGTCGTACGACTCCGGGAAGCCCTTGCGCGACATCAGCCCCCGCGCCTGGAGCTCCTTCATCGGGAGCAGGAAGCCGTCCGTCGTCACCAGCTCCACGCGGGGGTGCTCCGGCCAGCGGGCCAGCAGCGCCTGCAGGATGCGGGCGGAGGTGGACTTGCCCACGGCCACACTGCCTGCGACCCCTATGACGAACGGGGTCCCGCGCTGCGCCCCGTGCCCGTTGCCCGCGTCACCCAGGAAGGTGTTCAGCGCCCCGCGCAGGCCCGAGGTCGCCTGGACGTAGAGGTTGAGGAGCCGGGAGAGCGGCAGGTAGACGTCCCGGACCTCGTCGAGGTCGATGACGTCGCCGAGGCCCCGCAGCTTCTCGACCTCCTCGGCGCTCAGCGGCAGCGGGGTCTTGTCGCGCAGTGCGCTCCACTCCGCCCGGGTCAGGTCGACGTAGGGCGTCGGCGCGTGCTCGGTGCGGCGGGGGCTCCGTGCGGGCGAAGTGATCACGCACTCATTGTCGCGGGACATGCCCCGGAGTGGGAGGTGGGGTCGGTCACGTGGGGGATGCCGCGCACGGCGGAGGCGGCCTGCGGGGCGGTGGGGATCACTCTTCGGGAGGGGCGGGGGCACCCTGTTGGTACTCTGCCGCACCGCCCGCGCCAGGTGATCACCGGCGCGGCGGATCCCCTTCCATGAGCGATGAGGTGCGAATGAAGACAAGCGGCAGAACCGGAGCCGCGGGCGTGATCGTGGGGGCACTCGCCCTCTCGGCGTTCGCGGCTCCCCCGGCGCAGGCCGCCGGAACCGGCATCACCGTGTCGCGGGTGGTCGTCAACGGCGGAGCGACCGTCGTCGTGGGCACCTCGGACGTGAAGCGGCCCTCCCTCACCTTCCGGGTCACCCTGCCCTCCGGCTACAGCACGTCCGACTGGTCCGCGTGGTCCGCGCGTCCGTTCCTGTACCACGGCACGACCGTGGCCAAGGGGCTGGACGACGGCGGCCTGCGCACCGGCATCTACACCTGCTACCCGACGACCGCACGGATCGCGGACTGCGAGGGCAGCCTGTACATCGACCCGCGCTACGACCTCGACTCGAACAACGACGCCACCACCTGGAACATCGGCGTCCTGACGCAGCTCTGGAAGCCGGGCGGCGGGCTCAAGGCGGAGCAGCACGTCACCGCTTCCGGCGCCGTGAAGGTCAAGCGCTGGGCCAAGGCCACGGTCAACGCCTCGCCCGAACCGGTGACGAAGGGCGGGACGATCACCGTCACCGGCAGCCTCAAGCGCGCGGACTGGGTGAAGCACGCGTACACCGGTTACGCGGGCACGTCGGTCAGCCTGCAGTTCCGCAAGGCGGGCAGTTCCGTCTACTCCACGGTCAAGACGGCCACGACCAGCAGCACGGGCTCGCTGAAGACCACCGTCAAGGCCACGGTGGACGGCTACTGGCGCTGGTCCTTCGGCGGCTCGTCCACCTCGGGGACGGCCGCAGCCGCGGGCGACTTCGTCGACGTGCGCTGAAAGCCGGCGGCGCCGCCGCTCTGCCCGTGCGGTGCCCGCGTCGCCCGCACGGCACGGGGAGGCGGCGCCGCCGGTGCGCGGGGGGCCCTAAGCGCCGCCGAGTTCCGCCCGGAGCGCGAGGGCCACGCCGTCCGCCCGCCCGGCCGTCACCCGCTGCCCCTCCGGCGGCCTCAGCAGCGCGAAGACGCCGGCCCCGAGGTGCTCCGGCGGCAGGTCACCGGCGCGCGGCACGATGTGGAAGTGCACATGGGCGAAGCCCTCGGCCTCGGCGAACTGGACGACGTACGTCTTGGCGCATCCCGTGACCGCGCGCAGCGCCCTGGACAGCCTGACCTGCCAGGTCCCCAGACCGGCCGCCTCCGCGTCGGTGAGTTCGTGCACGGCCGTGATGTGGCGCCTGGGCAGCAGCACCAGCCAGCCCGGCAGCGAGGTCCCGGTCGCGTGGGCCACCCGCCAGTGCCGGTCGTACGCGACGCGCTCGCGCGGCGGCAGCGCGTCGAACTCCGCTTCCATGCCGCAGGTGTAGCAGTCGGAAGTCGCCATGGGCCGAGAGCGTAGCGACCGCCCGGTCCCGGACGCAGCCGCCCGCGCGAAACCGCTCGGCCCGGTGCCCCGCGGGCCGTGCGGCGACAGGCACTTTCCGGCGGCCGTCCGGGCCCGACACACGCATGGCCCTGGGCTGCGGCAGGCAGGGGCCTTAGGGTGCCGATATGTGCGGAATCGTGGGTTACGTCGGGTTGCAGTCGGCGCAGGACGTCGTCGTCGCGGGGCTGAAGCGGCTGGAGTACCGGGGATACGACTCCGCCGGGGTCGCCGTCCTCGCGGACGGCGGGCTGGCCGCGGCGAAGAAGGCGGGCAAGCTCCTCAATCTGGGGAAGGAACTCAAGGACCGGCCGCTGCCGGCCGGGAACGCGGGGGTCGGGCACACCCGTTGGGCCACGCACGGCGGGCCCACCGACACCAACGCCCACCCCCACCTCGACAACGCCGGCCGGGTCGCCGTCGTCCACAACGGGATCATCGAGAACTTCGCGTCGCTCCGCGAGGAGCTGGCCGGGCGGGGCCACGCCCTCGCCTCCGAGACCGACACCGAGGTGGTGGCCCACCTGCTCGCCGAGGCGTACTCGTCGGTCGGTGACCTGGCGGACGCCATGCGGCAGGTGTGCGGGCGGCTGGAGGGTGCGTTCACCCTGGTCGCCGTGCACGCGGACGAGCCCGGCACGGTCGTCGGGGCCCGGCGCAACTCGCCGCTCGTGGTGGGCGTGGGTGAGGGCGAGATGTTCCTGGCCTCCGACGTGTCCGCCTTCATCGCGCACACCCGGTCGGCGATCGAGCTGGGTCAGGACCAGGTCGTCGAGCTGCGCCGGGACGGGGTGACCGTCACCGGTTTCGACGGCTTCCCCGCCGACGTGCGCGAGTACCACGTCGACTGGGACGCGTCGGCGGCGGAGAAGGGGGGCTACGCCTCCTTCATGCTCAAGGAGATCGCCGACCAGCCCAAGGCGGTCGCCGACACGCTGCTCGGCCGCGTCGACGGCTCGGGCACGCTCCACCTCGACGAGGTGCGCATCCCGCCCGGCGTGCTCCGCGAGGTCGACAAGGTCGTCATCATCGCCTGCGGGACCGCCTTCCACGCCGGGATGATCGCCAAGTACGCCATCGAGCACTGGACCCGGCTGCCCTGCGAGACCGAGCTCGCCAGCGAGTTCCGCTACCGCGACCCGATCCTGGACCAGCGCACCCTCGTCGTCGCCATCTCGCAGTCGGGCGAGACGATGGACACCCTCATGGCGGTCCGGCACGCGCGTGAGCAGGGGGCGAAGGTCCTCGCCATCTGCAACACCAACGGCTCGACCATCCCCCGGGAGTCGGACGCCGTCCTCTACACGCACGCCGGGCCCGAGGTCGCCGTCGCCTCCACCAAGGCGTTCCTGACGCAGCTCGTCGCCTGCTACCTCGTCGCGCTGTACCTGGGGCAGGTGCGCGGCACCAAGTGGGGCGACGAGATCCGCACCGTCGTGCGCCAGCTCTCCGAGATGTCCGGCGCGGTCGAACGCGTCCTCGGGACCATGGAGCCGGTACGCGAACTGGCCCGCTCGCTGTCCGCCCACGACACCGTGCTCTTCGTCGGCCGGCACGTCGGCTATCCGGTGGCCATGGAAGGGGCGTTGAAGCTCAAGGAGCTCGCCTACATGCATGCCGAGGGGTTCGCCGCCGGAGAGCTCAAGCACGGACCCATCGCGCTGATCGAGGAGGGCCTGCCGGTCGTCGTGATCGTGCCGTCGCCGCGGGGCCGCTCCGTGCTCCACGACAAGATCGTCTCGAACATCCAGGAGATCAGGGCCCGTGGAGCCCGTACCGTCGTCATCGCGGAGGAGGGCGACGAGGCGGTCGTGCCGTACGCCGACCACCTCGTCCGGATCCCGGTCACGCCTACGCTGCTCCAGCCGCTGGTGGCCACGGTGCCCCTGCAGGTGTTCGCCTGCGAGCTGGCGACCGCCCGGGGCAACGAGGTGGACCAGCCGCGCAATCTGGCGAAGTCCGTGACTGTCGAGTGAGTGAGTGAGCGCGTGATCATTGGGGTCGGGATCGATGTGGCGGAGATCGAGCGGTTCGGCGCCGCGCTGGGGCGCACACCCCAGCTCGCCGAGCGGCTGTTCCTGGAGCGGGAGCTGCTGCTGCCCGGCGGGGAGCGGCGGGGGATCGCCTCACTGGCGGCACGGTTCGCCGCGAAGGAGGCCCTGGCCAAGGCACTGGGCGCGCCGGGCGGGCTGCTCTGGACCGACGCCGAGGTGTGCGTCGAGGAGAGCGGCCGGCCCCGGCTGGAGGTGCGCGGCACCGTCGCCGCACGGGCCGCCGAACTCGGCGTGCGCAGCTGGCACGTCTCCCTCAGCCACGACGCGGGGGTGGCGTCCGCCGTGGTGATCGCGGAGGGTTGAGCGCATGCGACATGCCTACAGCGTCGAGACCGTACGGGCGGCCGAGCGCGCCGTGATGGCGCGGCTCCCGGAGGGCACGCTCATGCAGCGCGCCGCCGCCGGGCTCGCGGTGGCCTGCGGCGACCTCCTGCGGCGCAACGGCCGGGTCTACGGCTCCCGGGTGCTGCTCCTCGTCGGCAGCGGCGACAACGGCGGCGACACCCTCTACGCGGGAGCCCGGCTGGCGCGGCGGGGGGCCGGTGTACGCGCGGTCCTGACCGCGCCGGACAAGGTCCACCGGGCCGGGCTCGCCGCCCTGCTGGCCGCGGGCGGACAGGTCCTCGACGGCCCGGACCCGGGCCCCTTCGGCCCCGTCGACCTCGTCGTCGACGGCATCACCGGGATCGGCGGACACGGCGGCCTGCGCCCCGGCGCCGCCGACCTGGTGCGGGCGGTCACCCGGGGGCACGCGCCCGTGCTGTCCGTGGACCTGCCGAGCGGCGTCGAGGCGGACACCGGGCAGGTGCTCGGGGCCGCCGTGCGCGCGGACGCGACGGTCACCTTCGGCGCGTACAAACCGGGGCTGCTCGTCGATCCGGCCGCCGGACACGCGGGAGCCCTGCGCCTGGTGGACATCGGCCTGGGCCCGGAACTGCCCGCCCGCCCGGACCTGGAGGCCCTCCAGTACGCCGACGTCGCGGCCCTGCTGCCGGTGCCCGACGCGGAGAGCGACAAGTACCGGCGCGGGGTCGTGGGCGTGGCCGCCGGGTCCGAGCGGTACCCGGGGGCGGCGGTGCTCGCGGTCGCCGGGGCGCTGCACGGCGGCGCCGGAGCCGTCCGGTACGCGGGCCCGGGCGCCGACGCCGTGATCGCCCGCTTCCCGGAGGTCCTGGTCCACCCGGGGCCGCCGTCGAAGGCGGGACGGGTCCAGGCCTGGGTCGTCGGTCCCGGGCTCGGCGACTCCTCGTCGGCCGCCGGCGCGGTGGCCGACGTGCTCGCCGCGGACGTCCCGGTCCTCGTCGACGCGGACGGGCTGCGGCTGATGGACGCCGGAGCGGTCCGCGCGCGGACCGCCCCCACCGTCCTGACCCCGCACGCCGGCGAGGCCGCCGCGCTGCTCGGGGTGCCGCGCGAGGAGATCGAGGCGGGACGGCTCGCCGCCGTGCGGGAACTCGCCGCGCGCTACGACGCGACGGTGCTGCTCAAGGGGTCCACGACCCTCGTCGCCGAGGCGGGGGACGCACCCGTGCGGATCAACCCGACCGGCACGTCCTGGCTGGCCACGGCGGGCAGCGGGGACGTGCTGTCCGGGCTGACGGGTTCCCTGCTCGCGGCGGGCCTCGCGCCCCGCGACGCCGCCTCCGTCGGCGCCTATCTGCACGGCCTCGCGGCGCGCCGGGCGTCGGACGGGGCGCCGGTCGCCGCACAGGACGTCGCGGACGCCGTGCCGGCGGCGTGGCGGGATGTGCGCGCCTGATCCAGGCTTGTCCCGGGCCGGTTCACGCCGGAGAGCGGAGAGCGCCGTGGAACGCCGGGGAACCGGGAAGGGACGGTGGTCGGACATGGGCAGTGCCGTACGCGTACACAGGGTGTACGACCCGCCGGAGGACGACGACGGCACCCGGGTGCTCGTCGACCGGCTGTGGCCGCGGGGGGTCTCCAAGGAGCACGCGGCCGTCGACGTGTGGGCCAAGGACGCGACTCCCTCCAAGGAACTGCGCACCTGGTTCCACGACAACCGGGACCGCTACGACGACTTCGTGGACCGCTACCGCACCGAACTCGGCGATCCGGCCCACGCCGGGGCCGTCGGCGACCTGCTCGACCTGCTGCGCGCCGGCGGCCCGGTCACCTTCGTGACGGCGGTGAAGGACGTTCCCGCCAGCCACGTCCCGGTTCTCGTCGACCATCTGGAGCACGCCCTCGGACAGCGGTGACCGCCTCACCGGGCACGGGAGGTCGAGGGCGCGGGCCCACGCCTCTGAGAGACTGGGCGCGATGAACGAGACAGCGACCCTGAGAGCCCGTGCCGAGATCGACCTCGCCGCACTGCGCGCCAACGTGCGCGCACTGCGCGCGCGGGCGTCCGGCGCGCAGCTCATGGCCGTGGTGAAGTCCGACGCCTACGGTCACGGGGCCGTGCCCTGCGCCAGGGCCGCGCAGGAGGCGGGCGCCGCGTGGCTGGGAACCGCCACCCCGCAGGAGGCACTCGCGCTGCGGGCCGCCGGGATCGGCGGCCCGTTGATGTGCTGGCTGTGGACGCCGGGCGGCCCTTGGCGCGAGGCGGTGGAGGCCGGCATCGACGTCTCGGTGAGCGGCATGTGGGCGCTCGACGAGGTCGTCGCCGCGGCCACCGAGGCAGGGGTACCTGCCCGGGTCCAGCTCAAGGCCGACACGGGCCTGGGACGCAACGGCTGCCAGCCCGCCGACTGGCCGCAGCTCGTCTCCGCTGCCCGCGCCGCCGAGACCGCGGGCGTCCTGCGCGTCACCGGCCTGTGGTCGCACTTCGCCTGCGCCGACGAGCCCGGGCACCCCTCGATCGCCGCGCAGCTGGACGTCTTCCGGGACATGGTGGCGTACGCGGAGAAGGAGGGCGTGACGCCCGAGGTGCGGCACATCGCCAACTCCCCGGCGACGCTCACGGTGCCCGAGTCGCACTTCGACCTCGTGCGCACCGGGATCGCGATGTACGGCATCTCGCCCAGCCCCGAGCTGGGCACCCCGGCCGACTTCGGGCTGCGCCCCGTGATGACGTTCGCCGCCTCGGTCGCCCTGGTCAAGCAGGTGCCGCCGGGGCACGGCATCAGCTACGGCCACCACTACACGACCTCCGCCGAGACGACCCTCGCCCTGGTGCCCGTCGGCTACGCGGACGGCGTCCCGCGCCACGCCTCCGGCCGGGGGCCCGTGCTCGTCGGGGGTGCCGTCCGCCGGGTCGCCGGCCGCGTCGCCATGGACCAGTTCGTGGTCGACCTCGAGGGCGACAGCCTCGAAGCGGGCGCGGAGGCGGTGCTGTTCGGGCCGGGGGACCGGGGCGAGCCGAGCGCCGAGGACTGGGCGGTCGCGGCCGGCACCATCGCGTACGAGATCGTCACGCGCATCGGTGCGCGCGTCCCCCGCGTCCACCTCCACGAGGACTCCGGCCGGGGCTGACGTCCCGGCCCGGCCCGCCGACGACAACGACGACGACGAAGGAGCACGGCACGGTGAGCGAGACCAGCGCCGAGGACGTCATGGCGACCGCGGCCGTCGCGGCGGCCGGCTGGCGCCGGGCGGGCGTCGCCGGGGCGGCGATAGGCGTCATCGCCGCGGGAGCCGCCGCCGGTGTCGCCGTCGAGCGGCTCACGGTGGGCCGGGGCATGCGGAAGAAGGCCCGCCTCGCGCTGGACGCCTCCGGCCCGTACGGGTCCCTGCGCGGCCGGCCCGGCCGCGCCGTCGCCGACGACGGCACCGAGCTCTACTACGAGGTGGACGAGACCGAACCGGACACCGGCGCGGGCCGGGCGAGCGCCCCCGCTGGCAGCGGGTCGCGCCGGCGCAGGCTCTTCGGCCGCAAGGACCCCGCGGCCGTCACCGTCGTCTTCAGCCACGGCTACTGCCTGGGTCAGGACTCCTGGCACTTCCAGCGGGCGGCGCTGCGCGGACTGGTCCGCACCGTGCACTGGGACCAGCGAAGCCACGGCCGCTCCGAGCGCGGCCGGGCGCAGGCCGAGGGCGTGCCGGTGGGCATCGACCAGCTCGGCCGTGATCTCAAGGCGGTCATCGACGCTGCCGCGCCCGAGGGCCCGCTGGTGCTGGTCGGGCACTCGATGGGCGGCATGACGATAATGGCGCTCGCCGACCGCTACCCGGAGCTGATCCGCGACCGGGTGGCCGCCGTGGCGTTCGTCGGCACGTCGAGCGGGAAGCTCGGCGAGGTGAACTTCGGTCTGCCGGTGGCCGGCGTCAACGCGGTGCGCCGGGTGCTGCCCGGTGTGCTGAAGGCGCTCGGCTCGCAGGCGGAGCTGGTGGAGCGCGGCAGGCGGGCCACCGCCGATCTGTTCGCAGGGCTGATCAAGCGCTATTCGTTCGGGTCGCGGGACGTGGACCCGGCCGTCGCGCGGTTCGCGGAGCGGCTCATCGAGTCCACCCCGATCGACGTGGTCGCCGAGTTCTACCCGGCGTTCACCGAGCACGACAAGAGCGGTGCGCTGCCCGCGTTCAGCAGCCTGCCGGTCCTGATCCTGGCCGGCGACAAGGACCTGGTCACGCCCAGTTCGCACAGTGAGGCCATCGCGGACCAGCTGCCGGACGCGGAGCTGGTGATCGTGCCGGACGCCGGTCACCTGGTCATGCTGGAGCACCCGGAGACGGTCACCGACCGGCTCGCGGACCTGCTGGTACGGATCGGAGCGGTTCCGGCCGAGGCGCGCTGATCCTCTAACGTGGGTCGGCATGGAAGCAGCGCACAACGGCCCGGCGGCCGGCACCGCCGCACCGGGCACCGTCACCCTGGCTCTCGCCGTCGAGTCCCCCGAAGAGATGAAGGATCTCGGCCGCCGGATCGCCGGTGTGCTGGCCCCGGGCGACCTGGTGATGCTCACCGGCGAGCTCGGCGCGGGCAAGACCACCCTGACCCGGGGTCTCGGCGAGGGCCTCGGTGTGCGCGGCGCCGTCACCTCGCCGACCTTCGTGATCGCCCGGGTCCATCCGCCGCTGGGCGACGGGCCCGCGCTGGTCCACGTCGACGCGTACCGGCTGGGCGGCGGTCTGGACGAGATGGAGGACCTGGACCTCGACGTGTCGCTGCCCGAGTCGGTGATCGTCGTGGAGTGGGGCGACGGCAAGGTCGAGGACCTCTCCGAGGACCGGCTGCGCGTGTTGATCGACCGCGCGGTCGGCGACACGGACGACGAGCGCCGCACGGTGACCCTGGTCGGGATCGGGGAGCGCTGGGCGCGGCTGCGCGCGGAACTGGCGGCTCGCTGAGGGCGCGGGCGAACGGCTCGCGGATGCGTCCGGCGGGCCCGTGCGGGGATGCTTTCCGACAGGGCGTCGGTAAAATGTTGCGCGGGGGAGCCCCGGCGTGGTCACATGGGGTACAGGGATGGGTTAGGTGTACCTAACCACGTCTCTCACCGAGGCCCGAGGAGGCATCCATGCCGGCACCCGAGCGTGAAGTGCAGCCCCAGTCGCCGCAGGCGGAGCCGCCGTCGCCCTCCGCGGTGTCGATGAAGGACCTGCTCGCCTCCTGCGCCGCCGCGACGGCGGTCTCGACGCCGCCGCGCGAGGACCGCGAGGACGCGGAGCCGGTGAGGCCGGGCGAGGACCGCGACGCCGCCTAGGCGGGGCGCGGACCCCGGGCTCACGGGACGACGACGACCTTCGCGCCGACCGTGGCGAACGTCCACATCGCGTTCCCGTCCGTGCGCTTCATGCGCACCCCGCCCGTCCTGACGGCGGGGTCGGGGCTCTTCATCGAGTTGTCCTGGGCGGCGCTGAAGCCGACGGACACGTCGTCCACGTTCGCGAAGCGCACGACGTGCTCGATCATGACGCCGTCCGAGCCCTTGATGCTGCCGGAGCGCGAGGTCACCTGGTACACGCCGGGCAGCGGGTCCACGGTGCTCGGCATGACGGTGAAGGTCCGCAGCGCCTGCTCCTGGCTGCCGACGATCCACACCCTGCGGTCCTTCAGCGCGTACACGACGCGCGCTCCGGTGTCGGAGTCCTCGGGAACGGCCAGCGGCTGCTTCGGCGCGTCGGGCTTCCCCGAGGGCTGCGCGGACGGCCCGGAAGCCTGGGCCGAGGGGGCGACGACCGAGTCGGGCGCGTTCGCCGACGCCTGGTAGGCGAGGAAACAGACCGCGGCCAGTGCCGCGGCGGTGAGCCCGGCCACGATTCCCGAGCTTCTCCCTGCCACCTGACGTCCCCTTTCGGATGCCGTTCGTCGCATGTCGTACAAGCGTTTACGTCGTACTCGCGTATCCCGGGCGACGCTACCAGCAGCGGACGGGCGGACCGGGACGCCGAACGGGCTGCCGTGGCCGCGTCGGCGGAGCCGTAGGCTGTTTGTGTGCTGCTGCTCGCCATGGATACCGCCACCCCCGCCGTCACCGTCGCCCTCCACGACGGGTCCTCCGTCGTCGCCGAGACCGGACAGGTCGACGCCCGCAGGCACGGGGAACTCCTGCTCCCCGCCGTCCACCGGGTCCTCTCCGAGGCCGGGGTGAGCCTCGACGACGTCACCGACATCGCGGTCGGCGTCGGACCCGGCCCCTACACCGGGCTGCGCGTCGGCCTGGTGACCGCCGCGACCTTCGGGTCCGCGCTCTCGCTCCCCGTGCACGGGGTGTGCACGCTCGACGCCCTCGCCCACGCCTCCGGACTCGAAGGCCCCTTCGCCGTCGCCACCGACGCGCGGCGCAAGGAGGTCTACTGGGCGCGCTACGACGACGTCCGCACGCGGGTGGGAGAACCCGGGGTCGACCGCCCCGCCGACATCGCCGGCTCCCTCGCCGGCCTGCCCGTGGCCGGCGCCGGCGCGCTGCTCTACCCCGAGGCGTTCCCGGACGCGCGCGGACCCGAGCACGTCTCCGCCGGCGCGCTCGCCTCCCTCGCCGCCGAACGCCTCGCCGCCGGCGCCGGGCTGCTTCCGCCGCAGCCGCTCTACCTGCGCAGGCCCGACGCGCAGGTCCCGAAGAACTACAAGGTGGTCACCCCCAAGTGACCACCGCGACCGCTGTGCTCCGGGAGATGCGGTGGTGGGACATCGATCCCGTCCTGGAGCTGGAGCACGAACTGTTCCCCGACGACGCCTGGTCGGCCGGCATGTTCTGGTCGGAGCTCGCCCGCGCCCGCGGGCCCCGCGCCACCCACCGCTACGTCGTCGCCGAGGACCCCGACGGCCGGATCGTCGGCTACGCGGGACTCGCGTCGGCCGGTGACCTCGCCGACGTCCAGACCATCGCCGTGAGCCGCACCCAGTGGGGCGGCGGCCTCGGCTCCGAGCTCCTGACCGACCTCCTCCGGCACGCCACCGCCTTCGAGTGCACCGCCGTGCTCCTGGAGGTCCGCGTCGACAACACCCGCGCGCAGAAGCTCTACGAACGCTTCGGCTTCGAACCCATCGGCTTCCGCCGCGGCTACTACCAGCCGGGCAACATCGACGCACTCGTCATGCGCCTGACCGTACAAGGAACAGAGACAGACTGATGGCTGACGAACCGCTCGTACTCGGCATCGAGACCTCCTGCGACGAGACCGGCGTGGGCATCGTGCGCGGGACCACGCTCCTCGCCGACGCCGTCGCCTCCAGCGTCGACACGCACGCGCGCTTCGGCGGCGTCGTCCCGGAGATCGCGTCCCGCGCCCACCTGGAGGCCATGGTCCCCACCATCGAGCGCGCCCTGAAGGACGCCGGGATCAGCGCCCGCGACCTCGACGGCATCGCGGTCACGGCCGGTCCAGGGCTCGCCGGGGCGCTGCTCGTCGGCGTGTCGGCCGCGAAGGCCTACGCGTACGCCCTGAACAAGCCGCTGTACGGGGTGAACCACCTGGCCTCGCACATCTGCGTCGACCAGCTGGAGCACGGCCCGCTGCCGGAGCCCACGATGGCCCTGCTGGTCAGCGGCGGGCACTCCTCGCTGCTGCTGGCCCCGGACATCACCAACGACGTACGGCCGCTCGGCGCGACCATCGACGACGCCGCCGGTGAGGCCTTCGACAAGATCGCCCGGGTGCTCGACCTCGGTTTCCCCGGCGGCCCGGTCATCGACCGGCTGGCCAGGGAGGGCGACCCGAAGGCGATCGCCTTCCCGCGCGGACTGAGCGGCTCGCGCGACCCCGCGTACGACTTCTCCTTCTCCGGGCTCAAGACGTCCGTGGCGCGCTGGATCGAGGCGAAGCGCGCGGCCGGCGAGGACGTGCCCGTACGGGACGTCGCCGCCTCCTTCCAGGAGGCCGTCGTCGACGTCCTCACCCGCAAGGCCGTCCGCGCCTGCAAGGACGAGGGCGTCGACCACCTGATGATCGGCGGCGGCGTCGCGGCCAACTCGCGGCTCCGGGCGCTCGCCGAGGAGCGCTGCGAGAAGGCGGGGATCCGGCTGCGGGTCCCCAGGCCCGGACTGTGCACCGACAACGGCGCCATGGTCGCCGCGCTCGGCGCCGAGATGGTCGCCCGCAACCGCCCCGCCTCGGACTGGGAGCTGTCCGCGGACTCCTCGCTGCCGGTCACCGAGACGCACGTGCCGGGCGCGCACGGCCACGACCACGACCACATCCACGAGGTCAGCAAGGACAACCTCTACTCATGACCGTCGCGCTGATGTGGGAGGCCCGCGCCGCGGAGGGCAGGGGCGCGGAGCTGCTGGAGTGGGCGCGGGCCAGGGCGGCCGGGCTGACCCGCGAGCCGCTGCGCAGCGAACTGCTGCGCGCGCCCGGCGACCGGGTCCTCGTGCTGACCTGGTGGGACGCGGCGTACGACGACGAGCTGCCGGAGCTGCCGGAGCCGGACGCCGGGCTGATCACCCGCGCCGTCCACCGGTGGCGCTTCGAGTCCCTCGGCCCCGCCGGCGGCTGATCCGGACCCGCCGGCCGCCGGACCGGGCACCCGCCGGAAAAGAAATCCGGGAAAAGCTCCCGGAGGTGTCGATCCAGGCCCCTCCCGTTCGACGCAGGAGTGAGAGGCGGGGAACGGCCCCGCTTCCCGAGTCCGAGGAGACACCATGCCGCGCTATCTGACGATGGTCCGCATCGACGAGCGGAACACCCCGCCCGGGGGCCCCAGCGAAGCGCTGCTGGAGCGCATGGGGGCGCTCATCGAGGAGATGACCAAGGCCGGTGTCCTGCTGGACACCGCGGGCCTCACCCCGACCTCGGAGGGCACCAGGGTCACCTGGTCGAACGGCGAGTTCACCGTCACCGACGGGCCGTTCACCGAGACCAAGGAGGTCATCGGGGGCTACGCGCTCATCCAGGCCAAGGACAGGGCCGAGATCCTGGAGTGGACCAAGCGCTTCCTCGCCGTCCACGAGCCGTACTGGACGATCACCTCCGAGATCCGCGAGATCGCCGAAGGCTGACCGGCACGGACGGCGGCGACCGGGGCGGGCGGCGGATCCTTGCCGCGCCCGCCCCCGGCTGCTCTGATGGGTGCCCGTGACAGCAACGAGCAGCGCCGTCGAGGCCGTGTACCGGATCGAATCGGCCAGGATCATCGCCGGCACGGCGCGCATCGTGCGGGACGTGGGCATCGCCGAGGAGATCGCGCAGGACGCCCTCGTCGCCGCGCTGGAGCAGTGGCCCGAGACCGGAGTACCGGACCGCCCCGGGGCCTGGCTCATGGCCACCGCCAAGCACCGCGCGATCGACCTCGTACGCCGCAGGGAGACCTACGCCCGCAAGCTGGCCGAGGTGGGCAGGGCGCTGGAGGACGTGCCGCCGCCCGAACCGGCCGGCCCGGACGACATCGACGACGACGTGCTCCGGCTGATCTTCACCTCGTGCCATCCGGTGCTCTCCACCGGGGCGCGCGTCGCCCTCACCCTGCGCCTCCTCGGCGGCCTGCGCACCGACGAGATCGCCCGCGCGTTCCTGGCCGGGGAGCCGGCCGTCGCCCAGCGCATCGTCCGGGCCAAGCGGACCCTGGGGCGCGCGGGCGTGCCCTTCGAGGTGCCGTCGGGGCCCGAGCTCTCCGCCCGGCTCGGCTCCGTGCTCGACGTGATCTACCTGATCTTCAACGAGGGGTACGCGGCCACCGCCGGGGACGACCTGCTGCGCCCCGCGCTCTGCGAGGACGCGCTGCGGCTCGCACGGCTGCTGGCCGGCCTGATGGACGGGGAACCCGAGGTCCACGGACTGGTGGCGCTCCTGGAACTGCAGGCGTCGCGCACCCGCGCCAGGACCGGCGCCGACGGCACTCCGCTCCTGCTGGCCGAGCAGAACCGCGCGCGCTGGGACCAGTTGCTGATCCGGCGGGGCTTCGCCGCCCTGGAACGTGCGCACGCGCTGGGCGGTGCCCCCGGTCCGTACACACTGCAGGCCGCGATCGCCGCCTGCCACGCCCGCGCCGTGAGCTGGTCCGACACCGACTGGCCGGCGATCGCCACGCTCTACGGCCGGCTGGTCAGGGCCGCCCCGTCGCCGGTGGTGGAGCTGAACCGGGCGGTGGCCGTCTCGATGGCCGAGGGGCCGGAGGCGGGCCTCGCCCTGACCGACGCGCTGCTGGACGAACCGTCCCTCGCGGGATACCACCTGATGCCCAGCGTGCGGGGCGACCTGCTGGAGCGGCTGGGGCGCGGGGAGGAGGCGCGAGCCGCGTTCGTCCGGGCGTCCGAGCTGACCCGTAACGCGCGGGAGCGGGAGCTGCTGCTCGCACGGGCCGAGCGCGTGTCCCGATGAGTTCCGGGTCCCGCCGCGGTCTACCGTGCACAGCGTCCTGAGGAGCGGCGCGGTGCACGGAGGAGAGAGACCATGCAGAAGATCAGGCCCTGTCTGTGGTTCGACGACCAGGCCGAGGAGGCGGCCGCCTTCTACGTCTCGGTGTTCGGCGGTGATTCCCGCATCGAGGACGTCACCCGCTGGCCCGAGGGGACGGAACTGGCCGGATCGGTCCTGACCGTCGACTTCGTGCTCGCCGGCCAGGAGTACGTGGGCCTCAACGGCGGCCCGCAGTTCACCTTCGACGAGGCCGTGTCGCTGAGCGTGGACTGCGCGGACCAGGAGGAGGTCGACCGGCTGTGGGAGAAGTTCACCGAAGCCGGTGAGGAGAGCCAGTGCGGCTGGCTGAAGGACAAGTACGGGCTGTCCTGGCAGATCGTGCCGCGCGAGCTCCCGGAGCTGCTGGCCGGCCCCGACCGGGCCCGCGCGCAACGGGCGATGAAGGCCATGATGGGCATGCGGAAGCTGGACATCCAGGCGCTCCGGGACGCCTGACCCCCCGGCCACGCCGTGCGCGGGCCGGGGAAGGAGCGCACCCTGGAAACAGGGACTCCGGGAGGTGACCGTCATGATGGAGACCACCGTCGGATGGCATGTCGAGCTGGAATTCGAGGAGGACACCCACCGCACCCGCGCGGCGGCCCTCGTACGGCTCAGCGACGGGACCGAGGTACGGGCCCACGGATACGCCAGCCGCCACCCCTCCGACGCGGAGCAGCCGCGGGTGGGCGAGGAGATCGCCGGTGCCCGCGCGCTGAACGAACTCGCGATGAAGCTGCTCACCAAGGCGCACGACGAGATCGACGACGCGTCCGGCCGCACGTCGTACCCGCTGACCTGACCGTCCGCACACGCGGGTGCCGGGCCCCGGCCGGCCGCTTTCGGTGACGCGGGACGCGTCCCCGGTGGAGCCCTCAGGAAGGCTTCACCGGGTGCCCGATCAGCATCGTCGGGGCCCCGGCCACCCGGGTCAGGAAGACGGTGGCCGAGTGCGGCCCCTGGAGCTTCATCCTGCGGCGCAGCTCCTCGGGTTCGACCGCGGAACCCCGCTTCTTGACCGTCAGGACGCCGACCTGACGCTCCCTCAGCAGTGCTTTGAGCTTCTTCATGTTGAAGGGCATTTGGTCGGTGATCTCGTACGCGGCCGTGGCGTCGGACGTGTACGGGACGTCGCTCGTGACGTAGGCGATCGTCTCGTCGATGAGCCTGCCGCCGCACCGCTCGACGATGTCGGCCACGAGGTGTGCGCGGATCACGGCGCCGTCCGGCTCGTACAGGTACCGGCCGACGGGACCGACCGGCGGGGAGGGGAGCGGGCCGGCGGAGGTGAGGGTCGCGCGTGACGGCAGGAGGGTGGCCCGGTAGGCGCCGGGAGTGAAGCCCTCGCCGAACCAGAGCACGGCCTCCTTCACGTCTCCGCCGTCCGAGATCCACTCGGCCTCGGCCTGCGGGCCGATCGCCTCGTGCGGGACCCCCGGGGCGATCTTCAGCGCCGCGCGGGGGGCCTTCAGCGCGGCCTCCGTCGCCCAGGAGAGGGGCGGCGAGTAGGCCTCCGGGTCGAAGATCCGGCCGCGCCCGCCGCGACGCGCCGGGTCGACGAAGACCGCGTCGTACGGCGAGGTGTCGATCCCGGTGACGTCGGCGCACCGCACCTCGACGAGATCCTGGAGGCCGAGCGCCTCGGCGTTGGCGCGCGCCACCAGCGCGGTCAACGGGTCGCGGTCCACGGCCAGCACGCTCATGCCCGCGCGGGCCAGGGCGATCGCGTCACCACCGATCCCGCAGCACAGGTCGGCCACACTGCGCACGCCGCGCTCCGCGAACCGCTCCGCGCGGTAGGAGGCGACGGAGGTGCGGGTCGCCTGCTCCACGCCGTCGGGGGTGAAGAACATGCGGAACGCGTCCTCGGCCCCGAACTTCGCCATCGCGCGCTGCCGCAGCCGCGCCTGGCCGAGGGCCGCCGACACCAGGGCGGCGGGGTGGGAGCGCCGCAGACGGGTCGCCGTCGCCAGTTCGCGGGCGGGGTCGTGGTCGCGGAGCTCCTCCAGGAGGGCCGCCCCCTGCGGGGTGCGCAGGGCGGCGAAGGAGGCGAGCGGGTCGGCCGGGCCGGCGGGGGGAAGGGCGTTCACACGATCCATTGTGAGCCAGCCGGGGGACCCGGCGGGCCGGGTGGAGGTGTCGCCGGAGGCGGCCGGGGTGCTGCTGGCAGGATGCGGCGCCATGCAGCTAGTACGACAAAAAGAAGAATCTGCCGCGAAGCGGTACAGACCGGCTTGCGCCGTCCTGGCCGCACTGCTGGCCGCCGCCGTCGCCTCCGGGTGCGCGGGTACGGACGGGGAGACCGCGGACCACGGGAGACCGGCCGCCGGGCAGCCGGGGGCCGCCGCCCGGCCGGGGCCCGCCGCCGAGGCCGCCGCACGCGCCGAACGGCTGGAGCGGCAGCAGGCCGCCAGGGTCGCGGTCGCGAAGAAGTGGGGCCTGGCGAAGGTCCCGCTCGTCGCACCGGCACCGCCGGCCCGTAAGCCGCACATCACCACCCGCGAGGGCTTCGAGGTGGAGGGCGGGGAGGCGCTTCCCCCCGTCTTCACCACCGTTCCCACCAAGGAACGGATCGTCTTCCTGACGATGGACGACGGGGCGGAGAAGGACCCCGAACTCCTGCGCATGATGACGGAGCTGAAGATCCCCTACAGCGCCTTCCTCAGCGACTACGTGGTCAGCGACGACTACGGCTACTTCAAGGACATGCAGGCCCGCGGGGTCACCCTCAGCAACCACACGCTGAACCACCGCTATCTGCCCGGCCTCTCGAAGTCCGAGCAGCGGCGGGAGATCTGCGGCGAGCAGGACAAGATCGAGAAGTACTTCGGGAAGAGGCCCACCCTCTTCAGGCCGCCGTACGGCAACTACAACGGGGACACCCTGCGCGTCGCGAAGTCCTGCGGCATCGAGGCCGTCCCGCTGTGGGCGGCCGAGGCGTTCCCCGACCACATGGAGTGGCGCGAGTGGGACCAGGACCTGCACCCCGGCGACATCGTCCTCACCCACTTCCGCGGACGCGAGGACTGGGAGGGGTCCATGGCCGACATGATCCGCCGGGTCATGAAGACGATCACGGACAAGGGCTACGCCGTGGCCCGGCTGGAGGACTACGTCTGACGGGTCGGGCGGTCAGGGGCTCCGGTGACCGGGGGTGCGGAGGGGCCGGCGGGACGGCGCGCCGCCGGAACACCGCGGTGGTCTCCCTCGTTGTCCGGGCGTGAGCGGTCCCGCGACGCCACGCGAGGGTGGTGAATTGGCACTCCGCTTGACCGAGTGCTAATCGCGGTCATAGTCTCTGTGCTGGCACTCACCGATGGAGAGTGCCAGCACAACCGCGCGACAGGACAGGTCCGGCACCCGCGACGACGGATCGGCCCGGTCGCCACCCACAGACTGTTAAACCCCGTGAGATCTCCGAAGGGGGAGACCGGATCGTGTCGACCACCAGCTCCAAGGTTGCGATCAAGCCGCTCGAGGACCGCATTGTGGTCCAGCCGCTCGACGCCGAGCAGACCACGGCTTCCGGCCTGGTCATTCCGGACACCGCCAAGGAGAAGCCCCAGGAGGGCGTCGTCCTGGCCGTGGGCCCGGGCCGCTTCGAGAACGGCGAGCGCCTTCCGCTCGACGTCAAGACCGGCGATGTCGTCCTGTACAGCAAGTACGGCGGCACCGAGGTGAAGTACAACGGCGAGGAGTACCTCGTCCTTTCGGCCCGCGACGTTCTCGCGATCGTCGAGAAGTAATTCACTTAACGTTTGCTTCCGTTCTGCGCCCCTGGCCCCCTGCGAGATCACTAGCCGGGCGGCGAGGGGCGCAGTTCGTTTGAGAGGACAGCTCAGCCCATGGCGAAGATCCTGAAGTTCGACGAGGACGCCCGTCGCGCCCTTGAGCGCGGCGTCAACAAGCTTGCCGACACGGTGAAGGTGACGATCGGCCCCAAGGGCCGCAACGTCGTCATCGACAAGAAGTTCGGCGCCCCCACCATCACCAACGACGGTGTCACCATCGCGCGCGAGGTCGAGCTCGACGACCCGTACGAGAACCTCGGTGCCCAGCTGGTGAAGGAGGTGGCCACCAAGACCAACGACGTCGCGGGCGACGGCACCACCACCGCCACCGTGCTCGCCCAGGCCCTCGTCCGCGAAGGTCTGCGCAACGTCGCCGCGGGTGCCTCCCCGGCCGCCCTGAAGAAGGGCATCGACGCCGCCGTCAAGGCCGTGTCCGAGGAGCTCCTCGCGACCGCCCGCCCGATCGACGACAAGGCCGACATCGCCGCCGTGGCCGCGCTCTCCGCGCAGGACCCGCAGGTCGGCGAGCTCATCGCGGACGCGATGGACAAGGTCGGCAAGGACGGTGTCATCACCGTCGAGGAGTCCAACACCTTCGGTCTGGACCTCGAGTTCACCGAGGGCATGGCCTTCGACAAGGGCTACCTGTCGCCGTACATGGTGACCGACCAGGAGCGTATGGAGGCCGTCCTCGACGACCCGTACATCCTGATCCACCAGGGCAAGATCGGCTCCATCCAGGAGCTGCTCCCGCTGCTGGAGAAGGTCATCCAGGCCGGTGCCTCCAAGCCGCTCCTGATCATCGCCGAGGACGTCGAGGGCGAGGCGCTCTCCACCCTCGTCGTCAACAAGATCCGTGGCACCTTCAACGCCGTCGCGGTGAAGGCCCCCGGCTTCGGTGACCGCCGCAAGGCCATGCTCGGCGACATCGCCACCCTCACCGGTGCGACCGTCATCGCCGAGGAGGTCGGCCTCAAGCTCGACCAGGCCGGTCTGGACGTGCTGGGCACCGCCCGCCGCGTCACCGTCTCGAAGGACGACACGACCATCGTCGACGGCGGCGGCGACTCCGCCGACGTCAAGGGCCGCGTCAACCAGATCAAGGCCGAGATCGAGTCCACGGACTCCGACTGGGACCGCGAGAAGCTCCAGGAGCGCCTCGCGAAGCTGGCCGGCGGTGTGTGCGTGATCCGTGTCGGTGCCGCCACCGAGGTGGAGCTCAAGGAGAAGAAGCACCGTCTGGAGGACGCCATCTCCGCGACCCGCGCCGCGGTCGAGGAGGGCATCGTCTCCGGTGGTGGCTCCGCTCTGGTCCACGCCGTCAAGGTCCTCGAGGGCAACCTCGGCAAGACCGGCGACGAGGCCACGGGTGTCGCGGTCGTGCGCCGCGCCGCCGTCGAGCCGCTCCGCTGGATCGCCGAGAACGCAGGCCTCGAGGGCTACGTCATCACCTCGAAGGTCTCCGAGCTCGACAAGGGCCAGGGCTTCAACGCCGCGACCGGTGAGTACGGCGACCTGGTGAAGGCCGGCGTCATCGACCCGGTCAAGGTCACCCGCTCCGCCCTGGAGAACGCCGCGTCCATCGCGTCGCTGCTCCTCACGACCGAGACCCTGGTCGTCGAGAAGCCGGCCGAGGAAGAGGCCGACGCCGGTCACGGCGGCCACGGCCACTCCCACTAGTACCGCTCCGTACGCGGCCGAGGCCCGGTACCCCCGTCGCGGGGGCACCGGGCCTCGGTGCGTCGGCGCCCCGGTGACCCGCGGCGCTACTTCGGGCCGTACGTGCGCCCCGCGCGGGTGGTCACGCCGCTCAGCAGGCTCCGGGGCGTCAGCTTCACCAGCCCCATCAGGGCCTTGTACCGGGGATCCGGGACGGACACCGACCTGCCCCGGGCCAGATCGGCCAGGGCGGCGGTCACCAGCTTGTCCGCGTCGAGCCACATCCAGGCCGGGATGTCGCCGGTTCCCATCCCGGCCCGCTCGTGGAACTCGGTCCGCACGAAGCCGGGGCACAGCGCCATCAGGCGGACGCCCGAACCCGCCAGGTCCTTCGCGGCGCCCTGGGTGAACTGCACGACCCACGCCTTAGACGCCCCGTACGTCCCCCGGGGGAGGAAGGCGGCCACGGAGGCCACGTTGACGACACCGCCGCGGCCGCGCTCGCGCATGGGACCCGTGGCGGCCGAGGTCAGGCGCAGCACCGCCTCGCAGTGGACCTTGAGCATCGTCAGCTCGTCGGCGACGGAGACGTCGAGATAGCGGCCCTTGTTGCCGAAACCGGCGTTGTTGACCAGGAGGTCGACCGGGCTGTGACGGTCCGTCAGCCTCGCCTCGACCGCCTCGATTCCGGCGTCCGCCGACAGGTCGGCCGTCAGTACCTCGGCCTCGATGCCGTGCCGGTCGTGCAGCTCCGTCGCCTGGGTCCGCAGCCGCTCCGTGTCACGGGCCACCAGCACCAGGTTGTGTCCGTCACTCGCGAGCCGCCGCGCGAAGGCGGCCCCGATCCCCGCGGTCGCGCCCGTAATCAGTGCAGTCGTCATACGCGGCACGTTAGTGCCCCGCGCGGACGCGCCACCGGTCAGCCCGGTGGTGCTCCGGGACGCGGGACCGGCGGCGGGCCGGCGGACGGGTCAGGAGGCGGGGGCGCCCTCGGCGGGGGCCGGGCCGTTCCTGGCCAGGTACGCCCGCGCGGCCCGCAGCGTCTCCCCGTGCAGCGCGTCACCGGCCTCCAGCAGACGCGGCAGCAGATGGCGCTCCGTCGTCGTCGCCCTGAACTCCATTGCGGCCGTGATGTCGTGGGCCGGGCGGTGCACGATCTCCACGGCGTCACCCGCGCGGATCGTCCCCGGCCGGATCACGCGCAGGTACGCGCCCGTGGCGGCCTCCCGGGTGAACCGCCTCACCCAGCCGCGCTCGCCCATGTGCCCGGCGAAGGTCCGGCACGGGATGCGGCCCGAGGTGACCTCCAGGACCAGCTCCCCGCCGACCCGCCACCGCTCCCCGATCCTGGCGTGGCTGACGACGACGCCCGACGTCGTCAGGTTCTCGCCGAACGCACCGTTGGGCAGGGGCCTGCCGAGCGTCTTCTCCCAGACGTCGAGCTCCTCGCGGGCATAGGCGTACACCGCCTGGTCCGTGCCGCCGTGGTGCCGGAGGTCGCACACGGCGTCCCCGGCGAGCCCGCTGCCGCCGCTGCCCTTGGGGCCCGGGTCGGACACCCGCACCGGCGCGTCGGCCGGCTGCTTGCCGATCCCGGTCAGTCCCGAGGCCGAGTCGGTGTGCGACGACGGGGTGGGGAGGCCGAGGTTCACGGTGAGGACCTTCATGCCGTACACGGTAGCCGCGCGGCACTCAAAGCCGCTCATGATTTATCGGATCATCATGCAAGCGTCGCTTATGGTTGGAGGGTGATCGAAGCTCGTCATCTCCGCGTCCTGCGCGCCGTCGCCACCAGCGGATCGTTCTCCGCCGCCGCGCGCGACCTCGGCTGCACCCAGCCCGCCGTCAGCCAGCAGATGAAAGCCCTGGAGAACTCCGCCGGCACCCCCCTCCTGATCCGTACGGGGCGGGAGATGCGGCTCACCCAGGCGGGCGAGGCGCTGGTGCGCCACGCGTCGGGCATCCTCGCCGGCCTCACCGCCGCCGAGGAGGAGATCGCCGCGATCGCCGGACTCCGCGCGGGCCGGGTCCGGCTCGTGTCCTTCCCGAGCGGCAGCTCCACCCTGGTTCCGGGCGCCCTCGCGGCGCTGCGGGCCGCGCACCCCGGCACGCAGGTGTCGCTCGTGGAGGCGGAGCCGCCCCGCTCGGTGGAGATGCTGCGCGACGGTGACGTCGACATCGCCCTCGCCTTCCGCTACGGCACCACCGGTGGCGAATGGGACGACCTGGTCGTGCGCCCGCTGCTCACGGACCGGCTGATCGGTCTCGTACCCGAGGGGCACCGGCTGGCCGGCGCCGCCGCGGTGGACATCGCCGAGCTGACGGACGAGCCGTGGATCGCGGGCTGCCCCCGGTGCAGGCGCCAGCTGGTCGAGGTCTGCGAGGAGGCCGGGTTCACCCCCCGGATCGACTTCGCCACCGACGACTATCCGGCGGTGGTCGGTCTCGTCGGTGCCGGCCTCGGCATCGCCGTCCTGCCCGAGCTCGCCCTGGAGTCCGTACGGGCCAAGGGGGCGCGCACGGTGACCGTGGAGCCGGCCGTCGAGCGGGAGATCGTCGCGCTCACCCTGCCCGACCTCGCCCGGGTTCCCGCGGTGGCGGCCACCCTGGACCAGCTGGCCGTGGCCGCCGCACGCTGCTGACGGGCGCACCGCGGTACTCCCGGCACACGCCCGCGGAGGGATGCGCCGGGTGAAGGGAGAAACGTTTCTGCGTTCGATTGGGCCCGCAGGGTGTCAGGTGGGGTCCGATCCCTCGGACGGCGCCGAGTGGGCGGAGATCAGCCGGTTGCGGGCGCGGCCCATGAGCTCCTCGCGCTCGTCCTCGGTCAGGCCGCCCCACACGCCGTAGGGCTCCCGGACCGCGAGTGCGTGCGCCGCGCACTCGGCGCGTACCGGGCAGCGCATGCAGACCTCTTTCGCCGAGGTCTCACGGGCGCTCCGGGCCGCTCCGCGTTCTCCCTCGGGGTGGAAGAAGAGCGAGCTGTCGACCCCGCGGCAGGCGGCCAGCAGCTGCCAGTCCCACAGATCCGCGTTGGGTCCTGGAAGGCGGGAGAAATCTGCCATTGCGTGTCCCCTCGAAACCTTGCTGAGTCGGAATCTGCATCTCGACCGTTGGTGCTCGTCGGTGACCTGAGTCCCGACCGTACATCTACGGTGTTAGTAGATGTAAATATGACTTCTTGCGAATCTAGCCTCAGACGCCAGCAAAAGGGAAGAAAACCCGCTAAATGGGGCAGGTCAACGGGTGAGGGGCCGATCGGGGAGCGTGTGATTCCGTGTCGCTCTTCTCCGTGCGCGGGCCCTCACTTAGAGTGCCGAACCGGACGCTTCGGACCGTAACTCTTTCGAGTGACCGTCGTTGATGAGGGGGAAGCGGTTGACGCAGAACGAGCTCGGGCAGATGTCCGAGGGGGTCGACCGCTCAGGTGACGACTTGTATCAGCCTGGAGGCTCAAGGTGACGCGCAACAGCTGCGGAGGTCGGGCATGACATCCGTCCTCGTCTGCGACGACTCCCCGCTTGCCCGAGAAGCGCTCCGCCGCGCGGTTGCGACCGTGCCCGGCGTCGAGCGTGTGACGACGGCGGCCAACGGCGAGGAAGTCCTCCGCCGTTGGGGGGCCGATCGTTCGGATCTGATTCTGATGGACGTACGCATGCCCGGTCTGGGGGGTGTGGAGACGGTCCGGCGGCTGCTCTCGGCGGACCCCGGCGCCCGGATCATCATGCTGACCGTCGCGGAGGACCTGGACGGTGTCGCGCTCGCGGTCGCCGCCGGGGCCCGTGGATATCTGCACAAGGACGCCTCCCGCGCCGAGCTGCGCGCGACCGTCACCCAGGCGCTGGCCGATCCGACGTGGCGGCTCGCCCCGCGCCGGCTGCGGTCCGCGGAGATGGGTGCGGCCCCGACGCTCACCGCCCGGGAGATCCAGGTGCTCGAAGGCATGAGCCACGGCCGTTCCAACGCGGAGATCGGGCGCGAGCTCTTCCTCTCGGAGGACACGGTGAAGACGCACGCGAGGCGCCTGTTCAAGAAGCTCGGGGCCTCGGACCGGGCGCACGCCGTCGCGCTCGGCTTCCGCTGGGGCCTGGTCCGCTGATGCCGCCGCGCGACCGGTAGCCGTGCGATCCCGTCCGCACGCCGGCGGACGGGGCGGCGGTGGCGGCGGACCTGCGGCCGGGCCCTCCCCACCAGCGGTATGTGACGCTTCCCGGCCGATGCCGCATCCTTGAGTGTGGAGCCCCCGCGGGGGACATTCGGTCGAGCGGAAGGGGAGGGCGCAGGACATGACATCCGGCGCACCCGCTCAACACGCTGGAGCACCCGCTCGCAGCGCCGACGACACGCGGACCGACGCACGGGCGGCCCGTGCGGAGGTGCCGGCCGGGGGTGTTGAACCGCCTGCGGACGGGACGCCGGCCCTCGACGCCGGCGGCATCCCGCGGCACCACGCTGATAACGCTTCGGTGCACAACTCGGGACGCGATGCATCGGACCGGACGGTGTCAAGGCACCATGGTCCGATGCGCGAGGACGGGACGACGGTGATCGGTGCTCTGGTGCACCGTGCCGTCGACGGCGACGCGCAGGCCACCCACGATCTGCTGGCGCACGTCCACCCCCTCGCCCTGCGCTACTGCAGGTCCCGGCTGAACAGGCTTCCGGGTGATGCCCGTCACTTCGTCGAGGACCTCGCGCAGGAGGTCTGCGTCGCCGTGCTGATGGCGCTGCCGCGCTACAAGGACACCGGCAGACCCTTCGAGGCCTTCGTCTTCGCCATCGCGGGACACAAGGTCGCCGACCTCCAGCGCGCCGCGATGCGGCACCCCGGATCGACGGCAGTCCCCTCCGACGAGATGCCCGAGCGGCCGGACGACTCGCTGGGACCGGAGGAGCGCGCCCTGCTCAGCAGCGACGCGGCCTGGGCCAAGAAGCTTCTCGCCAATCTTCCGGAGAACCAGCGTGAGCTGCTGGTCCTCCGCGTCGCGGTCGGACTGACCGCCGAGGAGACCGGGCAGATGCTCGGGATGTCCCCGGGCGCGGTCCGTGTCGCGCAGCACCGTGCGCTGAGCAGGCTGCGCGCACTCGCGGGCCAGTAGGGCACGGTTCCGGCGCATCCCCTTCCGCTTGTGGGAAGCCACAGAAACCCGGTGTGATCTTGCTCGTGGAATGAGACACCCCGCGAGGCCGTTAGCATGGACATCCGCACCGATCAAGGCCATTTGGGGAAGGTGTCATGACTGCAAACGTCGACGGAGTGCCCGAGAAATTCGCGACGCTCGGGCTGACATACGACGACGTGCTGCTGCTGCCCGGCGCGTCCGACATGGCGCCCGATCAGATCGATACCGCCTCGCACATCTCGAAGAACGTGCGGGTGAACATCCCGCTGCTCTCGGCGGCGATGGACAAGGTCACCGAGGCGCGCATGGCCATCGCCATGGCCCGGCAGGGCGGCGCGGGTGTCCTGCACCGCAATCTCTCCATCGCCGACCAGGCGAACCAGGTCGACCTGGTGAAGCGCTCCGAGTCCGGGATGGTCACCGACCCGATCACGGTGCACCCGGACGCGACCCTCCGCGAGGCCGACGAGCTCTGCGCGAAGTTCCGCATCAGCGGTGTGCCCGTGACCGACCCGGCGGGCAAGCTGCTCGGCATCGTCACCAACCGCGACATGGCCTTCGAGTCGGACCGCACCCGCCAGGTGCGCGAGGTCATGACGCCGATGCCGCTCGTCACGGGCAAGGTCGGCATCTCCGGCGTCGACGCCATGGAGCTGCTGCGCCGCCACAAGATCGAGAAGCTCCCCCTGGTCGACGACGCCGGGATCCTCAAGGGCCTCATCACCGTCAAGGACTTCGTCAAGGCGGAGAAGTACCCGAACGCCGCCAAGGACAAGGGCGGCCGGCTGATCGTCGGCGCGGCGGTCGGCGTCGCCGGTGACGCCTTCGAGCGCGCCCAGGCGCTGGTCGAGGCGGGCGTCGACTTCATCGTCGTCGACACCGCCCACGGCCACTCCCGCCTCGTCGGCGACATGGTCGCCAAGATCAAGTCGAACGCCTCCGGAGTCGACGTCATCGGCGGCAACATCGCCACCCGTGACGGCGCCCAGGCGCTCATCGACGCGGGTGTCGACGGCATCAAGGTCGGCGTCGGCCCCGGCTCCATCTGCACCACGCGTGTGGTCGCCGGCATCGGCGTCCCGCAGGTCACCGCGATCTACGAGGCGTCGCTCGCCGCGAAGGCGGCCGGAGTCCCGGTCATCGGCGACGGCGGTCTGCAGTACTCCGGTGACATCGCCAAGGCCCTGGTGGCCGGCGCGGACACCGTGATGCTCGGCTCGCTGCTCGCGGGCTGCGAGGAGTCCCCGGGCGAGTTGCTCTTCATCAACGGCAAGCAGTTCAAGTCGTACCGCGGCATGGGCTCGCTCGCCGCCATGCAGACCCGTGGCGACCAGCGCTCGTACTCCAAGGACCGCTACTTCCAGGAGGGCGTCGCCTCCGACGAGAAGCTGGTCCCCGAGGGCATCGAGGGCCAGGTTCCCTACCGCGGCCCGCTGTCCGCGGTGGTCCACCAGCTCACCGGCGGTCTCCGCCAGTCGATGTTCTACGTCGGCGGCAGGACCGTCCCGGAGCTGCAGACGAACGGCCGCTTCGTCCGGATCACCTCGGCGGGCCTCAAGGAGAGTCACCCGCACGACATCCAGATGACGGTCGAAGCGCCGAACTACAGCAGGAAGTAAGGCATCAGCGCAGGTGAGGGGCGGACCGGGGTTCCCGGGACCGCCCCTCACGTGTGTGTCGGGGATACTGGTCAGCGCAGACGTAGAGGAAAGGCCACATCATCGTGACTGAGATCGAGATCGGGCGCGGCAAGCGCGGTCGGCGCGCATACGCGTTCGACGACATCGCCGTAGTGCCGAGCCGGCGCACCCGTGACCCGAAGGAGGTCTCGATCGCCTGGCAGATCGACGCCTACCGTTTCGAGCTGCCCTTCCTGGCCGCGCCGATGGACTCGGTGGTCTCCCCGCAGACCGCCATCCGCATCGGTGAGCTGGGCGGCCTCGGTGTCCTCAACCTCGAAGGGCTGTGGACCCGGCACGAGGACCCGCAGGCGCTCCTCGACGAGATCGCCGAGATGCCCGTCGAGACCGCCACGCCGCGGCTCCAGGAGATCTACTCCGCGCCCATCCAGGAGGAGCTGATCGGCCGGCGCATCAAGGAGGTGCGCGACTCCGGTGTCGTCACCGCCGCCGCGCTCTCGCCGCAGCGCACCGCCCAGTTCTCGAAGGCCGTCGTCGACGCGGGCGTGGACATCTTCGTCATCCGCGGCACGACGGTCTCCGCCGAGCACGTCTCGGGCGCCGCCGAGCCGCTCAACCTGAAGCAGTTCATCTACGAGCTGGACGTCCCCGTCATCGTCGGCGGCTGCGCCACCTACACGGCGGCCCTGCACCTCATGCGGACCGGCGCGGCCGGTGTCCTGGTCGGCTTCGGCGGCGGCGCCGCGCACACCACGCGCAACGTCTTCGGCATCCAGGTCCCGATGGCGACCGCGGTCGCCGACGTCGCCGGCGCCCGACGTGACTACATGGACGAGTCCGGTGGCCGGTACGTGCACGTCATCGCGGACGGTGGCGTCGGCTGGTCGGGCGACCTCCCGAAGGCCATCGCCTGTGGTGCGGACGCCGTGATGATGGGCTCCCCGCTGGCCCGTGCGACCGACGCGCCGGGCCGCGGCCGCCACTGGGGCATGGAGGCCGTCCACGAGGACGTCCCGCGCGGCAAGCTGGTCGACCTGGGTTCCGTGGGCACGACGGAGGAGGTCCTCACCGGCCCCTCGCACAACCCCGACGGCTCGATGAACATCTTCGGCGCCCTGCGCCGGGCGATGGCGACCACCGGCTACAGCGACCTCAAGGAGTTCCAGCGGGTCGAGGTGACGGTGGCGGACTCGCAGCACCGCCGCTGACCTTCCGTACGCAGGACGGCCCGGACCACTTCCATGGTCCGGGCCGTCCTGCGTGTGCGCGCTGTCAGCCGGCCTTCCGGGCGCCGGCGAAGGCGCCGACGGGGCCCAGGACGAGGAAGACGTACGTCATGAAGTCGGACCCCGCCTTCCAGGTGCTGAAGAGGTCGCCGAAGTGGTCGAAGAACACCTCGGAGAAGCCGATTCCCCGGACGTCCGCGATGATCACCGCCATCCCGATGAGCTGGCCGAGGAGGACGGCACCCACGGAGACGACGGCGGCGGCGATGCCGACGACGGGGAGCGGCCCGCCCACCTTGCTCGCGGCGAAGCCGATCAGGAAGCCGACGCCGACGGCCGCGTAGCCGACCTCGCGCTCGATGGAGCCGGCGATCACGCCGTAGAGGACCGCCGCGACGACCGCCGCGCCGAGAGCGGCCAGCAGACCGAGGCCCGCGTTGGCGCGCGCCGGGGCCTGCGGCGGGACCGGGGCGTACGGGACGCCGGCCTGGCCCGCGAACGGGTTGCCCGGAGGGGTGCCGGGCTGCTGTCCGGCGAAGGGATTGCCCGTGGGCGCCGGCTGGGAGGCGTACGGGTTCCCGCTGACGGGCTGTCCGCCCTGCGGCTGCGGCGGCTGGCTGGGCGGTACGGGCTGGGTCATGGTGGTGCTCCCCCTGGGCAATGCGCACGGCTGTGCGAGAAGTGACGCCGCAGGCTAGCAGCCGCCGCCGACACCGCCCATGGGATTCCGGGGGATCCCCGGGCGGCTACAGCCGGTGCGCCGCTCCGGCGGGCGTGGCTCCCCGCGTGTCCAGGAGCAGTTGGGCCTTGACCGCCAGCCCCTGGAGGTCGTAGGTGCGGTGGTGCTGGAGAAGCACCGTCAGATCGGCCCCGGCGGCGGCCTCGTAGAGCGAGTCGGCCCGCGTCACGGGCAGGTCGCGCACGCGCCAGTCCAGGACGTGGGGGTCGTGGTAGCCGATCTGTGCGCCCATGTCCATGAGCCGGGTCGCGATCTCGCGGGCGGGCGCGGCCTCCTGGTCGGCGAGGTCGGGCTTGTAGGTGACGCCGAGCAGCAGGACCCTGGCGCCCCGGACGGACTTGCCGTGCTCGTTGAGCAGGGTCGCGCAGCGCTGGATCACGTAGCCGGGCATCCGGTCGTTGATCTCCTTGGCCAGCGAGACCATGCGCAGCGGATGCCCGGGGGTGCGGCTGTTGTACGGGAAGTAGCCGGGGTCGACCGGCGCGCCGTGGCCGCCGACGCCGGGTCCGGGACGGAACGGCTGGAATCCGAACGGCTTGGTCTCGGCGCACCGGATGACGTCCCAGAGGTCGACGCCCAGGTCGTGGCAGAGCACCGCCATCTCGTTGACCAGCGCGATGTTGACGTGCCGGAAGTTCGTTTCGAGGACCTTGGTCATCTCCGCCTCGCGCGGGCCCCTGGCCCGGACGACCTTGTCGGTGAGCCGTCCGTAGAAGGCGGCAGCCGACTCGGTGCACGCGGGGGTGAGGCCGCCGATGACCTTCGGGGTGTGGGCGTAGACGTGGGTGCGGTTGCCCGGGTCGAGACGGCCGGGGGAGTGGGCGAGGTGGAAGTCGCGCCCGGCGCGCAGCCCGGAGCCCTCCTCCAGGAGCGGACGGACGACGTTCTCCGTGGTGCCCGGCGGCACCGCCGACTCCACCAGGACGGTGGTGTGGGGCCTCAGCCGGGCGGCGAGCGCGCGGGCCGCGTCGGTGACGGCGCGGAGGTCGGGCATGCGGTCCGGCCCGAGCGGGGCGGGGGCGCAGATCGCGGCGGTGCGGACCCGGCCCAGCTCGGCCGGGTCCGCGGTGGGCCGGAAGCCGCCCGCGACCATCCTGCGGATGTCCGAGGCGCTGAGGGATCCCTCGACCGGCGTACGGCCGGCCGAGAGTTCCGCGAAGGGCCGGGGGTCCGTGTCGTAGCCGACGGTGTGGATGCCCACGCCGACGGCCGCCTGGGCGAGGGGCAGGCCGAGATGGCCGAGTCCGATGACAGCGAGGTCTGCGGGCATGGGGAGAGCCGTCCTTTCCCTAAGACCAAGAGGCGGAGAGTGCAACTGCTGGGGACAGCGCTATGTCAGACTAGGGTTAAATATGACCTATATGTCGCATTCCGCGGGTCGCGTGAGCCGGGTGTTGTCCACAGGCGGTGGCTGAAGTCGCGGACCGCGGACAGAATCGAAGGGTGGGCACGGGCGCCCGGCCCCCCGGCCGGACCCGCTCTTTCGTGCCGTGTCACCCCGATCCACCGGGAATACCGGGAGGCAGCAGTGAGGACAGCGACACTGGGACCCGCGGAGCGCACCGAGGCGCTGGCCGCGATGGCCGAGCGCGAACTGGACGTGCTGGTCGTGGGGGCGGGCGTGGTCGGCGCCGGGACCGCGCTCGACGCGGCCACGAGAGGACTTTCCACCGGTCTGGTCGAGGGGCGGGACTGGGCCTCCGGCACCTCCAGCAGGTCGAGCAAGCTGATCCACGGCGGGCTGCGCTATCTGGAGATGCTGGACTTCGCGCTCGTCCGCGAGGCGCTCAAGGAGCGGGGGCTGCTGCTGGGACGGCTGGCGCCGCACCTCGTGAAGCCCGTGCCCTTCCTCTACCCCTTGCAGCACAAGGGCTGGGAGCGGCTGTACGCCGGTTCCGGCGTCGCCCTGTACGACGCGATGTCGGTGTCCTCCGGCCACGGGCGGGGACTGCCCGTGCACCGGCACCTCACCCGGCGCCACGCACTGCGGGTCGCCCCGGCCCTGCGCAAGGACGCCCTGGTCGGAGCCCTCCAGTACTACGACGCCCAGATGGACGACGCCCGTTTCGTCGCGACCCTGGTGCGCACGGCCGCGAGCTACGGCGCGCGCGTGGCGAACGGCGCGCGGGTGACCGCGTTCCTCAAGGAGGGCGAGCGGGTCGTCGGCGCGCGCGTGGAGGACGTCGAGGGCGGCGGCGAGTACGAGATCAGGGCCAAGCAGGTGGTCAACGCCACCGGTGTGTGGACGGACGACACCCAGGCGCTCATCGGCGAGCGCGGGCAGTTCCACGTCCGGGCCTCGAAGGGCGTCCATCTCGTGGTGCCCAAGGACCGCATCCACTCCACGACCGGTCTCATCCTGCGCACCGAGAAGTCCGTGCTCTTCGTCATCCCCTGGGGACGGCACTGGATCATCGGCACGACGGACACCGACTGGGACCTCGACAAGTCCCATCCGGCCGCGTCCAGCGCCGACATCGACTACGTCCTCGAACACGTCAACTCGGTGCTGAACACCCCGCTCGGCAGGGACGACGTCGAAGGGGTCTACGCCGGACTGCGGCCGCTGCTGGCCGGTGAGTCGGACGCCACGAGCAAGCTGTCCCGTGAGCACACCGTCGCGCACCCGGCACCGGGCATCGTCGTCGTGGCGGGCGGCAAGTACACGACGTACCGGGTGATGGCCAAGGACGCCGTCGACGAGGCCGTGCACGGGCTGGACCAGCGGGTCGCGGACTGCGTCACCGAGAACATCCCGCTGCTGGGCGCCGAGGGCTACCAGGCCCTATGGAACTCGCGTGCCCGGCTCGCGGCCAGGACGGGACTGCACGTGGTGCGGGTCGAGCACCTGCTGAACCGCTACGGCTCCATGACCGAGGAACTCCTCGAGCTCATCGCGGTGGACCCCACGCTCGGCGAACCGCTGACCGGCGCCGACGACTACCTCCGTGCGGAGATCGTCTACGCCGCCTCGCACGAGGGCGCCCGGCACCTCGACGACGTCCTGACCCGGCGTACCCGGATCTCCATCGAGACGTTCGACCGGGGTACCCGGTCGGCCCGCGAGTGCGCCGACCTGATGGCACCGGTCCTGGGCTGGGACACGGCCCAGGTCGAACGCGAGGTGGAGCACTACACCAAGCGCGTGGAGGCAGAGCGGGAGTCGCAGCGGCAGCCCGACGACCTGACGGCGGACGCCGCCCGGCTCGGAGCGCCGGACATCTCGCCCCTCTAGGAGGCGAGCGGGAGGGGCGGTGCGGGCAGGAGGCTGTGCCCGGAGGTCAGGAGGACCCCCGGGTGCAGAACTCCGCCTCCAGGAGCGCCGTTTCCAGGTCCGGGCCGACGGGTGAGTCGGTGTCGACCCGGAAGGTGAAGACGTGCCGCCCGTCGCGGGTCGCGGCGGACCGGACGCGGCTTCCCGAGATGCGTCCGCCGTGGCCCCAGACGGTCGTGCCGCAGGACAGCCGCTGCGGATGGATGCCCATGCCGTACGCGCCGCCGGCGGCCCGGGTGTCGAGCATGGCCGACAGCTCGGCGGGCCCCAGCAGCCGGCCGCCCAGCAGGGCCGCGTAGAAGCGGTCGAGGTCGTCCAGGGTGGAGACCAGTTCCCCCGCGGCCCCGGCGACGCGGGGGTCGATGGACGTGACGTCGCGCAGCGTCCCGTCGACCGCGCGGTGGTAGGCGGGCGAGTGGGGGAGGGGCAGGGTGGTGCGGGCCCCGGGCAGCGACGTACCGGTCAGCCGGAGCGGGGTGATGATGCGGCGCCTGATCTCGGCCCCGTACGTGTGCCCGGTGACGCGCAGGACGACCATGCCGAGCAGGACGTAGTTGGTGCTGGAGTACACGTAGGAGCCCCGCGCGGCGGCCGGAGGGTGGGAGACCGCCAGGCGGACGGCGGCACCGGGGCTCAGGGGCTGGGCGGACGGACCGGCAACTCCCGTGAGGGCGGGGTCGGTGGCGGGCAGGGCGCCCATGTAGTCGTAGAGGCCGCTGGTGTGGGTGAGCAGGTCGCGCAGGGTGATGAGGTCACCGGCGTTCCCGTGGTCGCGGACCACTCCCGGGAGGTGGTCCTCGACGCTGTCGTCCAGCCGGAGCGCGCTCTCCGCGGCGAGTTGGAGGACGACCGTCGCGACGAAGGACTTCGTGATGCTGCCCGCCCGGAAATGGTCGAAGGCGCCGATCCCGGTCCCCTCGGAGTCGTAGTAACCCTTGTCTGCACCGGTGTTGCCGCGGCCGTCGTGACGTGCCAGAAAGGCGGCCGCCGGGGCCCGGCCCTCGACGACGAGCCGGGGGAGGTAGGACGATGCGGGCGTGAGGTGTGGTTCGCTGGGCAGGCTGGTGGATCCCAGCGCGAGCACGGACAACACCAGAAGGGCGACGAGCAGCGCCCTTGAAATCGGCATGGCGGGGGGCACCTCCTCCGGCCACATCATGGCGGACCCGACCCGGCACCACGACCGGTCCCGGGGTGAGGGACAATGAACGCTCTGCCAGGGCGGGTTGATCGCAGAGGGGACGCATGTCGGAGGCGGAGCAGGCACAGGAGCCCCAACGGGACAAGGACGGACGTCTCCTCGCGGGGCGCTACCGGCTCGGGGATGTGCTCGGCCGGGGTGGCATGGGCACGGTCTGGCGGGCTGCCGACGAGACGCTGGGCCGCACGGTGGCGGTCAAGGAACTGCGGTTCCCGTCCTCCATCGACGATGACGAGAAGCGCCGCCTGATCACGCGCACCCTGCGCGAGGCGAAGGCGATCGCGAGGATCCGCAACACCAGCGCGGTGACGGTCTACGACGTCGTCGACGAGGACGACCGGCCGTGGATCGTCATGGAGCTCATCGAGGGCAAGTCCCTCGCCGAGGTGATCCGTGAGGACGGGACGCTCACCCCGCGGCGGGCGGCGGAGGTCGGCCTGGCCATCCTCGACGTGCTGCGCTCGGCGCACCGCGAGGGCATCCTGCACCGGGACGTGAAGCCGTCGAACGTGCTCATCTCCGAGGACGGCCGGGTCGTCCTGACGGACTTCGGGATCGCGCAGGTCGAGGGCGACCCCTCCGTCACCTCGACGGGCATGCTCGTCGGTGCCCCCTCCTACATCTCCCCCGAGCGTGCCCGGGGGCACAAGCCGGGCCCGCCCGCCGACCTGTGGTCGCTGGGCGGACTGCTGTACGCGAGCGTCGAGGGCCGCCCGCCCTACGACAAGGGCTCCGCCATCGCCACCCTGACGGCCGTGATGACCGAGCCGGTCGAGCCGCCGGAGCACGCGGGCGGGCTGGAGGAGGTCATCTACGGCCTGCTGGCCAGGGACCCCGACCAGCGGCTGGACGACGCGGGTGCCCGCGTCCTGCTCAACGCCGTGATCAACGCTCCCGAGGCGCCCGTGACGCCCCCGGCCGAGCGCACGCAGGTCATGGCGCTGCCCGGCACCGGTGACTCCAAGAACGGCAGGAACGGCGACAAGCGGGACAAGGGCGGAGCGGGGAGCGGTGCCGCGAAGCCCGCGGCCGCGGCAGCCGCCGCGGCCGCCGCCGGCGCCGTTCCGGCGGCGCAGGCATCCGGCACCGCGGCCACGGCGGGGCTGTCCCGGACCACGGAGAGCACCCGGGACCGGCTGCGCGGGGCGCTGAAGTCCGTGCGCAACGCCAAGGCCACGGCGCCCTCGCGCGCCTCCGGCACCACGGCGGCCTCGGCGTCCGTCGGCGGCCCGGCGCGGCCCGGCCAGGCCCGTGCGTCCATCACCGACGTCGTGCCGCGCCGCACCCTGGCGATCATCGCCGGAGTCGTCGTGCTGGCCATCCTCGGTACGGTCCTCGCCATCACCCTCGGAGACGGTGACGCGGGCAGCGACGGTGCGAAGGACGGCACCTCGGCGTCGGCCGGCGCCCAGGGCGGCGGCGGAACCGAGCCCGCTGGCGGCGGCTCGGGCAAGGACGACGCCTCCGGGGACGGCGGCAAGGACGGTCAGGGGGAGGACAAGGGGCAGGCGTCCGGCGACCCGACGCCCTCGCCCTCGCCGAAGACCGGCGAACCGGCCCCGGGCCCCGACGCCGTGCCCGCCGGGTTCAAGAAGGTCACCAACAAGCAGTTCCACTTCTCCATGGCGATGCCCGAGAACTTCAGGTTCGACGACATAGCGGGACGGAACTCGGGTGCCATCTACAACGCCGGCGGCGGCTTCCCGCGCGTCCAGGTCGACTACAACTCCAAGCCCGGGAGCGACGCGGCGGCGGCCTGGGCCGGGGCGGTCGCGAGCGCCAAGAGCCTCAGCAACGGCTACCAGCACATCGGGATAAAGAAGGTCGAGTACAACGGCTACCCGACCGTCGCCGACTGGGAGTTCACGCGCAACCAGCAGGGGATGCGGGTCCGGGTGCTCAACCGGGGCTTCAAAGCGGACTCCGACCACGGTTTCTCGATCATGATCAGCTGCAAGGCGTCCGAGTGGGACGGCAAGGAGTGCAAGGCGCTGCGCGACACGGCCTTCGCCACGTTCGAGATCGCCGACTGACCCGCGCGCGGGAACGACGGGGCGGCCGGGTTGCGTTGACCCGGCCGCACAGCCGTGACTTGCCACGTATGGTGAGAGACCGAGGACCGTACGCAGCCGAAAACATGGGGCGAATGCCCAGCAAGTGACCGCAATTGACGGAATCATGCGGTTTCCGTGACCGGGGGACAGCGCGCTCTGGGGAGGCGACGTGGACGACTACGCGGGTCGGGTGCTCGCCGACCGTTACCGCCTGCCGCTGCCCCCGTCCGACGCCTTCGAACTGGCCGAGACAAGAGCGTTCGACACGTACAGCGGGCAGGAGGTCCTGGTCCGCCAGGTGCCGTTGCCCGAGGTCGTGGACGCCGAGGTGCTCGACGCCGACGGGCTGCCCTCCGGGGCCAGACGCGCGACCGGACGGGCGGTGCGCCGGCCCACCGACCCGGCGGTCCGCAGGGCGATCGAGGCGGCCCAGGCCGCCGCGCAGGTCCCCGACCACCCTCGCCTCGACCAGGTCTTCGACGTGTTCGCCGAGGCCGGTTCGCTGTGGATAGTGAGCGAGCTGGTCGCCGCCAGGCCCCTCGCCGCGCTGCTCGCGGAGCGGCCCCTCAACCCCTACCGGGCGGCCGAGATCGGCTCGGACGTGCTCACGGCACTGGCGGTGCTGCACGCCCACGGCTGGACGCACCGCAACATCACGGTCCGCACGGTGCTGGTCTGCGACGACGGCCGGGTCGTGCTGACCGGCCTGGCGGCGGGCGCGGCCGAGGAGGCGCTGTGCGGATACGTTCCCGCGCCCCAGCCGGACGGCGAGGACGCCTACGGCCCCCCGGCGGTCGAATCGGGACCGACCGGACCCTACGACCCGCCGGAGCTGCGCGGCCCGTACGAGCCCTCCGCCTCCTACGCGCCGCCCGTCCTGGAGAACCCGTACGAGGACCCGGGGCCCTACGCGCTCGCGGAACTGCCGAGCCCCTACCGGCCGTCCGGTGCCCACGGACAGCAGGAGCCGCCCGGTGCCCGTGAGGCGTACGGACAGCTGGAGGCGCCGGACCCGTCCGGCGCTTACGCGCGGCACGACGCCGACGACCCGTCCGGCGCCTACGCGCGGCACGACGCCGACGACCCGTCCGGCCGCTACGAGCCGGAACCGGGCGAAACGGCCGGGGAGGCCGCGCCGCAGGGCCCGTCCTACGGCCCCCCGGAGCAGTCCGACCCGCACGCGCCCTACAGGCGGCCGTCGTCCGACGAGGGCGCGCCGTCCGGGCCCGAGACCCTGCCCGCGCCCAGGGCCGCCTCCGACGGTGTCCCCGCGCCCGGTCCCCGCGCCGGGGCCGACGCGGCGCCGCCGGTCCTGCCCGCTCCGCCCGGAGCGGGGAGCCCGGCGCAGCTGCGTGCCGCCCGGGCCGGTGCCATCGCCGCCTACCGCGCGGGGGCGCGTGCCGCGGCCCGTGCGGGCGAGGAGCAGAGGCGCGCGGAGCGTGAAGCCGGTGCGGGCCCGGACGGGCAGGAGGAGCCCGCCACGCAGGCCGCCGGGGAGCCGGAGCGCCCCGGGCCCGGCCCCGCGAGGCCCCCGCAGCTGACCGGCGGCTGGGGCGGACCGGGCGACGGCCCGTACCCGGACCTCGACGATGACGACGACGAGAACGACGACGACGGCGATCCCGGGCCCCGGCCGCCCGGCCGGCGCGTCCACCTCGCCGGTACCTGGGGCGACACCCCGGGCTCCGGCCGCCCCGTGCCCGCGGGCGGTTCGCGCGGCTACGGCGAGGACGCGCTGCGCGCCGACGCCCGGCGTCAGGGCGGCGGCCCCGCGGAGCGCCCCGACCGGCTGCCGCAGCCGGTCACCGCGCGCGCCCCCGTCGGCGGCTGGGACGAGGTGGTCGCCGGCAGTGGCAGCGCCCCCGCCTACCGCGGTCCCGCCACACCGCTCGCCGCCGAGCGCGCCCGGCAGGCCCGTATCGCGGTCGTCGGGGCCGTCACCGAGCGGTGGGCGCCCGAGCAGGCCGGCCCGGTCCACGACAACTGGCAACTGGCCCCGCCCATCGGCCCGTCCACCGACCTCTGGGCGCTCGGCGCGCTCCTCTACCGCGCGGTCCAGGGACACGCCCCGTATCCCGAGGAGAGCGCGGCCGAACTCGTGCAGATGGTCTGCGGTGAGCCCCCGGCCTTCGCCGAGGAGTGCGGTCCGCTGCGGCCCGTCGTCGAGTCGCTGCTGCGTCAGGACCCGACGGAACGCCCCGACTTCGAGGAGCTCCGCGGCTGGCTGCGCTCCCTCGTGCGCTCGGCCCCCGAACCGGAGGCCGGCGCCGACGTCGTCACCCTGCCCCCCGCCGACGCCACCCGCCTGCCCGTCGTACGCCGCCGGGGCGAGCTGGTCCGCAGGCGCCGTGGCCGCGGCGCGGCCCACGGACGGCACCGGCAGGGGAGGGCGCAGCGCCAGGAGGTCCCGCCGCAGAGGTACGAGAAGCCCCCCCGCGCCCCGCGCGAACCCAAGGGCCCCAAGGTGCTGCGCCAGCCGCCGCCCGGTGGCAGGGCGCCGCGCAGGCTCGGACGGCTGCTCCTCGTGCTCGTCCTGCTGCTGATGGCCGCCGCCGTCGCCTATGCCGTGATGTTCATGCCCAAGCAGGGCTCGGGTGACGGCGCGGGCCCGGCGCCCTCGGACTCCGCCGCGCCGCGGGAGCAGGAGACCGGCAGCCCGTCCGCCGGGGCCACCGCATCGGCCGGCGCCGGGGGTCCCTCGCGTCCGCCGGGCTCCCAGAAGCCGCAGACGAGCCGCTCGGCCGTCGCCCTCGCGTCGGGTTACGTCCTGCGGAAGGACCCCGAGGGCTTCGAGATCGGCGTGCCGAAGGGCTGGCAGCGCAGTCCCGCCAACTCCGACCGTCAGGTGCGGTACGGCAGCGACGGGTTCAGTGTCCTCGTCGTCCCGGGCCGGGACACGGTCAAGGCCAACGGGAGCGATCCGCTGGACTACCAGCGGTCGGCGGAGCCCGAGCTGAAGCCGTTCCGCGAGTCCAGCTGGGCGACGTCCACGGGTCTGCGCCGCGTCGACGTCGGCAAGCAGGCGATGGCCGAGGGGCAGTTCACCTGGCAGGAGAGCAGCGGGCGGCAGGTCTACGTCCGCAACCTGGTCATGATCGTGGGCGGCAGGTACCACATCGTCCAGGTCGTCGGCCCGGAGAACGACCGCGACCGGGTCTCCGAGATCTACGAACAGGCCATCTCCAGTTACCGGGTGTCCTCCTGACTGGTCGTCGGCGTGACGCGACAAGCATCACAGTGCGATTTCGTGGGCGGTGCGAGGTTCCGTGCGGCGGCCTCCCCTCCGTAACCTGTCGTCCCGAGGAACGGGGCGGGGACACACGTGGAACACGCGCAGGGTACGGACGCGGAGATCGTACTGGCCGGGCGGTACCGGCTGGGCGACGTCCTGGGCCGCGGCGGCATGGGCAAGGTGTGGCGGGCCCATGACGAGGTCCTCCACCGGACGGTCGCCGTCAAGGAGTTGACCGCCGGTCTCTACGCCACGGAGGCGGACCGCGCGGTGCTGCACGCCCGCACCCAGAAGGAGGCGCGCGCCGCCGCCCGGATCACCCACCCGGGAGTCGTGACCGTCCACGACGTCATCGAGTACGACAACCGCCCCTGGATCGTCATGCAGTACGTCGACGGCCCGTCGCTCGCCGACGCCGCCAAGGAGACCGGCGAGGTCGAGCCCCGCGAGGCGGCGAGGATCGGGCTCCACGTGCTGAGCGCCCTGCGGGCCGCGCACGGCGCCGGGGTGCTGCACCGCGACGTCAAGCCCGCCAACGTCCTGCTCGCCCGGGACGGCCAGGTGCTGCTGACGGACTTTGGGATCGCGGCGATCGAGGGCGACTCGACCATCACCAGGACGGGTGAACTGGTCGGCTCCATCGACTACCTGGCCCCCGAGCGGGTGCGCGGCGGCGATCCGGGCCCCGCGTCCGACCTGTGGTCGCTGGGCGCCACGCTCTACACGGCGGTCGAGGGGACCTCGCCCTTCCGCCGCACGTCCCCGATCTCCACCATGCAGGCCGTCGTCACCGAGGAGCCGCCGCCGCCCCGGCGCGGAGGCGCGCTGGAGCCGGTGATCACCGCGCTGCTGCGCAAGGACCCCGCCGATCGCCCGACGGCCGAGGAGACCGAACGGATGCTGCTGGCCGCCATGGAGGGGCGGCGGCCCAGCGCCGCCCAGGCCCATGTGCCCACGCAGCGCGTGTCCGAGGAGGAACTGCTCGCCCTCACCGCCCCGGACGGATCGACGGCACGGCTTTCGCGGACCCCGGCCCCCTCCGCGCCCGGCGCCCCGCGCGGACGGTGGCGTACCGCTCTGCTGGTCCTGGCGGTGGCGGCCCTGCTCGGCGGCGCGGCCGGTATCGCCGCGATGGAGTTCGCGGACCGCGACGGCCGCACGGACGGGCGCTCCCAGGGGCAGCACACGAGCGGACCGTCCGCCTCCTCGTCACCCTCCGCGAGCGAGGACCCGGCGGGTGACACGAACGGAGTACCGGCCGGCTGGAAGACCGTCCACGATCCCGAGGGCTTCAGCCTCCTCGTCCCGGAGGGATGGGAGCGGCAGGAGGAGAACGGGCAGATCGACTACACCCCGGACGGCGGCGGGCACCGCATCCGGATCAGCCTCGATCCGAACCCCGACTTCGACAATTCGTACGCCCACATGGAGAGCATCGAGAAGGACCTGGCGAAGCGGCTACCGGCCTACGAGCGGCTGTCCCTGGAGTCGAACATCTTCCGCGACCGCCCCGGCTCGCGCTGGGAGTTCACCTGGGACGAGGCCAAGGACCACCCGGGCCCGCGCCACGGCATCGACCAGATGTACCTCGCCGAGCCCGGCGGCCCCGAGTACGCGCTCTACATGACGGGGCCCGACACCGACCGGGCCGAGACCCTGCGGCTCTTCGAGACGATGCTGCGCAGCTGGAAGCCGCCGGCGCCGACGGGCTGAAGCGTGCACCGGCAGCCGCACCGGCACCCGGGTGGCCGAGCGGCCGAACATTCACGATTCCCGACCGCCGCTCCCCGCCGCTTCCCGTCGCGGACACTGGATCACCCCTGATCAGCGGTTATGCAGCCAGTGATCACTGGCTGCATGGCCGAGTGCGGCGGAATGCCCGGGCGGGGTCTGTGAAAACCTGTTACCCACGGGTACCCAAAGCGGGCGCGTGGACATACTCTCGCCCTCATGACGGACTCGCAGGCCTCCACGACCGCCCCCGCCGCCCGGGTGGGCACCAACCCGGTGGCCGCCGCCCCCGCGGGCGCGCGCACCGCCGCCGACGTGGTCACCGCGGAGGTGATCGCCCAGCTGACCCGCGGCGTCGCCGGTTCCGGCCGTACGGCGAACCACAGCCCCTTCACCGGGGAGAAGCTGGCCGACCTGCCCGAGTCCACCCCCGAGGACGTCGAGGCCGCCTTCGGCCGCGCCCGGGCCGCCCAGCCCGCCTGGGCCGCGACCCCCGTCCGTGCGCGGGCCGCCGTCCTGCTCCGCTTCCACGACCTGGTCCTGCAGCGCCAGTCCGAGGTGCTCGACCTCATCCAGCTGGAGACGGGCAAGGCCAGGCTGCACGCCCACGAGGAGGTCCTGGCCGTCGCCGTCTCGGCGCGCCACTACGGGCGCAGGGCCGCCTCCTACCTCAAGCCCAAGCGGCACACCGGGGTCGTCCCGACCCTCACCAAGGTCACCGAACTGCGCCAGCCGCGCGGCGTGATCGGCCAGATCGCCCCCTGGAACTACCCGCTCGAACTCTCCGTCGGGGACGCGCTGCCCGCCTTCGTGTCCGGCAACGCCGTCGTCATGAAGCCCGACACCGAGACCGCGCTGACCGCCCTGTGGGCCCGCGACCTGCTGATCGAGGCCGGACTGCCCGCCGAGGTGTTCCAGATCGTCATCGGCGAGGGCCCCGTCGTCGGCCCCGAGGTGGTCTCCCGCGCCGACTACGTCTCCTTCACCGGCTCCACCCGCACCGGCCGTGAGGTCGCCCAGGGCGCCGCGGCCCGGCTGGTCGGCGTCTCGCTGGAACTCGGCGGCAAGAACGCCATGCTCGTCCTCGACGACGCGGACGTGGAGAAGGCCGCCCAGGGCGCCGTCCGCGCCTGCTTCTCCTCCGCCGGGCAGCTCTGCATCTCCATCGAGCGGCTGTACGTCCACGAGTCCGTCGCCGACGACTTCGTGGCCCGCTTCGCCGCCCGCACGAAGGCCATGCGCCTGGGCAACTCCCTCGCGTACGGCGCCGACATGGGTTCCCTCGTCGGCGAACGGCAGCTGGAGACCGTCAGCAGGCACGTGGCCGAGGCCGTCGAGAAGGGCGCGACGCTCGTCGCGGGCGGCGTCGCCCGCCCCGACATCGGCCCGCTCTTCTACGAGCCGACCATCCTCGACGGTGTCGAGGCCCCCATGGCCGTCTGCGGCGAGGAGACCTTCGGTCCGGTCGTCTCCCTCTACCGCTTCGCCGACGACGACGAGGCGGTCGCACTCGCCAACGCCACGCCGTACGGCCTCAACTCCAGTGTCTGGACCCGGAACGCCCGGCGCGGACACCGCGTCGCAGCCCGGCTGCGGACCGGCACGGTCAACATCAACGAGGGGTACGCGCCGGCGTACGGCAGCGTCCAGTCGCCGATGGGCGGCATGAAGGACTCCGGTCTCGGCAGGCGCCACGGCTCCGAGGGCATCCTGAAGTTCACCGAGGCCCAGACGGTCGCCCACCAGCGGCTGATGCCGCTGGCGCCGTCCTTCGGGATGGACGACGAGAAGTACGCCGCCTTCATGAGCGGGAGCCTCAAGGTGATGAAGGCCTTCCGGCTGCGCTGACGCGCCCGACGCCCCAGATTCCCGCCCTTCCGCACCGAGGAGAGCCATGTCCCAGGACAGCCCTGCCCAGAACCAGGCCGCACCGGCCGCCCAGGCGGCGGACGACGACGCGTACGACTACGACGTGCTCGTCGTCGGCTCGGGCTTCGGCGGCGCGGTCTCGGCCCTCCGGCTGAGCGAGAAGGGGTACCGCGTCGGCGTCCTGGAGGCGGGCCGCCGCTTCACACCGGAGACGCTCCCCAAGAACTCCTGGGACATCAGGAACTACCTGTGGGCGCCGGCCCTCGGCCTCTTCGGCATCCAGCGCGTACACCTGCTGGGCAAGGTGATGGTGCTGGCCGGCGCGGGTGTCGGCGGGGGCTCGCTGAACTACGCGAACACGCTCTACGTGCCGCCCGCGCCGTTCTTCGAGGACCGCCAGTGGGCCGGCATCACCGACTGGCAGGCGGAGCTCGCGCCGTACTACGACCAGGCGAAGCGGATGCTCGGCGTGCGCCTCAACCCGACCATGACCCCGGCCGACGTCCACCTCAAGGCCGTCGCCGAGACCATGGGCGTCGGCGGCAGCTTCCACCTCGCCCCGGTCGGCGTGTTCTTCGGGGACGGGCAGGACGCCGACGGGTCGGTGCGCGCGAAGCCCGGGGGAGAGGTCGCCGACCCGTACTTCGGCGGCGCCGGCCCCGCCCGAAGGGCGTGCTCCGAGTGCGGCGAGTGCATGACGGGCTGCCGCCACGGCGCGAAGAACACCCTCAACGAGAACTACCTCCACCTCGCCGAGAAGGCGGGCGCCGTCATCCACCCGATGACCTCCGTCGTCGCCGTCACCGACGCCCCGGAGGGCGGCTACCAGGTGTCGGCCGTGCCCACGGACCGGCGCCGCAAGGCGCCGCCGTCCGTGCTGCGGGCCCGCGAGGTGATCGTCGCTGCGGGGACGTACGGCACGCAGACCCTGCTGCACCGGATGAAGGACGAAGGGCTGCTGCCCCGGCTCTCCGACCGGCTCGGCGAACTGACGCGCACCAACTCCGAGGGGCTGGTGGGCGCGCAGACCAGCGACCGCCGCTACCGCAGGAAGCACGGCGGCGCCAAGGCCGACTTCACCAAGGGGGTGGCCATCACCTCGTCCATCCACCCCGACGAGAACACCCACATCGAGCCGGTGCGCTACGGCAAGGGCTCGAACGCCATGGGGGCGCTGACCATCCTCCAGGTCCCCTACAGCACGCACCGGGTACTGAGCTGGTTCGGCAGCGTGGTCAGGCACCCCCTGCTGACGATGCGCTCGCTGTCCAACCGGCGCTGGTCGGAGCGGACGATCATCGGCCTCGTCATGCAGTCGCTGGACAACTCGCTGATCGCGTACCGGAAGCCCGGAGGCGTCGGCAAGGGGCTGCTCACCGCACGGCAGGGCCACGGGGCGCCCAACCCGACCCAGATCGCCGAGGCGACCCGGGGGGCGACGCTGCTCGCGCAGGAGATCAACGGCTTCGCCGGATCGAACGTCGGCGAGCTCATGGGCACCCCGCTCACCGCGCACTTCCTCGGCGGCTGCGCGATCGGAGCCGGCCCCGACGAGGGCGTCATCGACCCCTACCACCGGCTGTACGGCCACCCGGGCATCTCCGTGGTCGACGGCTCCGCGGTCTCCGCGAACCTCGGCGTCAACCCCTCGCTGACCATCACGGCGCAGGCCGAGCGCGCGATGTCCTTCTGGCCCAACAAGGGCGAGGACGACCCGCGCCCCGCGCAGGGTGAGGCGTACCAGCGGCTGACGGCGGTCGAGCCGGTGGCGCCGGCCGTGCCCGAGAAGGCGTTCGGCGCGCTGAGGCTGCCGTTCCTCGCGATCCCCGCGATACCGCCGAAGGCCGCCGCCGACGAGGCGTGAGCCCGGGAACGCCGAGGGGCTGCACCCCCCTCCGAGTGCAGCCCCTCCACGTACCTACCGGTGGCGCGCGCCGTGCGACGGCGGCGCGGAACGTGTGCCGTGCCCGTCCCGAAGGAAGGAGACCTCCTTCTCGCGGGCACGCGACGTGCCGGTGTGTTCGCCATGCATGACCCGCGAGTCCGGATAACGGTTGCCCTCGGCTTCACCACATCTTCATGTGGCGCTCGTCACACCCGCGGGGTGCGCCCGATCGTGCGCGGGTTCCCGGCACACCTCGGGCGGGCGGGTCACGCGTCGTCGACGGGCACGGGAGGCGTCCTGGCCTCGACCGGTACGGCGGCTCCGGCGGACGCGCCCGCCGGAGCGGGCACGCTGCCCGCGGGCGGGATGCCGTGTGTGATGGCCCGGCGCGGGGCCGGGCGGGGCGACCGGCCCGGGTCCGGAGGACGGGCGCGAAGGTCGAGGGCGGCCGGCCCCGGGCGTCCCCAGAGGCCGGCCGCACATCGGTGACCGGGCTGCTGTCCCCTGCCGACCGGTCACACGCGCCGGAACGCGGTCCCACGACGCACCTGCGGTGCGTCACACGTTCCGGCGGAGCCACGTGTGGATTCCCGCCATTGCCGCCTCTGGCCGACGCGGACACACGGACCAACGAAGCCGCCGGGCGGCCGGTCACGCGCCGTACGAGTGAGACGGGGCCCGAACGCCGGTGCGGCCGTACACCCCTCCCGGCGGCACACCCCCGGGCCGTACACCCCTCCCGGCGTACGGCCCGTCCCGGCCCGCGCGCCTCTCCCGGCCGTCACACCCTGCCGCGGCCCAGCTCCAGCAGTGCCATGGCGAGGGCCGTGCCCGGCTTGCCCAGAGCCTCGCTGTAGTGGCCGATGACGTCCATCTCCCGGGAGAGGTTCACCCGGCGTCCTCCCGACGTGATCCTGGCCTCCTGGATGACGGCCGAGACGGCCATCCGTTCCTGGACGAGGCCGATGATCCGGTCGTCCAGCGCGTCGATGCGCGTCCTCGCGCCGCCGATCAGGGACGCGGCCTCGTCGGTGTGCGCGCCGGTGCGCTCGGCGGCCGTCTTCGTGGGTGCGGTGCTGTTCATCCGTGACTCCCGGTGGGTCCGTGGCCCGGGTCCCACAGGCCGGGAACGCCACAGCGCCCCGGGCCTGTGGCCCGGGGCGCTGTGGAAAGTGTGCTCGTCAGTAGCTCAAGCAGCACGACCATGGCAGCCGGCGGGCCGGGTGCCATAGGTAAAGACGAAGGTCGTGTGCTGACGCATGCGGCCAGTATGGCCCCCCGCGGAGACGGGGGTCACGCCGGGCCCGGATGGTGAGACGGGAGCCCGGCGGGGCGGTGCTCCACGGCCGGTAGAATTGGGAGGACCGACCCCCTCTCCACCGCCGGAAGGCCGCCCCGTGCCAGCAGCACCCCCCGCCGCCCCCGACACCGCGACCGACGTCGTCCTGGTTGTCGACTTCGGCGCCCAGTACGCCCAGCTCATCGCCCGCCGTGTCCGTGAGGCGCGGGTCTACAGCGAGATCGTCCCGTCCACGATGCCGGTCGCGGAGATGCTGGCCAAGAACCCCGCGGCGATCATCCTGTCCGGCGGCCCGTCGTCGGTGTACGCGGAGGGCGCGCCCGGCATCGACCGTTCGCTCTTCGAGGCCGGGATCCCGGTCTTCGGCATGTGCTACGGCTTCCAGCTGATGGCCACCACCCTCGGCGGCACGGTCGACGACAACGGTGCGCGCGAGTACGGCCGCACCCCGCTGGCCGTGTCCAAGGCGGGCTCCACCCTCTTCGAGGGCACGCCCACCGAGCAGCCGGTGTGGATGTCCCACGGCGACGCCTGCTCCGCGGCCCCCGAGGGCTTCACCGTCACCGCGTCCACGGACGTCGTGCCGGTCGCCGCCTTCGAGAACGACGAGAAGAAGCTGTACGGCGTCCAGTACCACCCGGAGGTCATGCACTCGACCTACGGCCAGCAGGTCCTGGAGCACTTCCTCTACCGCGGCGCGGGCATCGAGCCGACCTGGACGACCACGAACGTCGTCGAGGAGCAGATCGCCCTGATCCGCGAGCAGGTCGGCGACAAGCGCGCGATCTGCGGCCTCTCCGGCGGTGTGGACTCCGCGGTCGCCGCGGCCCTCGTCCAGAAGGCCATCGGCTCCCAGCTCACCTGCGTGTACGTCGACCACGGTCTGATGCGCAAGGGCGAGACCGAGCAGGTGGAGAAGGACTTCGTCGCCGCGACCGGCGCGAAGCTGAAGGTCGTCGACGCGGAGAAGCGCTTCCTCGACGCCCTGGCCGGCGTGTCCGACCCGGAGCAGAAGCGGAAGATCATCGGCCGCGAGTTCATCCGCGTCTTCGAGCAGGCCCAGCTGGAGATCCTCCAGGAGGACGGCCCCGAGGTCGCCTTCCTCGTCCAGGGCACCCTCTACCCGGACGTCGTCGAGTCCGGCGGCGGCACCGGCACCGCCAACATCAAGTCCCACCACAACGTGGGCGGGCTCCCCGACGACATCGAGTTCCAGCTCGTCGAGCCGCTGCGCCAGCTGTTCAAGGACGAGGTCCGGATGGTCGGCCAGGAGCTCGGCCTGCCGGAGGAGATCGTCCAGCGCCAGCCCTTCCCCGGCCCCGGCCTCGGCATCCGGATCGTCGGCGAGGTCACCAAGGACCGGCTCGACCTGCTCCGTGAGGCCGACGCCATCGCCCGCGAGGAGCTGACCGCGGCCGGCCTGGACCGTGACATCTGGCAGTGCCCCGTGGTCCTGCTCGCGGACGTCCGCAGCGTCGGAGTCCAGGGTGACGGCCGCACGTACGGCCACCCGATCGTGCTGCGCCCGGTCTCCTCGGAGGACGCCATGACGGCCGACTGGTCGCGCCTGCCGTACGAGACGCTGGCCCGGATCTCCACCCGCATCACCAACGAGGTCGCCGAGGTCAACCGCGTGGTGCTCGACGTGACGAGCAAGCCGCCGGGGACGATCGAGTGGGAGTGACCCCCGCTCCCTGAGGTCAATGCCGATGCCGTCGCTCATTCGTCTGGGCGGCGGCATCGTCGTATCCGCTGGGTACGCTGGCCGAGGAGACGAGCTCAGCCCCATGGGAGCAATCATGAGTGCCGCACCCGACGACGAGCCGACCGAGTACTGCTACCACTATCCCGTGCCTCCGCCTCAGGGCTGGGTGGCGGAGGATCTCGACCGGCTTCCGGACCTGCCGCGGCACACCGAGCTGATCGACGGGAGTCTCGTCTTCGTGCGTCCGCAGACCCGGTTTCACATGCGGACCATGCGTCTGCTGGAGAACCGTCTTCTCGACCAAGCGCCGGACGAACTCGATGTCTTTCGAGAGTTCAGCATCAGGTTGGACAGTCGGAACCGCCCCGAGCCGGACGTGCTCGTGGTCTTGGCGGACGCGGATACCGGGTCCAGGGAGACGTGCCTGCGACCGGAGGACGTCCTTCTGGCCGTGGAGGTGGTGTCGGAGGAGTCCGCGGTCAGGGACAGGGACGCCAAACCCCGGAAGTACGCCGCTGCCGGAGTCACGCACTTCTGGCGGGTCGAGCAGGGGGCCGACGGTCTGCCCGTCGTCTACGTGTACGAGCTCGACCCCGCTCTCAGGGCGTACACCGCAACGGGCATTTATCACAACACCCTCAAACTCGACGTGCCCTTCCCCCTCGACATCGATCTCACGGCCGTCCACCGCCGCCGCTAATCCGGTGGTGACGCGCCGTCGCCCGTGGAATGGTCTCTCGCCATGTCCGCCGACGAGATCAGAACCCTCATGTCCGCCCCCGGCAACGACCGCCTCACCTGGAACACCCCGCTGTCCGAGGACCACGCCGACCGGCTGGTCGCGGCCTGCGCCCCCGAGCCCGGCGCCCGCATCGCCGACTTCGGCAGCGGCTGGGGGGAGCTCCTGATGCGCCTGGTCGAGGCGGCGCCCGGTTCCACCGGGGACGGCATCGAGACCGACCCGGAAGCCGTCGCGCGCGGTGTGCGGCTGGCGCGGGAGCGGGGGCTCGGTGCCCGGGTGCGGTTCCACGAGGTGCCCGCGGCCGGGTACCCCGGTGACGGTTACGACCTCGCCGTCTCGATCGGCTCCGCGCACGCGTGGCCGGGCGGTACCCCCGAGGCGCTGAAGGCACTGCGTTCCGCGGTGCGCCCCGGCGGCCGGGTGCTGTTCGGGGACGGGTTCTGGGAGCGGGAGCCCTCGTCAGCGGCCCTGGAGGGGCTGGGCGCGGAACCGGATGACTTCGGTTCGCTCCTGGATCTGGTCCGGCAGGCGGAGGCCGCCGGTCTGCGCCCGCTCCAGGTGACCGTCGCCGATCAGCGGGAGTGGGACCTGTTCGAGTCGGCCGCCAACATCGGGCGCGGTGAGCGGTGGGCGCTGGCCAACCCGGGGCATCCGCTGCACGCGGAGGTGACCGCTGCCGTGGACGCCCGCCGCACCGGTTACTACGGGGGATACCGAGGCACGCTGGGTCTCGCCTACCTCGTCCTCGGCTCCTGACATTCGCACATGTGGACGACATGTACGCGCAGCCCGCCCCGATGTGGGACGGGCCCGCTCCGTACGGCACAATTCGCAGGAATCAGAGGCGAGTTGGTTGGACCAGGGCGGGAAAGGGCGGCGTTCTCCGTGGCGTTGGACGAGGCGAGGGCGAGCAGCACGCACGGCGGTGGCTGTACGTGCGGCGACTGCCCGCACGGAGCGAACGCGGGGCACCGCCGCGCGGTGGCGGCCTTCCTTACGAAACGGGACGAACTCGCCGCCGGTCAGGGCCTGCCCGCCGGGGTCGCCCAGTCCGTCTCGGCCTCCCGCCAATGGGTCTCGGACGAACTGACCGAGTCGGCGCGCGCCGTCGCCGACCGCAGCCGCGAGGCGGGTGACGCCTGGCTCCACACGCTGTGGACGCGCACGCTCGTCGTGGTCTGGGGCGGTGTCGCCCTGCTGGTCGTCGCCGAGGCCGCCACGGCCATCGGCGCGGGCTGGTCCACCGCCCGCACGGCGGGGCTGATCGCGGCTCTCGTCACCGCGGGCCTGCTCACCGGCGCCGCCCGCGTGCACCGGGCCCGCGGCGGCCTCCTGGCCCCGCTCATCGGCGAGGACAACCGGCTCTCCACCTCCCGCACGGTCGCCGCCTCCTGGGTGCTGCTCGCCGTCTTCGCTGTACTCGTCCTCGCGCTCCAGCTCGCCGGCGCGTCCGGGCACGCCGACCGCGACGCGCTCATCGAGGGCCTGGACCTGGTCCGCTCGGCCGGTGTGCTGACCGTCCTCGCGCTGGTCTGCGCCGTCGCGGTCCTGGTGCGCCGGGTGGTGACCGTACGGGTGCTCGCGCAGCGGCTGCAGAAGCTGCGCGCCGACCGGCCCCGCGCCGCCGACCTGCTGACGGACGACTCCGGCCGCGGCAGCTTCACCGACGTGCAGTACGTGCTGGTCAGCGCCGTCGCCGTGCTGTTCGCCGCGGTCCGGCTGGCGCGCCGCCCCGAGCAGCTGCCCGACCTCCCGTGGGGGCTCGCGGTCCTGGTCGCCGTCTCGGCGGCGACGTACTTCGCCGGGAAGTACGCCGAGGGCGGCAGGCCGGTCGTCCTGTCGGTCGTCCGTGCCAGGGAGGCCGGGGACCTCGACGCCCCGATCCGCACCGGCGACGACATCGAGATCCGCGGCGCGGGGTTCGTCCCGCCCGGGGCCGGCAGCCCCGACCGGCTGGCGCGGGTGGTGGTCAGGATCGGGCGCGTCCACGTCCACGTGCCGCTGATCCCGGTCACCGGCGGCTTCGCCAATCCCTCGGACACCGTGCTCACCGTGCCCGTGCCCGTGGAGGTCGAACCCGGCACCGTCGAGGTGCAGGTGATCACCGCCGCCGGTGTGGAGACCAACCCCTGCGTCATCGACGTGACGGACTGAACCGCGGCCCCGGTGAGCGGAGGCGGACCGGCGTACGTATGGTCTGTCGAAGGTCCGGACGGAAGGCGGGGCAGTGATGCGCGGGTACAGGGGCGGTTCGTACGGGCTGGACGAGCCGAGGAGTCTCGGGGACCGGGCACGGCGGTACGCCCTGCTTCCTCTGCGGATCTTCCTCGGCGTCACCTTCGTCTACGCGGGCCTGGACAAGCTCACCGACAGCGCCTTCCTGTCGGCGGACGGAGCCGGTTCCATCGGCGAGATGATGCGCGCGGTCCGCGACAGCGCGGCGATCCCCGGTCTCGTCGACCTGGCACTCAAGAGCCCCGAGGGCTTCGGCTACGCCATCGCGATCGGTGAACTCCTCGTCGGCCTCGGCACGCTCGTGGGGCTCTGGTCACGGCTCGCCGCCCTCGGGGGCGCCCTGATCTCCCTGAGTCTGTGGCTCACCGTCAGCTGGCAGACCGAGCCGTACTACTACGGCAACGACCTGGTCTACCTCATGGCCTGGCTGCCGCTGCTGCTCGGCGGCGCAGCCGACTTCTCCGCCGACGCCTTCCTCGCCTCGCGGCGCCGGCGCAGCCGGTAGTTCACCCAGGCGGCCGTGGCCGCCAGCGACAGCCCGCCGGCGAGCACGGGCGCGAAGAACGCCGACGGGGCGTGCCAGACGCCCGCCGCGTCCGCCGCGTAACCCCCGGCCAGAGCCAGCATGACCAGGCCCGCCACCGCGCGGCCGGGGCGGAAATCATGACGCAGCACGGGTGACCTCCAGTTGTCCGATGCCGACTCCCATGCCCAGCTCCAGGGTGCCCGCGGGTTTGTCGTCCCCGGGCGGCGCGAGGGTCCGCCGCACGTGCCGGTCGGGGCCGACGTCCACGCCCTTGCGCCGGTCCGAGCTGAACCTGATGTCCCCGAGGCCCGCCTCGGCGTCCACCCGCACGGTCACCCCGGCGGGCACGACGACGTGCGCGCGGCCCGCCCCGACCTCGATACGGGTCCTCAGGGTGCCGCCCTTCGGCACGGCCACTTCCGACAGATCCAGCGTGGCCACCCCCGTGCCCAGCTTGTACACGGGCCTGACCTCGGCGGCCGACGCGGGGCTCCACTCCCTGCGCACCCAGTCGGTCCCGATGTCGTGCGGCACGGTGGAGGCGCCGGCCAGGAGCCCCGCGGTCACCACGGCCAGCACGATCGTGCCGAAGCCGGTCCTGCCGATGACCGAGGCGACCAGCAGTCCGAGGCCGAACACCCCGAGCGCGGCGGCCAGCCCGATCTGCAGGCTCGGCCCGAGCGGGTGGCTCTCCCAGCTCAGCCCCGTGCCCAGACCGCCCGCGACCAGCGCGAGGAGGAAGACGAGACCGCTGATCGAACGCGGCCCCCGGGTCCCCGTCGAGCGGTAGGGGGCTCGGTACGGGGCGTCGGGCGTCGCCCGCTGCCCGGCGAGCGCCGCCGCGTCGGTCGCCGCGCTCGCCGGACCCCACAGATAGCCGGTGCCGGCCGGGCCCGTCGTGCCGTCCTTGACGATCGGGTCCCGCCACCAGGACGGCCCGGCGGGCGTGGGCGGGGCCTTGACCTCGGGCGGCGCCCCGTGGCCCGGGGCGGGCGAGGCACCCCCGGGGGCGTGCGGCGCGGCCCCGGGCGCGTCCTCGGGGGGAGCCGTCCTGCGGTGCTGGGTCCAGACCGCGAAACCGATCGTGGTCACCGTCAGCATCGCGGCGAAGGCGAGCATGCCGCCGTTGTGAAGCATCGACAGCAGCAGGCCGCAGCCCACCAGCGCCAGCAGCAGGGCGATCAGCGACGGGCCCTCGACCCGGCCCGACAGCAGCCTGCGCGCCTCGTTCTCGTCCTCGCCCTCCAGCGGGAGCAGCAGCCACGCGAAGCCGTAGAAGATCAGGCCGATGCCGCCCGTCACCGCGAGGACGCCGAGCACGATCCGGAAGATGACCGGGTCCACGTCGCAGTACCGGCCGAGCCCGCCGCACACCCCGGCCACCACCTTCTGGCGCGGGCTGCGCTCCAGGCGCGGTACCGGCGCGGGGGGCGGAGTGACGCCGGGCGGGGCGTCCTGGGGAACGGTCATGGCTCCATGGTGACGGCCCGCACGCCCCCGTGGGACCCGCGACGACCCTGGCCGGTCCCTGATATTGCGTCCCGGGCCCCCTGCGGGCCCGCCCAGGAGGCCGTGCCGTGGAACCGGGAGCGGCACGAGGCAATCAGGGTCGAGTCCGGGGCCGACCCTGATGCCAGGACCCGCCGGGACGTGTGACGATCGGTCCATGCCAGCAGCCACGACCCGCGCCCCGGGCCCGCACGCCCCGGACCAGGAGGAGCCGGCGCCGCGCAAGCTGTACCGCAGCGCGGACGGCCGGATGCTCGGCGGCGTGGCACGCGGGCTCGCCGGACACCTCGGCCTGCCCGTCGCCTGGGTCCGGTTCGTGTTCCTCGGACTGTTCTTCGCCGACGGCCTCGGCGCCCTGCTCTACGCCGTGTTCTGGATCGTCGTACCGCTCGGCGTCGGCGGCGTCGAGACCACCCGGTCCGTCTTCGAGACCGCCCCCGACGGCCGCCGCAGGCTCCGCAAGCCCGACAAGGGCCAGGTCTTCGCCCTGATCGCGCTGCTCGTCGGCGCCGTGGTCTTCGTCGGCAACGTCGACATGGGCAGCAAGACGGACCGCTACGTCTGGCCCGCGCTGCTGATCGGCGCCGGGTCCGTCCTCGTGTGGCGCCAGGCCGACAACGCGCGGCGGGCCCGCTGGATCGAGGTCGGCCGCCGCCGCCGCGTGCTGCACCTGGCCCGGGGACTCGCGGGCGTCGCCCTGGTCGGCCTCGGCCTCGCGGTGTTCCTGGTGGTGCGCGGCTCCGCCGCCCAGCTCGGGAACGCCCTGACCGCCGCCGTCGCCGTACTCACCGGCATCGCCCTGCTCGCGGGCCCCTACCTGGCCCGCATGATGCAGGACCTCTCCGAGGAACGCCTGATGCGCATCAGGGCGCAGGAACGCGCCGAGGTGGCCGCCCACGTCCACGACTCCGTCCTGCACACCCTCACCCTGATCCAGCGCAACGCCGACGACGCAGGCGAGGTCCGCAGGCTCGCCCGAGCCCAGGAACGCGAGCTGCGCAACTGGCTGTACGACCCGTCGGGCACCGGCCGCGACGAGGACGACGAGCCCACGAACCTGGCCGACGCGGTCAAGCGTGCCGCCGCCGAGGTCGAGGACAAGCACGGCGTCCCGCTGGAGGTCGTCGTCGTCGGCGACTGCCCGCTGGACGAGAAGCTGACCGCACAGATGCAGGCCGCACGCGAGGCGATGGTCAACGCCGCCAAGTACGGTGGCGAGGGCGGCGCCGTCCAGGTCTACGCGGAGGTCGAGGGCCGCACGGTCTTCGTCTCCGTACGGGACCGGGGGCCGGGATTCGACCTGGACGCCGTCCCGGACGACAGGATGGGCGTACGGGAGTCGATCATCGGCCGGATGCAGCGCAACGGTGGTACGGCGCGCCTGCGTTCGGTGCCCGGCGGGGGCACGGAAGTCGAGCTGGAGATGGAGAGGGCGAGCGAATGACCGAGAACACCGAAGCGACCGGGGGTCCGGAGCGCCGGGTACGGGTCGTGCTCGTCGACGACCACCGCATGTTCCGCACCGGGGTGCAGGCCGAGATCGGCCGCACCGAGGAGACCGGCGTCGAGGTCGTCGGCGAGGCCGCCGACGTCGAACAGGCGGTCACGGTGATCACCGCGACCCGCCCCGAGGTCGTCCTCCTCGACGTCCACCTCCCCGGGGGCGGCGGCGTCGAGGTGCTGCGGCGCTGCGCCCCGATGATGGGCGCGGTGGAGAACCCGGTGCGCTTCCTGGCACTGTCCGTGTCGGACGCCGCCGAGGATGTCATCGGGGTCATCCGCGGCGGCGCCCGCGGCTACGTCACCAAGACCATCACCGGCACCGATCTGGTCGACTCCGTCTTCCGGGTCCAGGACGGCGACGCGGTGTTCTCTCCGAGGCTGGCCGGCTTCGTCCTCGACGCGTTCGCCTCGACGGACGCCCCGCCGGTCGACGAGGACCTGGACCGGCTCACCCAGCGTGAGCGGGAGGTGCTGCGGCTGATCGCGCGGGGATACGCGTACAAGGAGATCGCCAAGCAGCTGTTCATCTCGGTGAAGACGGTCGAGTCCCACGTCTCGGCGGTGCTGCGCAAGCTCCAGCTGTCCAACCGGCACGAGCTGACCCGCTGGGCGACGGCGCGGCGGCTGGTCTGACTCGACGGGCGGGCGCGAGTGTCCGGACCCGTCAGGCGGGATCGAGTGAGATGTCGAGCTTCTCGCCCACCCTGCGGTAGCCGATGGCCGCGTAGATCCGCTCGACGTCCGGGCCGCCCGGCTCCAGCCAGACCGCGTCGAAGCCCCGGTCGAAGGCGGTGCGGGTCAGCCAGGCGGAGAGGGCGGCGCCGACACCCCGGCGGCGGAAGGTGCCGGCGACGGCCAGGCCGGCCAGTTCGCCGATGCCGTCGACCGGGGCCGAGCAGCCGCCCGCGCCGGCGGGCACACCGTCCACGGTGGCGAGGGCGGAAACGCCACCGCCCTCCGCCGCCGCGCGCAGCCAGGCGATCTCGCCGTCGTCCGGGCCGCCCTCGCCGCCGAAACCCGTGTGCTGCACGGCCGCGGCCGCGGTGAACTCGGCGTCGGTGGCGGGTTCGGCGACCCGGAGCCCGTCCACGGGCTTGGGCGCGAGCAGCCCTCCGGCGGGGCAGGCCATGACCGGGGCGCGGTTCTCCACGGTGAACCCCGCGGCCAGCAGGGCCGGTTCGACGGCCGGTGCCCACGCGGGCAGGAACTCCAGCCGGGGCAGCCGGTCGCGCTCCCGGAACGCCGCGACCAGGTCGGCGATCTCACCGGCGGTGGGTTCGGCATCCTGGTCGGGCATGGCGTAGTTGGCGTACTTCAGCTCCCACCCCGGGTTGTGCCGCACCGTGAAGGGTCCCACCCGGTAGTGGTCGGGGGAGCGGAGCGTGTGTGCGCGGGCGTAGTTCTGGATGGCTGTGTCCATGGGCCCGGGAGCCTATGCGACGCGGGTCGCTCCGGCGAACGGCATTTCCGTGATCGGCGCGATTCGGACGGGGGCGCCCGGACGCGGCGCGTGGATCATCTGTCCGCCGCCGATGTAGAGCCCGACATGGGTGACCCCGGAGTAGAAGAACACCAGGTCCCCCGGGGCGAGTTCGGAGCGGGATACGCGCTGTCCCGCGTTGATCTGTGTGTACGTCGTGCGCGGCAGGGACACGCCCGCGGCACGCCAGGCGGCCTGGGTGAGGCCGGAACAGTCGTAGGCGGACGGCCCGGTCGCCCCCCAGACGTAGGGCTTGCCCAGAGCGCCGTAGGCGAAGTCGACGGCCTGCGCCGCGCGGGCGTTGGGGGCGCTCACGGCGCCGCGCGGGGTGCTGCGGTCCGCGCGTACGGCGCCGCCGCCGTGGGACGCGTCGGCGGAGCGCTCGTAGTCGGCACGCTGCGCGGCGGTGAGGGTGGCGAGGAGCTTGCGGGCGTCGGACAGCTTGGTGCGGACCGCGTTCTTGTGCTTCTCCAGTTCGGCCCGGCGGGTGGCGAGGACCGAGAGCTCGTCCTCCGCCTCGGCCCGCAGCTGCGCGATGTCGTCGATCTGGCGGCGTACCCCGTTGATCGCGCCCGCCTGGCGGTCTCCCACCCGGTCCTCGAAGGAGGCGCGCTCCAGGTATTCGTCGGGGTCCGACGAGAGGGCCAGCCGGACGGCCGGGTCGATGCCGGCGCTGCGGTACTGGGCGGCGGCGTACGAACCCAGGGCGTCGCGGGCGGCGTTGAGGCGCTCGGTCCTGCGGGCCGCCTCGTCGCGCAGGGCGTCCAGGGACTTCTCCGACGCCGCGGCCTCCTCCTTCGCTCCGTTGTACCGCTCGGTGGCGGTCTCGGCGTCGTGGTACAGCCGGTCCACCTTGCTCCTGACCTGGGCCGGGGTCAGCTGGGGATCGGCCTGGGCGGCACCCTCGAGGGCGGTGGCGGACGCCGCGCCGGCGAGGGCGAGGGTGGCGGCGGTGCGGGCAGCAGGCCCGGTGAACAGGCGCTGCTTGGGCTTGCGGTGAGCGGCGGTGCGATGGGCGGCCACGGGGGTGGTGCGTCCTTCCGTTCGACTGCCCGCCGGGGAGACCGTCGGGCCCGCCCGGGTCCGGCGGCGGGCCACCACAGGGGGGAGTGGCCCGCCGCCGGATTTCCTGGCGGGGTGACCGGGGTGCCGCCCGGTACGGGGGCGGCGGTAACGAATCGGTCACCTGGGACGTGACGCTAAACCCGGGGCACGGGGAAGAGGCGTAATGACAGCTATTGCCCTCAGATGCAGTTTCGTTTCCATGGAATGACCGGGAAATCCAACCGGAGTCCGGCAATTCGCGCAGTCCTCGCGTCAACTCATCGTTAAGTCATACCTGGCTGAAGAGTGCTGATATGGCCGGGGCTAGGCTGCGGCCATGGACGTACTCATCAATGTCTTCGTGGCCTTGCACATCATCGGAATCGCCTCCCTGCTGGGCGGATTCCTCACCCAGATGAAGGCCATGGAGGCGGGCACGGCCCGCTTCGTCCCCGCCATGCTGCACGGCGCGCTCACCATGCTCGTCACCGGTATCGCCCTCGTCGGGCTGAACCAGGCCGACGACCAGCACGTGAACAACGTCAAGATCGGGATCAAGCTCCTGATCCTGGTCGCGATCCTCGCGGTGGTCTACGTGAAGCGCGACGACGAGAAGGCCGGCAAGGGCGCCTTCGCCGCGGTCGGCGGGCTGACCGTCGCCAACATCTTCATCGCCACGCTCTGGACCTGAGCGTCCGCGCGGACGCGGGAGGGGCCCGGGGGATCGTCCCCGGGCCCCTCCCGCGTGTGCGGCCTCCGCGAGCCGTGCGACCGTCGCGCTCCCGCAGGAGCGTGCCTCAGGCCGGGCGCACGCTTCCGTAGATCGGCATGTAGTAGATCGACTCCTCGCGGACGTTCGCACCCGGCTTGGGTGCGTGGATCATCATGCCGTCGCCCTTGTAGATGCCGACGTGGCTGATGTCGTCGTAGAAGAACACCAGGTCACCGGGTTTCAGGTTCGCCGTCGCCACCCGGGTGCCCACCTCGACCTGGTCCCACGTCGTGCGGGGCAGATTCACCCCGGCCGCCTTCCAGGCCGCCTGGGTGAGCCCGGAGCAGTCGTACGAGGACGGGCCCGTCGCCCCCCAGACGTACGGCTTGCCGATCTGGGCGCGAGCGAAGGCCAGGACCTTCTCGGCCTTCGAGGCATAGCCGCTGTCCGAGCCGGTGCCGGAGCCCGAGCCGGCGGCGGTGCCCTGCCCCGCGGTCTCCTCCTTGGCGCGCTCGGACTCCGCCTTGTCGGCGGCGGCCTGCTTCCGGGCCAGGTCCTCGGCCTTGCGCTTGGCCTCCGCCTCCTTCTTGCGCTCCAGCTCGGCGAGCCGCGCCTTCTCCTCGGCGGTCAGCTTCGACAGCAGCGACCGGGCCTCGGTCAGCTTCGTCTGCACCTGCTGCTTGCTGGTGCGCAGCGAGGCCTGCGACTCGGTCAGCGTCTCCAGGCTCTTCGTCGCCTCGACGCGCTTCGCGGCGGCTTCCTTCTGCTGCGTGCGGAACTCGTTGACCGTCTTCTGCTGCTGGCTGGTCATCCGTGCCATCAGCTGGTCCTGGTCGAAGTACGACTGCGGGTCGTCCGCCAGGAAGAACGTCGCCGTCGGGGCGATCGCGCCGCTGCGGTACTGGGCGGCGGCGTAACTGCCCAGCTCGCGGCGCGTCTCGTTCAGCTTGTCGGCGCGCTGGGCCGCCGCCTCCAGGAGCGCGTCCACCTTGGAGCGCTGCTCGGCGGACGCGGACTTCGCCCGGTTGTACTCCTGCGTCGCGGTACCGGCCTGCCGGTAGAGGGCGTCGACCTTCTTCTGTACTTCCTCGATGCTGGGCTTGGGCTCCGCCGGGGCCGCCGTCGCGCTCTGGGTGGAGAGCAGGGTGACGGAGGCGAGCGCCGCGGTCGTGAGACCGACGGCAGGGGTGGTCGTGCGCACCCGGGTGCGCGGCTTGCGATGCGACGCCAAGGCCGGCATCTCCTTCCGTGGACCGCCTACCGGGTTAGCTGTCGGGTTCGGGCGGAACGGAAGGCTGCCCTACGGCCCGGTGGAGACGGGCCGATTCACCCCGGTGATGCGTGTGGGTCCCCGGTTCCGGGCACCTCGCGGAGCACGGATTCGGCGGGGGTGCCCGTGCGGCGTGGTTCGCCTGAAGTGGGTTCGGGACACCCGTCGGAGCACGCTAACCAACCCGTGGTGCTCCTGTGAAGGTTGATGGCCGATATGCCCGATACATTTCCGTGACCTTCTGCGCCGGCCGGTCCGTCGGGCCGGTACAGCCCTCCGGAACTCACGCACCGTGGGCGAGCCGTGCCGGTGAGCGCACGGTGGGGGTCCGTGCGGCCGATCCGGCCCGGGCTGTCGGTGCGGCCGCCTAGACTCGTGAAGCGATGAGCAGCCTCTTTGACGACAGTTTCCTGACCGGCCTCCAGAACGCTGAGGAAGGCCCCCCACCGCCCCCCGAGGAGCACGCGCCCGAGGCGGTGCCGGAGGGCCTGTTCAAGGACGTCTTCGACAGCCCGCCGCCGCCCCGTGACGCGTACTACCGCGACGGTGCCCCGCGGCCCGTCGTCGACTCCGCGGCGCTGCTCGACGGGCTGAACACCGAACAGCGTGCCGCCGTCGTGCACGCCGGGTCCCCGCTGCTCATCGTCGCCGGGGCCGGGTCGGGCAAGACCAGGGTGCTCACGCACCGGATCGCGCACCTGCTCGCCGAGCGCGGGGTCCACCCGGGCCAGATCCTCGCGATCACCTTCACCAACAAGGCCGCGGGCGAGATGAAGGAGCGTGTCGAGGACCTCGTGGGCCCGCGCGCGAACGCCATGTGGGTCATGACGTTCCACAGCGCCTGCGTGCGGATCCTGCGGCGCGAGTCCAAGCTCCTCGGCTTCACCTCGTCGTTCTCGATCTACGACGCCGCCGACTCCAAGCGGCTCATGGCGCTGGTCTGCCGTGATCTCGACCTCGACCCGAAGCGCTACCCGCCGAAGTCGTTCACGGCGAAGGTCTCGAACCTGAAGAACGAGCTGATCGACGAGGAGACCTTCGCCGGTCAGGCCGCCGACGGCTTCGAGAAGACGCTGGCCCAGGCCTACGCGCTCTACCAGGCGCGGCTGCGCGAGGCCAACGCTCTGGACTTCGACGACATCATCATGACGACGGTGCACCTGCTCCAGGCGTTCCCCGACGTCGCCGAGCACTACCGCCGGCGCTTCCGCCACGTCATGGTCGACGAGTACCAGGACACGAACCACGCCCAGTACACCCTGGTGCGCGAGCTGGTCGGCCCCGCCGGTGAGGCCGACGCCCCGGGTGAGCTCTGTGTCGTGGGTGACGCGGACCAGTCGATCTACGCCTTCCGCGGCGCGACCATCCGCAACATCCTCCAGTTCGAGGAGGACTACCCGGACGCCAGGACGATCATGCTGGAGCAGAACTACCGCTCCACCCAGACGATCCTCTCCGCCGCCAACGCCGTCATCGAGCGCAACGAGAGCCGCCGTCCCAAGAACCTCTGGACGAACGCCGGCGCCGGCACCCGGATCGCCGGCTACGTCGCCGACACCGAACACGACGAGGCGCAGTTCGTCGCCGACGAGATCGACCGGCTGACGGACGCCGGGGAGGCGAAGGCGGGAGACGTCGCCGTCTTCTACCGGACGAACGCCCAGTCCCGGGTCTTCGAGGAGATCTTCATCCGTGTCGGGCTGCCCTACAAGGTCGTCGGCGGAGTGCGCTTCTACGAGCGCAAGGAGGTCAGGGACGTCCTGGCCTACCTCCGGGTCCTCTCCAACCCCGAGGACACCGTCCCGCTGCGCCGCATCCTCAACGTGCCCAAGCGCGGCATCGGCGACCGGGCCGAGGCGATGATCGACGCACTGTCCCTGCGCGAGAAGATCTCCTTCCCGCAGGCGCTGCGCCGGGTCGACGAGGCGTACGGGATGGCGGCGCGCTCGGCCAACGCCGTGAAGCGGTTCAACACGCTCATGGAGGAGCTCCGCACGATCGTGGAGTCCGGCGCGGGACCGGCGGTCGTGCTGGAGGCGGTCATGGAGCGCACCGGCTACCTCGCCGAGCTCCAGGCCTCCACCGACCCGCAGGACGAGACGCGTATCGAGAACCTCCAGGAACTCGCCTCCGTCGCCCTTGAGTTCGAGCAGGAGCGGGCCGAGGACGAGGGCTCCGGGACGCTCGCGGAGTTCCTGGAGAAGGTCGCGCTGGTCGCCGACGCCGACCAGATCCCCGACGAGGACGAGGACGGCTCCGGCGTCGTCACGCTGATGACGCTGCACACCGCCAAGGGCCTCGAATTCCCGGTGGTCTTCCTGACCGGCATGGAGGACGGCGTCTTCCCGCACATGCGCGCGCTGGGGCAGGTGAAGGAGCTGGAGGAGGAGCGCCGGCTCGCCTACGTGGGCATCACGCGCGCCCGCGAGCGCCTCTTCCTCACCCGGGCGGCGATGCGGAGCGCCTGGGGCCAGCCCGCGTACAACCCGCCCTCGCGCTTCCTGGAGGAGATCCCCGACCAGCACCTGGAATGGAAGCGCAAGGGGCCGATGGCCGCTCCGGCGGGCCCCACTTCGGGGATCACGTCGTCGCTGTCCTCGTCGCGCTCGAAGTCCGGGCCGTCGGGATTCGCGACGCGGCGCACGTCGGAGAAGCCCGTGGTCACCCTTGTGGCGGGGGACCGGGTCACGCACGACCAGTTCGGGCTGGGCACGGTGACCGCCGTCGAGGGGTTCGGCGACCAGGCCAAGGCGACGGTCGACTTCGGCGACGAGCGGCCGAAGAAGCTCCTGCTGCGCTACGCGCCGGTCGAGAAGCTCTGACTCAGTTCGGGTTGAGGCCGTGGCTGCGGAGCCACGGCATCGGGTCGATCGCCGAGCCGCCACCGGGCCGTACCTCGAAGTGCAGGTGCGGGCCGGTGGAGTTGCCGGAGCTGCCCGAATAGGCGATGACGTCGCCCGCCTTGACCGAACCCGACCGGATCTTGGTCGTGCTGAGGTGGCAGTACCAGGTCTCCGTGCCGTCGGCGGCGGTGACGATGGCCATGTTGCCGTAGGCGCTGTTCCACTGGGTGCGCACGGTGCCGTCGGTGGCCGCCATCACGGGCGTGCCGAAGGTCACCGGGAAGTCGATACCGGTGTGGACGGACATCCAGTTCACCCCGGCCTGGCCGTAGGTGGCGCTGAGGCCGTGCTGCGAGACGGGCAGCGCGAACTTGGGACGCAGGGCCTCGCGGCGGGCAGCCTCCTCCTCGCGCTTCTTCTTCTCCGCCGCCTGGCGCTCCTTCAGGTCGAGGCGCTCCTGGGTGCGGCTGGCACGGTCGGCGAAGTTCTCGGCGTCGGCGTTGAGCGCGGCCAGCTGGGTGTCCAGCGCGTTGTTGGCGACGGCGGTCCGGGTGGTGGCGGTGTCGGCCGCCGCCATCGACGTGGTCTCGTCCTTCGTCTCGTCCGCCCCGCCCACGCCGCCCACGGACGCGGCGGCGATGCCCGCGACGCTCATGACGCAGGCGGAGGGCACGGCGACGGTGAGGAGCGCGGAGCGCTTCGCGGGAGTGCGACGGCGTCCCCGGCCGCCCCCGCGCGTCGCGGAGCGGGTCACGGGGCGCGCGGCGGCGGACCCGGCGCCGGCCGTCAGGCCGACGACGTCGGGGATCTGCTCGGCGGCCTCCGCGTGGAGATCCCCGTCGTGGTCGTCGGTGTGCACGGCTCCGGCGTCGTGGACGGCCGTCTGCGCGAGGTCGTCGGCATAGGCCGCGGGCACGTCGTAGGCGTCGGGCTCCGGGGCGTACGGGTCGTCCTGCCCGCCCTGCGCCGTCGCGGTCTCGTCGTGCGAGCCGGGCATGTCGTAGGAGACGGCGGTGTCGTGCGACCCGGTGAGGTCGTGCGCGGCGAACTCGCCCGTCTCGTAGGAGTCGTAGGGGGACGCCTGGTGTTCGTACGCGGCATACGACGTCTGTTCGGGAGCGTACGCGGTGCTCCCGGGCGTGGCGCCGGTGTTCCAGGCGGTGGCGTCGTACGTGCCGGTCTCGGGTGCCGTGTAGCTCTCGTACCCCGCGGTCTCGAAGGCGGGGGCGCTGTACGTCCCGGTCGTGTAGGCCGTGTTCTCGAAGGTCGTGGTGGCGAAGGCGCCGGTGTCTCCCGCGGCCCACTGGTCCGCCGCGCCGGTGTGGTCCCAACCGGCCGTGTCCCACGGGCCCGTCGCGTCGTCGGTGCCGTACTGGGCCGGGACCGACGCTTCGGGCGTCCAGGCCCCCGTGGTGTCGTAACCCTGCTGCGCCTGCGGATGGGCCTGCGCCTGCGGATGGGCCTGCGCCTGCGGATGGGCCTGGAGGCCGTAGGCGTCGTACGTGGCCTGCTGGTGTGCCCCGGTGTCCCAGGCGCCGGATTCGGTGGCGCCGTAGCCGTCGTAGGTGGGGTAACCGCCGCCGTACGTCTCGTGGCCGGCGTCGTGGGGGCCGGTCAGGTTCCCGAAGAGCGGGTCGGTGTCGAAGCTGCCGGTGTGGGTGTCGTAATCGACGTACCCGGCGTGGGGGTGCTGGTCGTTCACCAACTTCTCTCTCGCCTCGGCAGCAGGACCTGTTCCGGGGGCCGGTGAGGGGACCCCGGGGTGAGCAGTGGCCGCGACTGTACCCGGCGGTACGCGAGGACGACAATCTTCGGCGGTCTCCGGCCGCACAGGAAACGGGCAATCGGCCGCCTTTCGGCGGACCGGCGACGCATGTTTGGCCCTATGTTCGAAACTCGTTCTATTCGATGGGGGAGTTAGGACCCTTTCGTCGCACCCGGTCAGGCGGCGGAGGCCGTTGTGGGGGTGCTGATGACCGTTCCGTCGGACTCCAGCGCCTGGCGGATCGCGGACGCGACCGCCGGATGCACGGGCAGCGCCAGATGGCCGATGCCTGTGACGCGCACGTTCACGGCGTCCAGGTCCGGGTGGTCCACACAGGCCGTCTCCACCGGGAGGATCACCCTGTCGAGCTCGCTCCAGAAGCTGACGAACCGTGTGCGGCAGCCGGGAGCGGGGTGGCGCAGCTCCTCGATCAGATCCGATCCGCTGCGCATCTGCCGGACGATGGGGTGGGCGCCGGCCAGCGGTGCGACGGCGGTGCCGCCGTGCGGCGTGCCGAGAGTGACGAGGGTGCGCACCCGCCGGTCGCCGCCCAGCCGCTGCACGTAGTACCGCGCTATCAGACCGCCGAGACTGTGGCCGACGATGTCGACCTCGTGCTGCCCGGTGCGGGCGCAGATCTCCTCAACATGGCGGTCGAGGAGTTCGGCGGCCGTACGGATGTCGCAGGTCAGTGGCGAGTAGTTGAGTGATTCCAGATGGTGCCAGCCGTGCCGGGCCAGGGAGCGGCGGAGCAGCACGAACACCGAGCGGTTGTCGATGAAGCCGTGCAGCAGGACCACCGGAGGACGCTCACCGATCGTCGACGGGAGGGGCGTCGTACCCGCCGAACGGGTGATCCGGTCGGATGCGGGGCCGGGGCGATCCCGATCCGGTGCCTCGGGGCGCGGATCCGGAGCGGCGGCAAGGGCCTCCTGGTCCGTGTCCCCGTCCCGCATGGTCTGCGGGGGCGCCTCGATGCCGGGGCCGTCGTCGGAGCTGTCGGCGCCGTCGTCGGAACCCGGGGAGCCGGAGGGGGTGGGGGAGGGGGAGGGCGCGTGGCCGGCGCCCGCACGAGCGCGCGCCGGGGGCGTCCTGCGCTCCGGAGTGAGCCCCGAGGGGTAGATGAGCACATGACCGGCCAGGATCACCAGCTCCAGCGCCGTTGCTCTGACCAGGGCGGAGGAGAGCCAGGCAGGGCGCGGGCACAGCCTGGGTGACAGTTGGGGTAGGAAGGACAGGACCTTCATCGGCCGACCTCCTGCACTGGCATGCGGGGGAGGCGGCTCCGTGCCCCGCACGCCCTCACGGGGACCGCGGCCGAGTGACCCGGCGGCCGTGTGACGGGCCGGAGCCGGGGGCCGCACCACCGTGCCGTGCGGCTGACGGCGCGGTGGTGCGGCGACCTCGAAGCGGCTCCCCCGGCGCCGTGCCCCGCGCGGCCCGTGAGCCACTCGATGCGCGGAACGGCGCCTGGCGAACATGTCCCATGTGTGATTTCCCCCTCCCGGTCCACCGCGAAACGACGCCGTGCGGGATGCTGTGGATAACGTTCGTTCACATCCCCGGCCCTTCAGGCACGGGAGACGCATGTGGAGGCAGTGATGGGTGTGACCGGTCCGATCCGTGTGGTGGTTGCCAAGCCGGGCCTCGACGGCCATGACCGAGGCGCCAAGGTGATCGCGCGTGCCCTGCGGGACGCGGGCATGGAGGTCATCTACACGGGGCTCCACCAGACCCCCGAGCAGATCGTGGACACGGCGATCCAGGAGGACGCCGACGCCATCGGGCTCTCGATCCTCTCGGGTGCGCACAACACGCTCTTCGCCAAGGTCATCGAGCTGCTGAGGGAACGCGACGCCGAGGACATCAAGGTGTTCGGCGGCGGAATCATCCCCGAGGCGGACATCGCGCCGCTGAAGGAGCAGGGCGTCGCGGAGATCTTCACGCCCGGTGCGACGACGACCTCGATCGTCGACTGGGTGAACGCCCACGTCCGCCAGCCCGCGGAGGCCTGACCTCGGAGGGCGGCCCCGCGGGGGCGTGACCGGCGCGGCCGGGCCATGAGGGGCGGCGGCGCTTCGCGGGGACGGGGACGGGGGCGGGGTCATTCGCGGGGGCGGGGGCAGGTCTGCGGACGGCGTGCCGTGCGGACGGGGGCAGGTCTGCGGACGGTGTGTCGTGCGGACGGGAGAAGGTCGTGCGGACGGTGCGTCGTGGGATGGGGCGGCCCACGGGACCGGACCGCGGTGACCATGGCCGGATCGTGGTGACCGTGGCCGGCTCGTGCGAGGGAGTTCCGTGGTGTGCTGCGACTCCTGGAGCCTCCTGGGCGTGCCCGGTTCCGCTCCGGGCGTTCCGTTGGGCCCGGCCGGAGAGTTCAGTCCGCGCCCGGGGCGAGCTCGGCGTCCATGGCCGCGCGCAGGCGCAGCGTGGACACCAGGCGCTGGAACGCCTCCGACCAGTAGCCGCCCGCGCCCGGTGAAGCGCCCTCCGGTTCGGCCGGGGTCGTGGTGAGCACGTCGAGCCGGCCCGCCTCGGCAGGGTTCAGACAGCGCTCGGCGAGGCCCATCACCCCGCTGAAGCTCCACGGATAACTCCCCGCGTCCCGGGCGATGTCGAGCGCGTCGACCACCGAGCGGCCGAGCGGCCCCTCCCAGGGAACCGGGCAGACACCGAGCAGCTGGAACGCCTCGGACAGGCCGTGCGCGGCTATGAAGTCCGCCACCCAGAGGGAGCGTTCGGCCGGGGGAAGGGTGGAGAGCAGCGTCGAGCGCTGGGCCAGCGAGGCCGTCCCCGGGCCGTTCGCCGGAGGCGTCGAAGGGGTGCCGAGCAGTGCTCGTGCCCACTCCGGGTCCCGCTGCCTGACGGCCGCCCGGCACCAGGCCGCGTGCAGGTCCCCGCCCCAGCCGTCCGCGACTGGGAGCGCCACGAGCTCGCGCGCTCCACGGCCGCCGAACCTCTCGCACCAGACGCCCAACGGCGTCGCCTCCACCAACTGTCCCAGCCACCACGAGCGTTCGCCGTGCCCCGAGGGTGGCACCGCCACGACGCCGTCGCGTTCCATCCCCGTGTCGCACTCGTGGGGTGCCTCCACGGCTATCGCCAGCGCGTCCCCCGTGCGGTCGGGGTTCACACACGTCGTGGCACGGGCGGCCATCCGCCCGGCGAGCGCCGAACCGGGAAGTCCCGACAGCAGCTCGGCGGCCGTCGCGCGTACGTTGCGGCTGCGGTCCGTCAGGGCCGCCTCCAGGAACGCCTCGTCGGCATCCGACAGGCCGGCCCGCAAGGAGTCGACGAACATCAGCCGGTCCTCCGCCCGTTCCGTGGACCAGGTCCCCGCGAGCAGGGACCGGGCCGCACCGGGATCCCGCTCCCTGAGCGCCCCCAGCAGTGCCACCCGCTCCGCGAAGAGCCCGTCCGCCCAGAGGCGGCGCACCGCCTCCGGATCGGTGGTGTCCGGCCGGTGCGCACCCCGGGCCGTGGCGCGCAGGGCGAACCTCCACTCCGGGTTCAGGCCGGCCAGCCAGAGCCCGCGCGGTCCCGCGAACGCCAGGACGTGGGTGCGCAGATCGGTGCGCGCCCGTGCCGCGTCGAGCAGAGCGGGCAGCAGTTCCGCCGGTGCCCGGTAGCCGTGCGCCTCTGCCGAGGCCAGCCACTGGGGTATCAGCTCGGTGAGGTCGGGAGCCGTACCCCGCCGTCCACCGCCCGGCGGCGCCGACCGGTCCGCGAGCAGCTGGGCGAGACGGCGTCGGGCGGCGGCGGGCAGAGGCGGCCGGGGGTCGGCGGGTGCGGGAGCCGGCGGCGCGGCTCCAATGGCCGGACGGAGCGCGGCCCGCCGCCGCACGGTGTGCAGGGCCGCGAGGTCCAGCAGGGCGGCCGGTCCGGCGGGATCTCCGCTCTCCGCCGTCAGCGGCCGACGGTCGGTGCCGAGGAGCGCCGAGGTGACGAGGTCCTCCCAGGAAGCGTCCATCGGCGCTCGGGCCGTCGTCTGCGTGGTGGACATCGAGGTCTCCTCCAGTCCGGTTTCTCCGGGATCGCGGATGGTGGGCGTGCGGGGCGCCGTACGGGTACCGGGCGGCCCGGGGATCAGAGGAGTGCCACGGGCTCCCTCGCGCCGAGGCCGTCCGAGGTGCCCGGGGGCCAGGCCGCGAGCGGCTCGAAGCCCCGGTGTCCGCATGCTCCGAAGACCGTCAGTGGCAGGCCGCCGGAGAGGGCCACGAGTTTCCACAGGCCCGGCCGTGACAGTGCCGGGCCGGCGACCGGCAGTGCGGTCGAGTCCGCGCCGACCAGCCGCCAGCCCTCCGCGGCCGGGGCGGGAACGACCTCGCCCAGCACGGCGGGCCAGGCGTCCAGCCAGGGATCGTCCCGCAGCGCCCGCCCGTACGCGGCGAGTGCGTCGGCCGTCGTGCCGCCCGGGGGAGGGGACGGATCGGCGTACGGCTCCCCGAACCGTCGCCCGAGCTCGCCTCTCAGCCGGCCGCCGCCGGGGTAGGGCGTGACCTCCGCGTCGATCACGCTGCCCACCGGCAGCGCCAGGTCCGGGGTGCGTCCCGCGGCGCCGTAGGACAGCAGCAGTGCCGTGCGACCGGAGGCCCTGCCGTGCAGCCAGACGCGGCGGGTGACGATCCGGGCGTCCGGCACGTCGTACTGCGCGAGTACCAGCCAGTGGTCACGGACGGCCGGTCCCTCGGCGGAGGCCGTCAGCCCCACCCTCGTACGCACGGTCGCGGCCAGGGGCGCGGGCAGTCGGCCGAGGCCGAGCCAGGCGGTGTCCAGCAGGTGCAGCAGGGCGCACTCCTCCAGCATCCGCGCGGGCCAGCCGGCTCCCGACGCGGGCACCTCGCCCAACTCCCTCACCCGGTGCGCCAGTCCGGGGGCCTGGGCGTCGACCATGCGGGCTGCCGTCTCCTCCCACAGCGGGTTTCCGGGATCCTGCGCCGCCGCGAGTCCGCCGCGCAGCAGATCAGTGAGGCGCTGCTCCAGATCCTGGGCCCCGCCCGTGATGCGCCCGGCCCTGCGGTCGGCACGCCGCCGCGCGGCGCGCGCCCGGTCACCTGCTCCGTCGTCGACCTTCGCTCCCGGGCCCGCCGCGGCACCGGGGGCCCCGTCCGCCGCGATCCCCCCGCGGACACCCGTCAGCCACTCGGCGACCCACGCCGGCGGCTCCGCGCTCCGCCGCAGCACGGGCCGGTCCCCGGCATGGAGCGCGAGCAGCTCCAGCGCGTGCGGGCAGGGCGGCTGCGACGACGCACAACCGCAGGTGTACGCACCCTCGTCGAGGTCGGCCGCGGTGCGGTGCGGTGGGCCCTCGCCCGTCGCGCGCAGCCCCCACACGACCCCGGTGCCGACGGTGCCCGCGCCGGACCACAGGCGCTCCGAGCCCGCGACGCGCACCGCATCGCGCGACGCCTCGTCAGAAGCCGTAGCAGGCACCTCGTCCACGGTCCGGCGTGCACCGTGCCCCGCGGTGCGCGCTGGTTCCTCCCCCTGTGAAAGCAGCATGGCACCGACGGTAGGACGCCCCACTGACAATGGGCTCCGACCTGCGGTTCTCCCGCGGTGCGCAGCCGCTCGGGCGCGTCGGGGACCGGTCCGCGAGCTCACCGGTCCGCGATTCACCGGTTCCCGAACCCACCGGTCCGCGATTCACCGGTCGGAGCCGACGGGACACCGGCCACGACGACCGGTTCCGCCGCGGCGAACTCCCGGCGGCCGACGGGCCGGACCGAGTGCCGGTTCCGTTTCGGCCGACGGGCCGTACCGGTGGTGCGTGCCGCGCCGGCCGACTGACCGGGCCGATTGTCAGTGCCGTGGTGCACGGTGGAAACCGCATCGGTCCGACCGATCCGGAGGGGGAGCCATGACCGTGTCCGCGCAGTCCGGGACAGCCGCAGACCGAGTAGCCGGCCACGTACTGAGACCGCACGCCGAGCACGACTTCGCCGACGAGCTGAAGGCGCTCGCGGCGGCCGACGACCGCCCGAGGCCCGCCCGTTGGAAGCTCTCGCCCTGGGCCGTCTCGACCTATCTGCTGGGCGGAACGCTCCCCGGGGGCGTACTGATCACCCCGAAGTACGTGGGTCCGCGCCGTCTCGTCGAGGTCGCCGTGACCACGCTCGCCACCGACCGCGCCCTGCTGCTCCTCGGCGTGCCGGGCACCGCCAAGACCTGGGTCTCCGAGCATCTCGCGGCCGCCGTCAGCGGGGACTCGACCCTCCTCGTCCAGGGCACCGCCGGGACCCCCGAGGAGGCCGTCCGCTACGGGTGGAACTACGCACAGCTGCTCGCCGCCGGGCCGAGCCGCGAGGCCATGGTGCCGAGCCCGGTCATGCGGGCCATGGCCGAGGGCATGACCGCCAGGATCGAGGAGCTCACCCGCATACCGTCCGACGTGCAGGACGCGCTCATCACCATCCTGTCGGAGAAGACGCTCCCGGTGCCCGAGCTCGGACAGGAGGTCCAGGCCGTCCAGGGGTTCAACCTGATCGCCACGGCCAACGACCGCGACCGCGGGGTCAACGAGCTGTCCGGGGCGCTGCGCCGCCGGTTCAACACCGTCGTCCTGCCGCTGCCCGCGACCGCCGAGGCCGAGGTGGACATCGTGTCCCGGCGGGTGGCCCGGATCGGACGCTCCCTCGGACTTCCCGCCGCCCCGGACGGCATGGCCGAGATCCGGCGCGTCGTCACGGTCTTCCGTGAACTGCGCGACGGCATCACCACGGACGGCCGCACCAGGCTCAAATCCCCGTCCGGCACGCTGTCCACCGCCGAGGCCATCTCCGTCGTGACCGGCGGCCTCGCGCTGGCGGCCCACTTCGGCGACGGCGTGCTGCGCCCCCACGACGTGGCGGCAGGGATCCTCGGCGCCGTCGTCCGCGACCCCGCCGCCGACGGAGTGATCTGGCAGGAGTACGTGGAGACCGTGGTCCGGGAGCGGGACGGCTGGAAGGACTTCTACCGCGCCTGCCGGGAGGCCTCGGCATGACGCCCCGGGCGCCGGTTCCCGCCGCGCCCCGGGGGCCGCTGCTCCTGGGCGTGCGCCACCACGGCCCGGGCTCCGCCCGCGCGGTCCTCGCCGCCCTGGAGGAGGCCCGCCCGAGGGCGGTGCTCGTCGAGGGTCCCCCGGAGGGCGACGCGCTGCTGCCGCTCGCCGCCGACGACGGAATGCGCCCGCCCGTCGCGCTGCTCGCGCACGCCGTCGACGACCCGGGGCGTGCCGCGTTCTGGCCGCTGGCCGACTTCTCGCCCGAGTGGGTGGCGATCCGCTGGGCCCTGGCGCAGGGCGTCCCGGTGCGCTTCATGGACCTGCCGGCGGCCAACTCCCTGGCCATGAGCGGCCGTCCGGAGGACGGAGCCGACGCGCAGGGCGACGTGGACGGGGAGGGCCGGGGGATCGACCCCCTCGGGATCCTGGCCGCGACCGCGGGTCACGACGACCCCGAACGCTGGTGGGAGGACGTCGTCGAACACCGCGGGCAGGCCGGCCCGCAGGCCGACGCCCGCGCCCCGTTCGCCGCGCTCGCCGAGGCGATGACGGCGCTGCGCGAGGCGTACGGCGACGGGGGACATCCCCAGGACGCGGTCCGGGAGGCGTACATGCGCCTCCGGCTGCGGGCCGCCCGCAAGGAGTTCGGGGACGACATCGCCGTGGTGTGCGGCGCCTGGCACGTCCCCGCGCTCGCCGCGAGGACGACGGTCGCGGCCGACCGGTCACTCCTCAAGGGGATGGAGAAGGTCAGGACCGAGCTGACCTGGGTGCCGTGGACCCACCGCAGACTCGCCCGGCGCAGCGGATACGGCGCGGGCATCGAGTCCCCCGGCTGGTACGCGCACCTCTTCGGTTCCCCCGACCGGTCCGTCGAACGCTGGATGACGAAGGTGGCCGGACTCCTGCGCGAAGAGGACCGGCCGGTGTCGCCGGCCCATGTCATCGAGGCGGTGCGGCTCGCGGAGACCTTGGCCGCCCTGCGGGAGCGGCCCGCCGTGGGTCTCGCCGAAGCCACCGACGCGGTGCGGGCCGTCATGTGCGAGGGCTCCGACGTGCCGCTCGCCCTGGTGCGGGACAGGCTGGTCGTCGGCGAGGCCCTCGGCGAGGTGCCGGACGGCGCCCCCGCCGTCCCGCTCCAGCGGGACCTGGCCGGACAGCAGCGCTCGCTCCGCCTCCGGCCGGAGGCGGAGCCCCGCGACCTCGAACTCGACCTGCGCAAGGACAACGACGCGGCGCGCAGCCGGCTGCTGCACAGACTCCACCTCCTGGGAGTGGCCTGGGGCGAGCCCGTCGCCGGCCGGGGGAGTACGGGCACGTTCCGGGAGACCTGGCGGCTGCGCTGGGAGCCCGAGCTCTTCGTACGGGTCGCCGAGGCCGGGGTGTGGGGCACCACCGTGCTCGCCGCCGCGACGGCGAGGGCCGAGTCGGACGCCGTGTCCGCGCCCTCGCTCGCGGCGGTCACCGCGCTCGCCGAGCGGTGCCTGCGGGCCGGACTGCCCGCGGCGCTCTCCGTCGTGATGCGGGCGCTCGCCGACCGGGCCGCCCTCGACGCCGACGTCGGCCACCTCGCCGACGCCCTGCCCGCCCTGGCCCGTTCCCTGCGGTACGGAGACGTCCGGTCCACAGGCACCGCGGCTCTCGCGGCGGTTGCCGCCGGAATCGCCGAGCGCGTCTGCGTGGGCCTGCCGCCCACCTGCACCGGCCTCGCTCCGGAGGGCGCGGCGCAGGCGCAGGAGAGGCTGGACGCCGTGCACGGCGCGATCGGACTGCTCACCGACGCCTCCCGGACGGACGGGCTGAAGGACCGGTGGACGGTGACCCTGCGGAGGCTCTCGTCGAGGGACGCGGTCACCGGACGGGTCCGCGGCCGCGCCACCCGCTTGCTCCTGGACGAAGGACGGGCCACCGAGGAGGGGACGGCACGGCTGATGAGCCTGGCGCTGTCGCCCGGCACACCGCCTGCCGACGCGGCGGCGTGGATCGAGGGCTTCGCCGGGGGAGCCTCCGGCGGGGGCATGCTGCTCGTCCACGACGAACGGCTGCTCTCCCTGGTCGACGCCTGGCTGACGGGCATACCGGCGGAGACGTTCGTCGACGTACTCCCTCTGCTGCGACGCACGTTCGCGGCCTACGAGCCCGCCGTGCGGCGGTCGTTGGGCGAACTCGTCCGGCGCGGGCCGGACCGCGGCGGCGCGGGCGGGGAGAGCAGGGCGTTCACACCGGGCTTCGGCCACCCGCCCGACGGGGAACGGGCGGACGCCGTGGCGCCGGTGGTGCGACTGCTCCTCGGCCTGGACACCCCGGAGGGGCGGGTGGCGGCGGGATGACGGGGCACCGCGCTCACCCGGGACCGGCGGAGCACGTACGGGAACAGGAAGCGGAGCACGTACGGGAACAGGAGCCGGCCATGGCAGCCGCATCCCAGGAGCACGAGAGGCTTCGGCGCTGGCGCCTGGTGCTCGGCGCGGACGGCGCCGAGGGCACCGGACACCCGCTCACGGGCCGCGACGCGGCGATGGACGGCGCGCTGACCTCGCTCTACGGCGGTGGGCGGCCCGGCGGACGTGGCGGATCCGAGCGTTCCGCGGGCCTCGGGGCGTCGGCCCCGTCAGCGGCCCGGTGGCTCGGTGACATCCGGACGTACTTCCCGGTCCCCGTCGTGCAGGTCATGCAGCGTGACGCGATCGACCGGCTCGGGCTGTCCGCCCTGCTGCTGGAACCGGAGATGCTGGAGGCGGTCGAACCCGACGTCCACCTCGTCGGCACCCTCCTCTCCCTCGGCAAGGCCATGCCCGAGACGACCAGGGAGACCGCCCGGGCGGTCGTCCGCAAGGTCACCGAGGACCTGGAGCGTCGCCTCGCCGCCAGGACGAGGGCCGTGCTCACCGGCGCGCTGGACCGCTCGGCGCGGACCCGCCGGCCGCGGCGGCCGGACATCGACTGGGACCGCACGATCCGGGCCAACCTCAAGAACTACGTGCCGCTTCCCGGGCGGGGAGGGGCCGGCACGGTGATCCCCGAGCGCCTCATCGGATTCGGGCGCTCCGGCCGGTCGGTGGAGAAGGAGGTCATCCTCTGCGTCGACCAGTCGGGTTCGATGGCGTCCTCCGTCGTCCACGCGTCCGTCTTCGGCGCGGTCCTCGCCTCCATGCGCAGCCTGGCGACGAGGCTCGTCGTGTTCGACACGTCCGTCGTCGACCTCACCGACCAGCTCGACGACCCCGTCGACGTCCTGTTCGGGACGCGGCTCGGCGGCGGCACGGACATCAACCGCGCGCTGGCGTACTGCCAGTCGAGGATCACCCGTCCCGCGGACACCGTCGTCGTCCTGATCAGCGATCTCCACGAAGGGGGGATCAAGGACGAGATGGTCCGGCGTGCCGCCGCGATGAAGGCGTCGGGGGTGCAGTTCGTGGCCCTCCTCGCGCTCTCCGACGACGGCGCGCCCTCCTACGACCACGAGCACGCCGCGGCGATGGGCGCCCTGGGCGTTCCCGCCTTCGCCTGCACCCCCGACCTCTTTCCCGAGGTCATGGCCGCGGCGATCGCGAGGAGGCCGCTGCCGGTACCCGACGGCGGCGTGTGAGGCGGCCCGGTGCGGTCCGTCGCAGGTGTCCCGGCTCCGCCGGGCGCCGGGGCGCCGCGGGCGCGTCCGACCGGCGCTGCACCGCGCCGCGCTCCCTCGCGCGGGCCGGCCCGGAGGCCCCGCCGGACGAGGCGTTTTGTCCCCGGGACCCCGGTCACCAGCGCGATCTGTGACCGTTATCACCGCTCAGGTGTGATCTGCAATTTAGGGTCCGACGTGGCGCGGGGATAACCTGCCGGATGGACATGCCGCGTACCCGGTGACCGTGTGCGCCTCCCTTGTGACTGCGCAGTCACGTTGCCCTCGCGGCACGCCCACGCAGATAACGAACCGCGAGACCACTAAAAGGGACGGACGCGCGTGGACCTGTTCGAGTACCAGGCGAGGGACCTCTTCGCCAAGCACGGTGTACCGGTGCTGGCCGGTGAAGTGATCGACACGCCTGAGGCAGCCCGCGAGGCGACCGAGCGGCTGGGCGGCAAGTCCGTCGTCAAGGCGCAGGTGAAGGTCGGTGGCCGAGGTAAGGCCGGCGGCGTGAAGCTGGCCGCGAACCCGGACGAGGCGGTCGCTCGCGCGACCGACATCCTCGGCATGGACATCAAGGGCCACACGGTCCACAAGGTGATGATCGCCGAGCTGTCCCCGGAGATCGAGGCGGAGTACTACGTCTCGTACCTCCTCGACCGCACCAACCGCACCTTCCTCGCCATGGCGTCGGTGCAGGGCGGCATGGACATCGAGGAGGTCGCGGAGAAGACCCCCGAGGCCCTCGCGAAGGTCCCGGTCAACGCCGTCGACGGCGTCGACATCGAGAAGGCCCGCGAGATCGTGGCCCAGGCGAAGTTCCCGGCCGACGTGGCCGAGGGTGTCGCCGAGGCCATGGTGACCCTGTGGGACACCTTCGTCGCCGAGGACGCGCTCCTCGTCGAGGTCAACCCGCTGGTCAAGACGAAGGACGGCCGCATCCTGGCCCTGGACGGAAAGGTGTCTCTCGACGAGAACGCCGACTTCCGCCAGCCCGGCCACGAGGCGCTGGAGGACAAGGCCGCGGCCAACCCCCTCGAGGCCGCCGCCAAGGCCAAGAACCTCAACTACGTCAAGCTCGAGGGCGAGGTCGGCATCATCGGTAACGGTGCCGGTCTGGTCATGTCGACCCTGGACGTCGTCGCGTACGCCGGTGAGAACCACGGCAACGTGAAGCCCGCCAACTTCCTCGACATCGGTGGCGGCGCCTCCGCCGAGGTCATGGCGAACGGTCTCGAGATCATCCTCGGCGACCCGGACGTCAAGTCCGTCTTCGTCAACGTCTTCGGCGGCATCACCGCCTGCGACGAGGTCGCCAACGGCATCGTCCAGGCCCTGGAGCTGCTCAAGTCCAAGGGCGAGGACGTCACCAAGCCGCTCGTCGTGCGCCTCGACGGCAACAACGCGGAGCTGGGTCGCAAGATCCTCTCCGACGCCAACCACCCGCTGGTTCAGCGCGTGGACACCATGGACGGCGCGGCCGACAAGGCCGCCGAGCTCGCCGCGGCTGCGAAGTAAGGGACGAGGGACTCCAACACCATGGCTATCTTCCTCACCAAGGACAGCAAGGTCATCGTCCAGGGGATGACCGGCGCCACGGGCATGAAGCACACCAAGCTCATGCTGGCCGACGGCACCAACATCGTCGGTGGCGTGAACCCGCGCAAGGCGGGCACGACCGTCGACTTCGACGGCACCGAGGTACCCGTCTTCGGGTCCGTCGCCGAGGCGATGGAGAAGACCGGCGCCGACGTGTCGGTCCTCTTCGTGCCGCCGGCCTTCGCGAAGGCCGCGGTCGTCGAGGCGATCGACGCCGAGATCCCGCTCGCCGTCGTGATCACCGAGGGCATCGCCGTCCACGACTCGGCCGCCTTCTGGGCGTACGCCGGTTCGAAGGGCAACAAGACCCGGATCATCGGCCCGAACTGCCCCGGCCTGATCACCCCCGGCCAGTCCAACGCCGGCATCATCCCGGGCGACATCACCAAGCCCGGCCGCATCGGTCTCGTGTCCAAGTCCGGCACGCTGACCTACCAGATGATGTACGAGCTGCGTGACATCGGCTTCTCGTCCGCCGTCGGCATCGGTGGCGACCCGGTCATCGGCACCACGCACATCGACGCCCTCGCGGCGTTCGAGGCGGACCCCGACACCGACCTCATCGTGATGATCGGCGAGATCGGCGGCGACGCCGAGGAGCGTGCCGCCGACTACATCGCATCGAGCGTCACGAAGCCGGTCGTCGGCTACGTCGCGGGCTTCACCGCCCCGGAGGGCAAGACCATGGGCCACGCCGGCGCCATCGTCTCCGGCTCCTCCGGCACCGCCGCGGCCAAGAAGGAGGCCCTCGAGGCCGCCGGCGTCAAGGTCGGCAAGACGCCGACCGAGACCGCCAAGCTGGCTCGCGAGATCCTCGGCGGCTGACCGCCCGAGGCGGCGCCACCGTTTCACCGCGGAAACGGCGCGGGCCCGCACCCTGTCCTCCGACAGGGTGCGGGCCCGCGCCGTTCGTGTGTCCGGGGAACTCCCGCCGTCGGCGTGCCCTCCCGGCGTACGGTCAGGGGAGCAGCGGAACCAGACGTTCCGGCCCGTGCACGAGCTTCTCCCGCAGTGTCTTCTGCAGTTTCAGGTCCTGGGGTGTCAGCCGCTCCGGACCGCCTCTCGGAGGGACGCCGCCCACGCGCTGGGGAGGCGACAGCGGCTGCTCGTACTGCGTGGGGGCCGTGTGCAGCGTGAAGCCCGTCGCCCCGATGAGCACGACGCCGAAACAGATCGCCGCCCGCGTCCAGAGTTCCGCGACGCGCTCGCTGCCCCTGCGCACCGACGGGGCGCCGGGCGGCTGTGGCACGTCCTCGGCCAGCGCGAGAGCGCCGAGCCGCTCCTGGAACAGCGCCGTCCGCCCGCCGGGACCCGTGGGTGCGGCCAGTTCGGGGAGCGACACGGTGAGGGCGGCCCTGGCGTTCAGCAGACGGTTGGCCGCGGCGGGCGTGCTGGCCTCGGTCTCGGCCGCGGTCTCCGGAAGTCCCAGCCCGACACCGTCGTGGAGCAGCAGCGTCCGGCGGTACGAGGGCGGCAGTGCGAGCAGCGCGCCCAGCAGCGCCTTCCTCCCGGGCTCGTCGGGCAGTGCGTCGGGGCGGCGGTGGACGCGCCGCATGCGGTGCCAGGGCGACATCGCGTACTCGTACGCCGCCGCCCGCGCCCAGCCGGCGGGGTCACGGTCCCTGGCCACCTCGGGCCAGCGCTGCCAGGCGATCCGGAACGCGTGCTCGACGGCCTCCCGGGACAGCAGGCGGCGGCCCGTCAGGAGGTACATCTGGCGGGTCAGTCCGGGCGCCGCGAGCTCGTACAGGCTGTCGAAAGCGGCCTCGGGCGTGCGGACCGGCAGCACCGGTGCGGAGGAGCCGGCGTCGCCGTCGGGCGCCGGGGCGGCAGGGCCGGGGTGCCGGGGCGCCGGAGCGGCCCGCACCGAGGACGCGGGCAGGCCGCTTACGGCGGCCGGAGGTCCGGTGGCATCGGCTCCGGGGCCGTTCTCTCTTAGCGCGCGGTCCGGTGACGACGACTCAGGCGCCGCCGCGTCGGGCACCAGATCCGTGGCGGGATCGGCCGGGGCGCCCACGATGGCGCCGGTACCGGGCTCTGTCGGGGACATCGTGCTGCTCCCGGTGGCTTCGACGGCGGAGGGATGCGGCGTGGTGCGGGGGGTGCCGGAGCCGATCAGCCTGGCGTACGCCGTGCGGCGGCGGCCCCGAGGCGTGCTGCGCCCCGTCTCCCAGGCCCGGACGGTGGCGGGCGTGACGCCCATGGCCGCCGCGACCTGCTCCTCACTCAGTGACCTGGCCACGCGCAGCCGCCGGCGCTCCTTGGGGGAGGGCAACGGGGCCGCGCCGGAAGGGTCCGTGACGCTCCGTGTCATGCGCTGCCTCCGTCCCCGATGACACTGCACTGGGTGAAAAAGTACATAAGCGTATATTGAGCGACACAGCGGCTATTCGCCCGTTACACGGAATAAGCGCGTGTCGTTGGCAGCATGGCGGCGTGACCCAAGTGACCGAACGCAGCCCGATGTTGCCTGCCGAGCGGACCAGGTCCGCCGCGCTCGCGTCCGCATGCGCGCGCGGGGCCATCGCCGCAGGGCTCGGACTCGGCTCGCTGGCCGTCCTGGTCATGGCGCTGTGGATCAGCTCGCCGTACCCCGACAGCGGGCCGGACGGCGCCTTCCACGTCGCCACCGGCCTCTGGCTGCTCGCCCACGGCGCCGAACTCGTCAGGACCGACACGCTCGGCGGGCACCCCGCACCCGTGGGCACGGTGCCCCTGCTGCTCGTCGTGCTGCCCGGGTGGCTCGTGCACCGGGCGGCCCGGGACTCCGCGGAGACCGACGGGAAGGTCACGGACAGGCACTCGGCGGTCGGGGCATTCTTCGCGGTGAGCGCCGGCTACCTGCTGGTCGTCCTCGCGGCGGCGGCCTACGGACGGGGTGGAGGGCTGCCCGTCGACCGTGCCACGCTCGCGTTCCCCGTCGTGCCGGTGGTGGCGTGCTCCGCCGCCGCGGGGGTCTGGGCGGCACGGGGACGCCCCGTGACCTCCCTCCTCGTCTGGGCGCCGCTCCGGCTCCAGGAAGCCGCCGCCCGCACCGTCTTCCGGGCGGGCGCCGCAGCGGCACTGCGCTCGGCGGCCGCCGGGACGACGACGCTGCTCGCGGGCGGGGCGCTGCTGGTCGGCGCGGCCCTGGTGTGGAACGCGGGGGCCGCCCGGGCGTCGTTGCTGGGGCTGTCCGGCGACTGGGCCGGCAGGTCCGCCCTGCTCCTGCTGGCCCTCGCGCTCCTGCCGAACGCCGCGATGTGGGGCGCCGCGTACGGCATGGGACCGGGCTTCGCCCTCGGTACGGCGTCCACGGTCACTCCGCTGGCCTTCGCCGGACACCCCGCCCTGCCGGACTTCCCGCTGCTCGCGGCGATGCCGGTGCACGGCCCGGGGACGGCGGTGAACTGGGCGTCGGCCGCGGTCCCGGCCCTGGCCGCCCTGGCCGTCGCCCGCCGCGTCGCGCGCAGTGCGGCCCCCTCACCCGCGGGCGACGACGAGGAGCAGTGGGGCCAGGGGCGGACCGCCCTGGTCGCCGGGCTGGCCGCCGTGGGCTGCGGAGCGGGCGCGGCTGCTCTGGCCGCCGCGTCGGGCGGGCCCCTGGGTACCGGGGCCCTGGCCGAGTTCGGCCCGGTGTGGTGGCTGGTGGGCCCGGCCGCACTCGTGTGGACGGCCGTCATCGGCGTCCCCGGGGCGCTGCTGCTCAGGGCCTGGCGGCTGCGGGAGAACCGGTGGGGATGGCGGCGTGACGGCTCGGGCCGGGCGAAGGCAGCCGCCGAGTCGGCCACGCCGGAACAGAAGCCGGCGGAAGACGACCCGCAAGGACAGCAGCCGCTGGGGAAGGGGGCCGTGGAGGCCGGTGCGGCGAAGGCGGACGAGGACACGTACGACTTCCTGTCCGCCGCTTCCTGGCACGAGGACGGGGCGAGGAAGGCGCGCTGGGCCGCGCTCCGGAAGCGCTCCGGCGGGCTGATGGCGGACTTCCCGGCCGTCCCCGGCCCCGGAGCTGACGGTGCGAAGCCCACGCCCGGCGCGCCCGGGGAGCGTACGGCGGGGCCGGACGCGGCGCCGACCGGTCATGCGGTGCCCGCACACCCGGCGGGGGCGGAGGCGGATGCCGCCCCGGGTGCGGCATCGGGGAATGCACCCGTATCCGCACCCGCACCCGTATCCGCACCCGCACCCGTATCCGCACCCGCACCCGTGTCCGCACCCGGACCCGTGTCCGCACCCGTGGCGGTGCCCGCGGACGGTCTCCCCGTCGACGTCACCGTCGACGACGGCGCGCCGGACCCCTCCGCCGGGTCCACCGCCGAAGCCGGTGCCCCGTCCGCCCCCGCGCAGGCCCCGGCATCTGCGGAGCCGTCCGAGGAGCCGTCCGCGAAGACGCACGCGGAGCCGTCCGAGGAGCCGTCCGTCGCCGAGCCGGGGAAGCCGAGCGGCCCGGGTCCGGACGCCGATCGGCATCCGGACCCGGGCCGGGAGAACGCTCCGTAGCTCCGTGGTGGTTCTCGGAACGCGCGCTGCTACTTCTTGACGCCGAAGAAGGGCTCCAGCGGCTCGGGCAGCTTGTCGTTGCACGCCACGGCGCCCGACTTGGTGAGGGCGTCGTTCACGCAGGTGTAGTAGTCGCGGTAGACCAGCTGGACCGTGTAGCCGGTGGCGACGATCGCCAGTGCCAGCAGGGCTGTGACCAGGCCGCTCACGGCCGCCGTCGTCTGCTGGCGTCCGGTGCTCTGCGGGGCGGCCGGTGCGGCGGACGGTGCCGGCTGTGCCGTCGGCCGCTCCTGGCCCGCGCCGGTCACCGCGGCGGTCCGGGCGTCCGTCGCCGGGTGCTTGCGCGGGCCTCCGCGCAGGGCGCTGACCGACCAGTAGACGGCAAGCGCCCCGAGCAGCAGCGCGATCTCGGGCAGGTCGAAGAGAGCGAAGAAGAACGCCCACATGCCGCCGAGCACCGCATAGCGCGCTCGCCGCTGGACGGGGTCGGTCGGGTCCCAGCGCAGTCCGCCGGGGTTGCCCTCGGGCCCGCCGCCCTGGCCGCCCTGGGGGTTGCCGGGGCGGCCACCGAAGTTGCCGCTCTCCCGGCCGGGCTGGCGGTCGCTCCACTGGCTTCCCCAGACGGGGCGGTCGTCGGGCCTGTCCCCGCCGTTGCCGTCGGACCCGTCGTCACCGTGGTTCTGCGGACGCGGGTGGCGGGGCTGCCAGGGCTGGTCGGGCCTGTCCTCGGGCGGTGCGGCGAACGGATTGTCGTCCGAGGATCCGGACGGCGAACCCGCGCCCGTCCGCGAGCCCGGAGCGGAACCGGAGCCCGAACCCGCGGAGCCGGAGCCCGTCGAAGAACCAGAGCCCGTCGAAGACCCCGAGCCCGAGGAGCCGGAGCCCGTCGAAGACCCCGAGCCCGAAGAAGACCCCGAGCCCGTCGAAGAACCAGAGCCCGACGAGGAGTCCGGCGAAGAGGACTGGCGTTCCCGCATCAGCATGGAGACGGCCCGCTCGGGCAGCGGGTGGCCAAGGGCGGTGCGGAGGCGGTCCGGCATGTGGTGAACGTCTTCCCCATCTCGTCATTTCCGCCCGGGGGCGGTTCCCTGCCCCCTGACGCTACCTCCCGGGCACGCCCCCGTCCCGTGGGGGCCGCCGGGAGTGCCGGTATCGTTGCTGACGGTCGGACCGTTCGTAGAGTTCCCCGTATCGCGGGGCGAGCTTCTTTCGTACGACCATACAAACGCTCTCCCGCACATCGCGTATCCGCTCCACCACGCGAGAAAGGGCCCTGCTGTGGCCTCCCCGCCCCCCTCCGCCGCTCCGGCCCGTCTGGTCGTGCTCGTCTCCGGCTCAGGCACGAACCTGCAAGCGCTCCTCGACGCGATCGGTGACGATCCCGAGGCCTACGGCGCCCGGGTCGTCGCGGTCGGTGCGGACCGCCATGGCACCCTCGGTGCCGAGCGCGCCGAGCGCGCGGGGCTCCCCACCTTCGTCTGCAGGGTCGGTGACCACGCGAGCCGCGAGGAGTGGGACGCCGCGCTCACCGCGGCCGTGGCCGAGCACCGTCCGGACCTCGTGGTCTCCGCCGGGTTCATGAAGATCGTCGGCAAGGCGTTCCTCGCAGAGTTCGGCGGCCGCGTCGTCAACACCCACCCCGCCCTGCTCCCCAGCTTTCCCGGTGCCCACGGTGTGCGCGACGCGCTCGCGTACGGCGTGAAGGTCACCGGGTGCACCGTCCACTTCGTCGACGACGGCGTCGACACCGGTCCGATCATCGCGCAGGGCGTGGTCGAGGTGACCGAAGAGGAAACCGTGGAGGGCGAAGCGGCCCTCCACGAACGCATCAAGGAAGTCGAGCGCAAGCTGCTCGTCGAGGCCGTAGGGCGGCTCGCCCGCGACGGCTATCGCATTGAGGGACGAAAGGTTCATCTCGGTCATGTCGGTGAATAAGCCCATCCGCCGCGCCCTGGTCAGTGTCTACGACAAGACGGGGCTCGAAGACCTCGCCCGCGGTCTGCACGAGGCCGGTGTCGAGCTGGTCTCCACCGGCTCCACCGCCGGGAAGATCGCCGCGGCCGGAGTGCCCGTCACGAAGGTCGAGGAGCTCACCGGCTTCCCCGAGTGCCTCGACGGCCGCGTCAAGACGCTCCACCCCCGGGTGCACGCCGGCATCCTCGCCGACCTGCGTCTGGACGCCCACCGCGAGCAGCTCGCCGAGCTGGGCGTGGAGCCGTTCGACCTGGTGGTCGTGAACCTCTACCCGTTCAAGGCGACCGTCGCCTCCGGCGCCTCCGACGACGAGTGCGTCGAGCAGATCGACATCGGCGGCCCGTCGATGGTCCGCGCCGCCGCCAAGAACCACCCCTCCGTGGCCGTCGTCACCAGCCCGGAGCGCTACGCCGACGTCCTCGCGGCCGTCAAGGCGGGCGGGTTCGACCTGACGGCCCGCAAGCGGCTCGCCGCCGAGGCATTCCAGCACACCGCCGCGTACGACGTGGCCGTGGCGTCCTGGTTCGCCGACGGCTACGCCGCCGCCGACGACTCCGGCTTCCCGGACTTCTCCGGTGCCACCTACGCGCGCAAGAACGTCCTGCGCTACGGCGAGAACCCGCACCAGCCGGCGGCGCTCTACACCTCCGGCGAGGGCGGTCTCGCCGAGGCCGAGCAGCTGCACGGCAAGGAGATGTCCTACAACAACTACACGGACACCGACGCCGCGCGCCGTGCCGCGTACGACCACGCCGAGCCCTGCGTCGCGATCATCAAGCACGCCAACCCGTGCGGCATCGCGATCGCGGACGACGTCGCCGAGGCGCACCGCAACGCGCACGCCTGCGACCCGCTGTCCGCGTTCGGCGGCGTGATCGCCGTCAACCGCCCGGTGACCGTCGAGATGGCCGAGCAGGTCGCGGAGATCTTCACCGAGGTCATCGTCGCTCCGGCGTACGAGGACGGCGCGGTCGAGGTCCTGGCCCGCAAGAAGAACATCCGTGTGCTCCGCTGCCCCGACGCCCCGGCCTCCGAGGTCGAGGTCAAGCCGATCGACGGCGGCGCGCTGCTCCAGGTCACCGACCGGCTCCAGGCCGAGGGCGACGACCCGGCCAACTGGACCCTCGCCACCGGTGAGGCCCTCCCGGCCGAGGAGCTCAGGGAACTCGCCTTCGCCTGGAAGGCCTGCCGCGCGGTCAAGTCGAACGCGATCCTGCTCGCCAAGGACGGCGCCTCCGTCGGTGTCGGCATGGGTCAGGTCAACCGCGTCGACTCCGCCAAGCTCGCGGTCGAGCGGGCCGGCGAGGAGCGGGCACGTGGTGCGTACGCCGCGTCCGACGCCTTCTTCCCCTTCCCCGACGGCCTGGAGATCCTGACCGCCGCGGGCATCAAGGCCGTGGCGCAGCCGGGCGGCTCGGTCCGCGACGAGCTCGTCGTCGAGGCCGCGAAGAAGGCCGGTGTGACCATGTACTTCACGGGCACCCGCCACTTCTTCCACTGACGCCCCCGCGGTGACACCGCCGCACGGAGCAACGCACCGGACCGCCCCGCGGGCCCGGTGACGACGCCGCAGGCCGCACCCTCCCCGGGTGCGGCCTGCGGCGCGTCCCGGCCTACGGATTCCGGTCGCCCCTCTGTTCTAATGAATGGCTCGTCGGGCCGCGGCGGGCGGGACCGGTCCGGCCGGCAGTGACCACTGGGCAATTCCGTTGCGGGGGCACCGTGCTTGACCTGAAGAAGAGCGGGACCGGCGCGCCGGAGAAGGCGCCCGGGGAGGAAGCCGGCGCGGTCGCCGTCCCGCTCCACCCGGCACCGCTGCGCCCGTACCTGATCGCCGCCGTCCTGCTGGGCGCGGTCTACTTCCTGTACGCGTACATCCGGTTCACCCACTTCCAGTCGCCGTCCTGGGACCTCGGCATCTTCGAGCAGGAGGTGCGCGCGTACGCCGGGTTCGACGCCCCGGTCGTCGACATCAAGGGCCCCGGCTACCTGATACTCGGCGACCACTTCAGCCCCGTGGTCGCGCTCCTGGTGCCGCTCTACTGGATATGGCCGTCGGCGGCCGCCCTGCTGTTCGCCCAGGCCGCCCTGTTCGCCTTCTCCGCCGTCGTCGTCGGGCGTACCGTCCAGCAGATCCTGGGCGGCCGCACCGGTCTCTGCGCCACCGCCGCCTACGGGCTGTCCTGGGGCCTCCAGGAAGCGGTGAAGGCCGACTTCCACGAGATAGCCCTCGCGGTCCCGCTGATCGCACTCGTCTGCCGTGCCCTGCTCATGGGGCGCTGGCGCGCGGCGGTCCTCTGGGCGCTGCCGCTGGTCCTCGTCAAGGAGGACCTCGGGGTCACCGTCGCGGTCGTCGGCGGCCTCCTCGCCCTCTACGGGCGCAGGCTCCAGGGCTTCCTGCTGGCGGCCTTCGGCGTGTTCTCGTTCGCGCTGACCGTGCTCGTGCTCATACCGGCGGCCAGCAGCGCGGGGACGTACGACTACTGGAAGAAGATCGAGGAGAACGGCGGGCAGGAGGTGTCCCTGCTCGACTCCGTGCTCGGCGTCCTCGACTCCTCGGTCAAGCTGGAGATGCTCGTCTTCCTGGTCGGCATCACCGCCTTCATGGCGCTGCGCTCCCCGCTCGTCCTCCTCGTGCTGCCGACCCTCGGCTGGCGCCTGCTCTCACAGGACTCCAACCACTGGGGCATGGTCTGGCACTACAGCGCGATCCTGATGCCGGTCGTGTTCCTCGCCATGGCGGACGGCATCCGGCGCAGCCGGGACTCGAAGCGGCCCTGGCTCGTCTCGTACGCGAACGTCGCCGTGCCCGTCGCCGCCGCGATCGCCGTCGCGCTGACCCAGCACCTCCCGTTCCGCGAGCTGCTCCGCCCCGAGACGTACCGGGCGGACGCCCGCACCCACGCGGCCGAGGAGGCGCTGCGCGCCATTCCCGTCGGCGCGCGGGTGGAGACCGACATCACGCTGATGGCGCACCTGACCGCCGACCGCACGGTCTACTGGATCGGCGGAGCACCCGGCACCGCGCCCGACGTCGTCGCGATCAACCTGGACTTCGGCTGGTCGCAGCCGATCGAGGACCCGGTGAAGTACGCGCAGCAGCTCCACCCGGAGGCGCGGTACCGCATCACGCGGGAGGCCGGGCCGTTCGTGGTGATGGCGCGGACGACCAAGGCGCCCTGAAATGGCCGAAGGCCGCAAGACCCGGAGTGCGGGTGTCACGGCCTTCGTGCGCGCAGCGGAGTGCGTGAGGTCAGTACTGGGGCTGGCGTCCGCGGTTGAACCAGGCACCGCCGTCGGCCTTCGCCACGAAGACGATGATCAGGATGGCGAGCACCGTGTGCGCGAGACCGATCACGAGGAAGGGGTAGAGGCCGAGGATCGCCGTGATCACGCCGAAGACGATGGTCGTGATCCGCAGTCCGTTGCCGCCCTTGCCGAACTTGGCGGCGAGGACGACGGCGAAGACGCCCCACAGCACGGCGAAGACCACGAAGCCCCACAGCGCGCCGCCCGAGTAGTCGGCCAGCTGCTGGAACTGGACGTCGTCCTTGAGGGTCGCGTCGTTCTTGGCCGCGTTCACTGCGGCGGCGGCGATCGCAAAGATGATCGCGCCGATGACCTGGAGACCGGCTATGACGTAGAGCATCACGCGCGCGGACTTGACGCTGCCGGGCATCTCGGTCGGTGCGCCCGGGAAGCCGTACCCGCCCGGAACCGGCGGCGCCTGCGGGTAGCCGTAGCCCTGCTGCGGGACACCCTGCGGGGTCTGCTGCGGGTAGCCGTAGCCCTGCTGGCCGCCTTGCTGCTGCTGGCCGTAGGGGTTGTTCGGGTCGCCGAAACTCATGGCGGGTTTCCTCCGTTGCGGAAAGGTGGGGACGACCACGGCCGGGCGGAGGAACGCTGCGCAATCCGAACGGTGGTCCCCCCGACACTGTCCGCGGTGATGCGCCCCTCATCGTCGCCCTGACCATCGCTTTGTGTCCAGCCGATCGCCCGATGTGTTGTGCAAGTGCAACCTCGCGTCCACCTGACAGCCCGGATTGGTACGCGGGCGGGGTCATCCGGGAGGATGGGTGCCATGACTGCCCAGATTCTCGATGGCAAGGCCACCGCAGCTGCGATCAAGTCCGATCTGACCGTCCGCGTGGCGGCCCTCAAGGCGCAGGGCATCACACCCGGCCTGGGAACCCTGCTCGTCGGAGACGACCCGGGCAGCCGGTGGTACGTGAACGGCAAGCACCGCGACTGTGCCGAGGTCGGCATGGGATCCATCCAGCGCGAACTCCCCGACACGGCCACGCAGGAGGAGATCGAGGCCGTCGTACGGGAGCTCAACGACAATCCCGAGTGCACCGGTTACATCGTGCAGCTTCCCCTCCCCAAGGGCATCGACACCAACCGCATCCTCGAACTGATGGATCCGGCCAAGGACGCCGACGGGCTGCACCCCATGAGCCTGGGCAAGCTCGTCCTGAACGAGACCGGCCCGCTGCCCTGCACCCCGCAGGGCGTCGTCACGCTGCTGCGCCGCCACGGTGTGGAGATCGACGGCGCGCACGTGGTCGTCGTCGGGCGTGGCGTCACCATCGGCCGTCCGCTGCCGCTGCTGCTCACGCGCAAGTCCGAGAACGCGACCGTCACCCAGTGCCACACCGGCACCCGTGACCTCTCGGCGCACCTCAAGCAGGCCGACATCATCGTCGCCGCCGCCGGTGTGCCCCACCTGATCAAGCCCGAGGACGTCAAGCCCGGCGCGGCCGTGCTCGACGTCGGCGTGAGCCGCGACGAGAACGGCAAGATCGTCGGGGACGTCCACCCCGGTGTGGCCGAGGTCGCGGCCTGGGTCGCCCCGAACCCCGGCGGTGTGGGCCCCATGACCCGCGCCCAGTTGCTCGTCAACGTGGTCGAGGCGGCCGAACGCGCCGCCGCCGAGGCCTCCGCCGAATCCGCCGGCTGACCCGGGCCGGAGGAACTCCATGGGTGCTGGTACGAGTCCTGGTACGAGTCCGGTGGGTGGCACGCACACCGGCGGCCCGGCCGAGGAGGCAGTGATGTCCGAGCAGGGCGGGCCGGCCGGGGGCGCCGGGAAGGCGCGCGAGGCGGAAGCCGCGCCCGGTCAGGCCGCTGCGGCCGGCGTGCGGGCGCGGGCCGGTGAGGCCGCCGAGGGCGGGTCTGCCGCCGGCCCCGGCGCGCCGGAGCGTCCGGATGCCGAAGAGGTGTCCACGCGGGAAGGTCGCACCGGCGGGAGCGCGGCCGCGGACCGGACCGCCGACGGGGACACGAGCGCCGACGTCGATACGCCGGTCACTGCGGACGCGCCGTCAGGCGCGGACGCCTCGGCCGCTGTGCCCGCGCCCGGCGTGACGGACGGGTCCGAGGGAGTGGACGGGGCCGAGGGCACGGATGCGGCTGGCGACACCGACGGGACCGTCGTGGAGGGCGGGAGCAGTGGTTCGACGTGGGCGCCCCCGCGGCGCTTCTCGCTGACCCGGGACACCGCCCGTCCCGAGGGGGGCGGCAGGGCCGCGCCGGGAGACGCACCGGCCCCCGCCCGCCAGTGGCCCCTGCTGACCGTGCTCTGCACCGCCGGGGTCGGGCTCCTGATCGTGGGGACCGACCCGTTCGACGAGGCCTTCCGGTACGGCTCGATGCTGGTGGGTCTCGCGCTGCTCGCCGGCGCCGTGCTCCGCTGGGTGGTGCCGTCGGTCGGCATGCTGGCCGTGAGGTCCCGCTTCACCGACCTCGTCACGTACGGGCTGCTGGGCATCCTCATCGTGCTGATCGCGCTGATGGCGCAGCCCAGGCCCTGGCTGAGCGTCCCGTTCCTGCAGGACGTGGTCCACTTCACGATCCGCTAGCGGAGTCGTGCGCGCGGGGAGGACCTGCGCGGTGTCCGTCCCCACCCCCGAGAAGGGACGGACACCGGACCGGGTCCGCCGGCGCAAGACGCCCCGGAACGAGGCGACTTGACCGGCCTTGCCCTGTCCTGATCCAAGCGTCATGGACATGAGGTGCTGGTTCAAGGGACGCCCGGTCCCTGTGGCACGGAAGTGACCATTCCGCCACCCCGTGACGGTCACGCAACGGCAGCGGGCCGGTTCGACGAGTACTACGGCGCACAACGGATCCCGCGCTCATACCGAATGCCCCGGTGCGCCTCTTCACCCGCAACCGACAGCCCGGAGCCGGGCATCCTTCTCGATAGCCCGAGACGCGGTACCGGCCGTTCCGGCCTGCCCGCGACCGGCGCCGGCGGCACGGGCGCGCCGGGCGCGTCCGGGAAACCGACTGGGGGAAGCAATGCCGCGTTGGAAGCCGCTGCCGGAAGAACTCGATCCACAGGTACGGGAGTTCACCGGACAGCTGCGCAGACTCGTCGACCGCGGCGGGCTGAGCATCGCCGCGGTCGCCGACCGCACGGGCTACAGCAGGACGTCCTGGGAGCGCTATCTGAATGGCCGGCTGCTCGCCCCGCGCGGGGCGGTCGTCGCGCTCGCCGAGGTGACCGGCACCCAGCAGAACCATCTGACGACCATGTGGGAGCTGGCCGAGCGCGCCTGGAGCCGTTCCGAGATGCGCCACGACATGACGATGGAAGCCATCAGGATCTCCCAGGCGCGGGCGGCGCTCGGCGAGGCCGGTGTTGCCGCCGGCTCGACGGGAAGCGCACGCCGCGCGGCGCCCGGCGCCGGTGTGCCCACCGCCGCCGGGCCGGGAGGGCAGACCCGCGCCGTGCGGTGGCCGGTGTCCGTGCCCGTCCAGCGAGGCACCCTCCCGCGCATTCCGCGGCAACCGGGGGCGGGCGACGCCGCCGGTGCGCCGGCCCCCTCCGCGGGCGGACCGTACGCGGACGACGGCCCGCGGGACGCGGGCCCGTCCACCGGTGACCGGTCGGACGCGGTACCGGCCGACGCCGTCCCGGCGGCCGCGGCTGCGCCGGGCGCCGCCTCCTCGGCCGGGGTGCCGCCGGCCGCCGTCGCCTCGGGCACGGCCCCGTCGGCGGCGGCCCCGTCGGGCGGGGGGAAGGGGCGAGGTGGACGCCGCAGGCCGGCCGCGCTCGTCGCGGGGGCGGTCGGCGCGCTCCTGCTGACAGCAGCCGCCGTGCTGTTCATCGGCCGGGGCGGCGACCCGGGAGGGGAGAGCGGCGGCGACGGCGGCGTCGCCGCGGGACCGTCGACCGGCCCGGCCACCACCCGGGCGCGGCTGCCCGCGGGGGTGCAGTGCAGCGGCGCCGCGTGCACCGGTCAGGACCCCGAAGTGATGGGCTGTGGAGGCCGGTTCGCCGACACGGTCGCGAGGGCCAGGGTCGGCGCGGGTCTCGTCGAGGTCCGTTACAGCGAGACGTGCGGAGCGGCGTGGGCCCGCCTCACCCGGGCCGCCGCGGGCGACACCGTGACGATCACCGCCGGGCCCGCGAAGGAGACGGAGGCCGTCGACTCCGACGCCGCCGCTGACGCGTACACCCCGATGGTCGCCGTACGGAAGCCCTCCGAGGCCAAGGCCTGCGTGACGCCGGCGTCCGGGACGACCGGGTGCACCGCCCCGGAGTAGGCGGCTGCGGTACGTAACCGGCTGTGTGCGGTGCCACAGGGGGGCGGGCGGCCGGTGCGGCGCGGGTCGGATAGCCTGATCGCCGGATATCTCTTCACATCAAGATTCAGAGATGTCCCGCACCAGGGGCAGGGACCCCCACCGCCAGCTGTCTAACGGAGATCGCCATGACCCGCACTCCCGTGAATGTCACCGTCACCGGCGCGGCCGGCCAGATCGGCTACGCGCTGCTCTTCCGCATCGCCTCCGGCCACCTGCTCGGCCCGGACGTGCCGGTCAACCTGCGACTCCTCGAGATCCCCCAGGGTCTCAAGGCGGCCGAGGGCACTGCCATGGAGCTCGACGACTGCGCCTTCCCGCTCCTGCGCGGCATCGAGATCACGGACGACGCCAACGTCGGCTTCGCCGGCGCCAACGTCGCCCTCCTCGTCGGCGCCCGCCCGCGCACGAAGGGCATGGAGCGCGGCGACCTGCTGTCCGCCAACGGCGGCATCTTCAAGCCGCAGGGCAAGGCCATCAACGACAACGCCGCGGACGACATCAAGGTCCTCGTCGTCGGCAACCCGGCCAACACCAACGCGCTCATCGCGCAGGCCGCCGCCCCGGACGTACCGGCCGAGCGCTTCACCGCGATGACCCGCCTCGACCACAACCGCGCGATCTCGCAGCTGGCCGCCAAGACCGGTGCCGCCGTCTCCGACATCAAGCGGCTGACGATCTGGGGCAACCACTCGGCGACCCAGTACCCGGACATCTTCCACGCGGAGATCGCCGGCAAGAACGCCGCCGAGGTCGTCAACGACGAGGTCTGGCTGGCCGACACCTTCATCCCGACCGTCGCCAAGCGCGGCGCCGCGATCATCGAGGCCCGCGGCGCGTCCTCGGCCGCCTCGGCGGCCAACGCCGCGATCGACCACGTGCACACGTGGATCAACGGCACCGCCGAGGGCGACTGGACCTCGATGGGCATCCCGTCGGACGGCTCCTACGGCGTCCCCGAGGGCATCATCTCCTCCTTCCCGGTGACCACCAAGGACGGGAAGTACGAGATCGTCCAGGGCCTGGACATCAACGAGTTCTCCCGTGCGCGCATCGACGCGTCCGTGCAGGAGCTCACCGAGGAGCGCGACGCGGTCCGCGAGCTCGGCCTGATCTGACGGTCTCCCGGCCACCGGCCGGACCCGGGCACGGTACGGGGGCGCCCCCGGCAGCGACTGCTGCCGGGGGCGCCTTCGCGCGTACCCCTGGCGGCCCTGGAAGGCCGCACCCCCTCGAAGGCCAGGCCCGTCAGCGGCCGTTGAGCCGGTCGGCCGGGCCGCGCACGGCCGCCGCGGCCCGGCGCTGGAGCGGGGGCCCGAACGTGACGCGTGCCGCGCCCAGTTCGCCGGGCGGTCGGCCGTGATGCAGTGCGCGGAAGGCGGCGGCGGACTCGGTCATCGGTACTCCCGGGCGACGGACGAGGGGAGAGGGGCCAGGGACGGGTCAGGTGCGATGAGCCCCGGTGCGACGGGCGCGGTGCGCGGGGGAAGCGCGCGGCGGTGCGGCGGTAGCGGGCGCGCGGCCGACCGATGTGCGGCCGGCCGATGCGCGGCCGGCGGAGACGCGGGCGGGTGAGGGGCCGCACGCATGGGAGACGGCCGGGAGCGGGGCGAGGGCCCCGCCGCCGGCCGGTCGGCTCAGTGACTGCCGGGGGTGTAGTGCCCGGGCGTCAGCCGGCAGGTCACGCCGAAGCGGTTCCAGGCGTTGATCACCGTGATGGCCGCGATCAGCTGCGCCAGCTCGGCCTCCTCGAACTGCTTGGCCGCCTTCGCGTACACCTCGTCCGGGACGAACCCGTCGGTCAGGACCGTCACCGCCTCCGTCAGCTCGATCGCCGCCAGCTCCTTCTCCGTGTAGAAGTGCAGCGACTCCTGCCAGGCGCTGAGCTGGACGACACGCTCGACCGATTCGCCCGCCGCGAGGGCGTCCTTGGTGTGCATGTCCAGGCAGAACGCGCAGTGGTTGAGCTGCGAGGCGCGGATCTTGACCAGCTCGAGCAGCTTCGGCTCCAGTCCCTTACGGGAGGCGGCGTCCAGCCGGACCATGGCCTTGTAGACATCGGGGGCGAGCTGGGCCCACTGCAGGCGGGCGGGGTGCTCGGGGGCGTACTCGGAGGTCGCGAGGTGCTCTGCGTTCGTCGTCATGGATACGACGCTACGCGGCCGGTGGCGCAGCGGTATGGTCCATTTCCATGACGGAATCCTGGGCCGCTTTCGGTGCCGACCTGCACATCGAACCGCTCGGCGGGGGCCTGCGCAGTGGGCTGACGAACGCGCTGCGGGAGGCCGTCCGCACCGGCCGGCTGGCGCCCGGCACCCGGTTGCCCTCCTCGCGGACGCTCGCCCGCGACCTGGGCATCGCCCGCAACACCGTCGCCGACGCCTACGCCGACCTGGTCGCGGAGGGCTGGCTCACCGCGCGGCAGGGCTCGGGGACGAGCGTGGCGCAGCGGGCCGACGCGGCCGGGCCGAGAACGCCCCGCACCCCCTCCCGGCAGATGCGGCGGCGGCCCGTCCACAATCTGATGCCGGGATCACCGGACGTCTCGACCTTCCCCCGCGCCGAATGGCTCAAGGCGTCGAAGAGGGCCCTCGCGGCCGCACCCGACCAGGCGTTCGGGTACGACGATCCACAGGGCCGCGTCGAGCTGAGAACGGTCCTGGCGGACTATCTGGCGCGGGCACGCGGGGTGTACGCGGACCCCGGACGGATCGTCATCTGCTCCGGATTCGTCCACGGACTCGCCTTGATGGGGAAAGTGCTCAGGCAGCGCGGCGCGAGACAGGCGGCCGTCGAGTCGAGCGGGCTCGACATCCACCGGAACCTGCTGACCGCGGCCGGTCTGGCCACCCCGTGCCTTCCGGTGGACGAGCTGGGGGCCAGGACCGGTGACCTGCGCGGCATGCGCCGTGTGGGGGCGGCCCTGCTGACCCCGGCCCACCAGTTCCCCACGGGCGTCCCCCTCCATCCCGACCGGCGGGCGGCGGCGGTCGACTGGGCACGCTCCTCGGGCGGCCTGATCCTGGAGGACGACTACGACGGCGAGTTCCGCTACGACCGCCTGCCGGTGGGCGCCCTCCAGGGGCTCGACCCGGAACGGGTCGTCTACATGGGCACGGCCAGCAAGTCCCTCGCCCCGGCCCTGAGGCTGGCCTGGATGGTGCTGCCGGAGGGGCTCGTCCGGGAGGTGTGCGACGCCAAGGGCGGCCCCGAGTGGATGACCGGGTCGCTGGACCAGCTGACTCTCGCGGAGTTCATCGCGTCCGGTGCGTACGACCGGCATGTGCGGGCCATGCGTCTGCGCTACAGGCGCCGGCGGGACCAGCTCGTCGAGACGCTGGCCGAGCGGGCCCCGGACTTCCGGGTGAGCGGCATCGCGGCCGGGCTGCACGCCGTGCTCGAACTCCCCCCGGGAGCCGAGCACACGGTGGTCCAGGCGGCCACCTGGCAGGGGCTGGCGCTGGAGCGGCTCTCCCGCTTCGGGCACCCGGATGCGGAAGCGCGGCGCGACGGCCTCGTCATCGGCTACGGCACCCCGTCGGACAGCGGCTGGTCGGGGGCGCTGGACGCGCTCTGCCGTGTACTGCCCTAGGAAGCGCCCGTGCCGCCCCGGAGGGGGCGAAGGCACGCGCGCACCCGAGAAACGGGTGGAGCCGACGGGCCGGTTTCAGCCGCGCGGGTCGGCCATCTAATCTGACTGGCAGTTCTCGGGCGAGCCGGCGAACCTGCGAACCTGCGTAGCGATACGGGGTTCTGGCAGCGTGTCCCGGCTCGCGCCGCACGAGCGCCGGCGCGAACGGCGGCCGGCGGGAGAACGCGGGCTCGCGGATACGACGGGGGAGTGGAGACCATGGACAAGCGCACACTCAGGTCCAGCACGGTGGTGCTCGGAGGCATGGGGGTCCTCGCGGCCACGCTGACGGCCTGCAGTTCCGAACCGGACGAGCGGTGCGTCGACCGGGTGACCCAGGAGATCCTGCCGAGCTACGAATGCAAGGACAGCGACGGCCACGGCTCGTACTACTACGGCGGCAGTAGCCACAACAACCGTGTCTCGGGCGGCAGTTTCAACCGGTCGGCCGTCGAACGCGACGGATTCGGCTCCTCCCACTCCAGCGGCGGCTGACCCGGATGGAACGCCGCACCATCGAGCCGCGTCCCGGCTGGCAGCAGACCGTCGAGGAGCAGGGGCTGATCTACCCCCTCACGCGCTATCCGGACGGCTCGCTGCGCCCCTACTGGGACGAGAGCGCCTACTACGTCTTCTCCTTGCCCGAGGTCGAGGCGCTGGAGGAGGTCGTCGAGGAACTCCACGCCATGTGTCTGGCAGCCGCCGCGCACATCGTCGAGCACGACCGCTTCGGCGCTCTCGGCATCACCGATGCCCGCCTGGCCGGCCTGATAGCCGAGTCCTGGCGGCGCCGCGCCGAACTCCCGTCCATCTACGGCCGTTTCGACCTCCGGTACGACGGGACCGGCCCGGCGAAGATGCTGGAGTACAACGCCGACACCCCCACGTCCCTGGTCGAGGCCGCCAGCCCCCAGTGGTTCTGGATGGAGGACCGCTTCCCGGGCGCCGACCAGTGGAACTCCCTCCATGAACGCCTCGTCGAGGCGTGGAGGAAGCAGGCCCCGCTGCTGCCCCCGGGCCCCCTGCACTTCGCCCACTCCGACGGCGACGAACTGGGCGAGGACCTGATGACCGTCGCCTATCTTCGGGAGACCGCGGCCCAGGCCGGCATCGACACCCAGGCCCTGTCCGTCGAGCGGATCGGCTGGGACCGGCTGTCGGGCCGCTTCGTCGACGAACGGCTCCGCTTCATCCGCAGCTGCTTCAAGCTCTACCCCTGGGAGTGGCTGGCGACGGACCGCTTCGGGCCGCACGTGCTGGACACCCTCGACAACGGTGGTGGCACCGGACGCACCTGCTGGATCGAACCCGCCTGGAAGATGCTCCTCTCCAACAAGGCGCTCCTGGCCATCCTCTGGGAGCTGTACCCCGGTCATCCGAACCTGCTCCCCGCCTACCTCGACGGCCCGCGCGAACTGGCCGGTGCCGACGGTGCGGGATACGTCGCCAAGCCGTTGCTGGGCCGTGAGGGCGCCGGGGTCACGGTCCACGAGCCCGGCAGCGCCCCGGTGCGGCGGGACGAGCCCTGCTGCTACCAGGAACTGGCACCGCTGCCCGACTTCGCCGGCAACCGCGTGGTGCTCGGCGCATGGGTGGTGGGCGACGAGGCCGCGGGGCTCGGCATACGGGAGTCGGCGGGGCTGATCACCGACGAGTACGCCCGGTTCCTGCCCCACGTCATCCTCTGAGCCGGCCGCCCTCCGATCGAAACGTCGTCCGAGCCGCGGCCGCCCTCCGATCGGTACGTGACCCGCGCCGGCCGCCGTCCGAGAGGCGGAGCGACTGAGCGGCTGAGCGTCGCATCCTCCGGGTCGGCGGTCCTCCCGGGCCGGCCGTCCTCCGGAGCCGGCGGTCGCCCGCCGGCACGGGCACCGCCTCAGCCCGCCAGGACCGCGCGCAGCTGGTCCAGCCCCCAGTCCAGGTCCTCCTTACTGATGACCAGCGGCGGGGCGATGCGGATGGTCGATCCGTGGGTGTCCTTGACCAGAACGCCTCGGTCCATCAGCTTCTCGGAGATCTCCCGCCCCGTGCCGAGGGCGGGGGAGATGTCGACACCGGCCCAGAGGCCTCGGCCGCGCACGGCCTCGACGGCCCCGCCACCGGTCAGGAGCCCCAGCTCGCGATGGAGGTGGTCACCCAGCTCCGCCGCGCGCTGCTGGAACTCGCCGGTGCGCAACATCGCCACCACCTCCAGGGCCACCGCGCACGCCAGTGGGTTCCCCCCGAACGTCGAACCGTGCTCCCCGGGCTTGAACACCCCCAGGATCGCGGCGGACGAGACCACGGCCGACACGGGAACGACACCACCGCCCAGCGCCTTGCCCAGCACGTACATGTCGGGCACCACCCCCTCGTGCTCGCACGCGAAGGTCCTGCCCGTACGGCCGAGGCCCGACTGGATCTCGTCCGCGATGAACAGCACATTCCGCTCACGGGTCATCTCGCGCACGCCCGCCAGATAACCCGGTGGCGGGACCAGCACCCCCGCCTCGCCCTGGATCGGCTCCATCAGGACGGCCACGGTGTTGTCGGTCATGGCCTCGGACAGTGCGGTCAGATCCCCGTACGGCACGACCTCGAATCCCGGCGTGTACGGCCCGAAGTCCGCCCGCGCCTCATGATCGGTGGAGAAGCTGACGATGGTCGTCGTCCGGCCGTGGAAGTTGTCGGCGGCAACGATGATCTTCGCCGTCCCTTCCAGGAGCCCCTTGACGCGGTAGCCCCACTTGCGGGCCGTCTTCACCGCCGTCTCCACGGCCTCCGCGCCGGTGTTCATGGGCAGGACCATCTCCATCCCGCAGAGTTCGGCGAGCTGGGTGCAGAAGTCGGCGAAACGGTCGTGGTGGAAGGCCCGGGACGTCAGCGTCACGCGTTCGAGCTGGGCCTTGGCGGCATCGATCAAGCGGCGGTTGCCGTGACCGAAGTTGAGCGCCGAATAGCCGGCCAGCATGTCGAGGTAGCGGCGCCCCTCCACGTCGGTCATCCACGCGCCGTCCGCCGAGGCGACGACGACGGGCAACGGGTGGTAGTTGTGCGCGCTGTGCGCCTCGGCGGAGGCGATGGCGTTGTCCGTGGTCGACACGGGATCTCCGTTCGTCGTGCGGAGTGGGCGGGGGTGGTGCCCACTTTGTATCGTCGGTCGGATCGGAGGCGGGGAAACATTCGCTCTGCGGCGCGCCTCACGAGCGGTGCCGCGGTGACCATGGGGCCCGACACGGTCAGCCCGGGGAGCGAGCCCCGGCACGCGGGCTCCCTCGCGACGGCAGGATTGCGGCGACGGCCGCCGCCACCCTGCCCGCACGGCGGCAGATCCGGACGAGGGAGCGACCACCGGACCGGTCCCTGGGACGACGGCCGCTGTCCAGCAGACCGCGTGGACACGGACCCGAGGTCCGAGGGCCCGCAGCCCGCCCCCCGGGGCCCGAAACCTGGGGACCCACCTGCCGTCACGCCGGGGCTCGCCCTGCTCAACCGTCCGTCAGTTCCGGCGGTGCCCGGCGCTCCGAGGACCCGACCGCCGCGACCGCATCGCGACCCGGATGAGCGAAGTGCGCCTGCCGGACCGGCTCCGGCACGGGCCGGCCGGCCCGCGCAGGCACGGACGGGACGGCCCGGTCGGCCCCGCAGCCCGGTGCCTCGGCCGCCCGCCGGCTCTGCGGTTCGCCCGGAGAGCCCGGCGCATACCGCACCTGGACCCCGCCGGCACCGAACCATTCGGCGATGGCCGCCCGGACCGGCGGGGTGAGCGCGAGCACGACGAGCAGGCCGGCGAGCGCCGCCGCGACCATCCGCCCACGCTGCCGCAACCAGGCCCAGGCGCGCTCTTTGCGCCCCACGGCCCCGCCCACGGGCACGGGGACCGCCTCCGCGACGATCCGGGCAAGGACCCGCTCGGCCATGGTCGATCCGTCGGTATCCGGTACGTCGAGTCCGTCGCGCAGGGCCATCAGATCGGCCCGCAGCCGCTCCCTGCACCGGCCTTCGTCCGTCCCGGCCGCATTTGCCCTGCCCCTGCCCCCGCCCCTGCCGGCGCCCGGGTCCGGCGCGGGCGCTGCGCAGCCGTCCTTGTCCGAGCGGAACCGGGGCGGCGCCGAACGGTGGTCACCCCACCCGGCAGCATGACCTCCTTGCCGTCCTCCCCTCCGTCCTCCCCGCCACCCGTCGTCCGCCCCGGGCAGCTCCGCGTCACCCTCGTCCCTCGCCCTTTCCACGGCTAACTCCCACCCTCTTCCTCATCCGGGCCCAGCTGACCGCCGAGCCGCCGCTCCAGCTTCTTCAGCGCGCGGTTCAGGCGGGACTTCACCGTCCCCCGCGGCCAGCCGAGTGCCTGTGCCGTCTCCGCCTCGTCCATCTCCAGCAGATAGCGGTACGTGACCACCTGGCGCTGCACCTCGCTCAGCTCGTCCAGTGCTTCCGCAAGGAGCGCCTTCCGCTCCTCGGCCAGTGCGGCCACCGCCGGATCCGCCGACTCGGGTATCACCGGATCCGCACCCCGGCAGCGGGCTTCCTTCCCGGCCACCGCCCGCGCCCTGCCCGCCGAGCGCAGCGTGTTTCTCGTCTCATTCATCACGATGCGCAGGAGCCACGGGCGGAAGGACGCCTCGTCCCGGAACCGGCCCAGGGCCTGGTAGGCCTTGAAGAAGGCGGACTGCACCACGTCCTCGGCATCCGCACCGGCTCCGAAGGCCACCGCGGCGCGCAGCGCGACACCGGTGTGCGCCCGCACCAGCTGCGCGTACGCCTCCGCGTCCCCGGCGCGCACGCGCGCGATCACCGCGGACTCGCCGCCGGCGACGACCGCCGGCACCGCCGCGGCACGCCCGACAGCGCCACCGCCGCACCTGTCGACGGCGGCGCGGTCCCCCTCCAAGCCGGGCCCTGCGGCCCCTCCCCGCGTCCTCACATCTTTCCTACACCGGCTGCCGGAGATCGGTTCCACACCTGAGACAATGAAGACATGGCCTCTGATCGACCCCGCGTGCTTTCCGGAATCCAGCCCACCGCAGGCTCGTTCCACCTCGGCAACTACCTCGGTGCGGTCCGCCAGTGGGTGGCTCTGCAGGAGTCCCACGACGCCTTCTACATGGTGGTGGACCTGCACGCGATCACCGTCCCGCAGGACCCCAGCGAACTCCGCGCGAACACCCGGCTCGCCGCCGCCCAGTTGCTCGCGGCGGGGCTCGACCCCGAGCGCTGCACGCTGTTCGTCCAGAGCCACGTGCCCGAACACGCCCAGCTCGGCTGGATCATGAACTGCCTCACCGGTTTCGGCGAGGCGTCCCGCATGACGCAGTTCAAGGACAAGTCCGCCAAGCAGGGGGCGGACCGGGCGACCGTGGGCCTTTTCACCTACCCGGTGCTCCAGGTCGCGGACATCCTGCTCTACCAGGCGAACCAGGTCCCGGTGGGCGAGGACCAGCGTCAGCACATCGAGCTCACGCGCGACCTGGCGGAGCGTTTCAACGGCCGCTACGGCGAGACGTTCACCATCCCGGCCCCGTACATCCTCAAGGAGACGGCGAAGATCTTCGACCTGCAGGACCCCGCGGTCAAGATGAGCAAGTCCGCCTCGACGCCCAAGGGCCTGATCAATCTCCTGGACGACCCGAAGGTCACGGCCAAGAAGGTGAAGAGCGCGGTGACCGACACGGACACCGTGATCCGCTTCGACGCCGAGAAGAAGCCGGGCGTCAGCAACCTCCTCGGCATCTACTCCACCCTCACCGGCACCACGATCGCCGACCTGGAGCAGAAGTACGAGGGCAAGGGCTACGGCGCGCTCAAGACCGACCTCGCCGACGTCATGGTGGAGTTCGTCACCCCGTTCCGGACCCGGACCCAGGAATATCTGGACGACCCGGAGACGCTGGACTCGCTCCTGGCCAAGGGAGCGGAGAAGGCGCGGGCCGTCGCCGCCGAGACGCTCGCCCGGACCTACGACCGGATGGGTCTTCTGCCCGCGAAGCACTGAGTCCAACGACCCTGGCGAGATCGCGGCCGGAGGGGTCACACTGACGTCGGCACGACCGACGTACGACCGAGGCTCGACCGAGAACAGACGATCGACGATTGAGGAGAACGACGTGGGGACCGTAACGCTTGGCGTTTCGATCGCGGTCCCGGAGCCACACGGCAGCCTGCTCCAGGAGCGGCGCGCGAGCTTCGGGGACCCTGCCGCGTACGGCATTCCCACCCACGTCACCCTTCTCCCCCCGACCGAGGCAGAGGCGGCCGACCTCCCGGCGATCGAGACCCATCTCTCACAGATCGCCACGGCCGGCCGCCCCTTCCCGATGCGGCTGTCGGGCACGGGTACCTTCCGGCCGCTCTCACCGGTCGTCTTCGTGCAGGTCGTCGAGGGCGCCTCGGCCTGCTCCTGGCTCCAGAAGCGGGTCCGGGAGGCATCCGGACCGCTCGTACGGGAACTGCAGTTCCCCTATCACCCGCACGTGACCGTGGCGCACGGCATCGCGGAGGAGGCGATGGACCGCGCGTACGAGGAACTGTCCTCGTACGAGGCGGCCTGGACCTGCGGTTCCTTCGCGCTGTACGAGCAGGGCAGCGACGGCGTGTGGCGCAAGATCAACGAGTTCCCGTTCGGGGCGGGCGGCAGCGCGCCGGCCGTACCCGCCCAGGGCGGCAGCGCGGTCGACCAGCCGTCGCTGCGTCCCTGATCCGTTCCGGCCGGTACGGACGGCTCCGCAACGCTCCGCACCGATAACCCGTGCGGTCGCGCCACGCCGGGCCGGAGCCCCGCCCGGAGTGGCGCGGACCCGCGAGGCCGTCTAGCGGACGGGCAGCCGCCGGAACAGGGGCCGTGGGACGTGCCGCAGGGCCGACATGACGACCCGCAGCGCGCCGGGCACCCACACCGTCTCCGAACGCCGGCCCAGGCCCGTCACGATCGCGTCCGCGACCGCCCCGGGGGTGGTGGCGAGCGGAGCCTCCTCGCGCCCCGCCGTCATGCGTGATCGCACGAATCCCGGGCGTACGACCATCACGTGCACCCCGGTCCCGTGGAGCGCGTCGCCGAGGCCCTGGGCGAAGGCGTCCAGGCCCGCCTTGCTGGAGCCGTAGATGAAGTCCGCGCGGCGCGCGCGTTCGCCGGCCACCGAGGACAGCACCACCAGCGAGCCGTGCCCCTGCGCCTGGAGTGCGCCCGCGCACACCAGGCCGGCGGAAACCGCCCCCGTGTAGTTGGTCTGTGCCACCCGGACCGCGGAGAGCGGTTCCTCCTCGTCGCGCGCCTGGTCGCCCAGGACGCCGAAGGCCATCAGCACCATGTCGATGTCGCCCTCGGTGAAGAGCTTTCCGAGCACCTCCTCGTGGGAGGCGGAGTCGAGCGCGTCGAAGTCGACGGTGCGGACGTCGGCCCCCAGCCCGCGCAGATCGGCGGCGGCCCGCTCCAGGGCCGGAGAGGGGCGTCCGGCCAGCCGCACGGTCCGGGTGCGGCGGGCGATCAGCCGCCGTGCGGTGGCCAGACCGATCTCCGAGGTGCCGCCGAGTACGAGCAGGGACTGCGGGGCACCGAAGGCGTCCTTCAAAGCGAAACTCCTAGCGGGATGACGGGGTGGGGAGAGCGCGCCGGCGGACGGGAGACCCGGACAGGACCCCGCCGGGGCAGCCGGCCCGCCGGACCGCTCAGAGCGCGAGCCGGCGGGACAGGTCGGAGGTGAAGGCGCCGGAGGGGTCCAGCTCCCGGCGCAGGGCCCGGAACTCGGGCAGCCGCGGGTACATCGCCTCGGTCAGTTCCGGCCGCAGCCGCGCGTCCCTGGCCAGGAAGACACGCCCGCCCGCCGCGGCGACCTCGTCGTCCAGATCGTCGAGCAGCCGGCCGAGGCCCGGGAGGCCGGCGGGCAGCCCGAAGGAGAGCGTCCAGCCGGGGGCGGGGAAGGAGAGCCAGCCGGGACCGGCGTCGCCGAGGCGTTCGAGCGTGCCGTGGAAGGCCGGGCATCGGCGCCGGACGAGCCGTCGGACGATGCGGTGCAGGGTCTCCTCGTGGCCGTGCCCCAAGGCGAACTGGTACTGGACGAAGCCGCCCGCGCCGCGGAGGCGGCGCCAGTCCGGCAGGGCGTCCAGGGGGTGGAGGAAGGCGGAGACGCTGCGCAGGTCCCCGGTCCGCGACGGGAGGGTGCCGCGGTGGCGCAGCCCGTTCAGGAGGGTGTCGGCGGTCCGGCCGAGAAGTCCCTCCGGGACCAGGGCGTGCGCCGCGGGGCGCAGCCCGGTGCGGAGATCCAGGGGCGTGCGCCGGGCGCGCGCCGGTAGCGCATCGAGGGGTGCGTGCTCCCCGCGCGTGACGACGGCCCGGCCCGTCGCCCTGCCGCGTGCCAGGAGGTCGATGCGGGCCGTCGCGTACGGGGCCGCGTCGCCCGAGGTCGCCAGCCGGGCCATGGCCTCGTCCAGGTCCGCCGCCCTCACCGTGTCGACCCTCATCAGCGACGTGCCGACGGGTCGCAGGGCCAGCGTGGCGGAGAGGATCACCCCGGTCAGGCCGAGGCCGCCCGCCGTCGCGTCGAACAGATCGGTGCCCGGGAGGACCGTGCGCACCTGACCGTCGGCGGTGAGCAGTTCGAGTGCGCGCACATGCCGGGTGAAGGACCCCGCCGTCCGGTGGTTCCTGCCGTGGACGTCCGAGCCGATGGCTCCGCCGACCGTGATCCGCCGGGTCGCGGGGGTGACCGGGAGGAACCAGCCGAGCGGGAGGGCCGTCTCGATCAGACGGTGCAGGCTCACCCCGGCGTCGCAGACGACCGCGCCCGTCGCCGGGTCGAGCGAGCGGATCCGGTCCAGGGCGGTCATGTCGACGACCGAGCCGCCCGCGTTCTGCGCCGCGTCGCCGTGCGCCCGGCCGAGCCCGCGGGCCACGACCCCCCGGGGGCCTCGGCCCCGGACGGCGACCACGGCTTCTTCGTACGTGTCGGGGCGGAACCGCACAGCGGTCGTCGGGGCCGTGCGGCCCCAGCCGGTCAAGGACACCGTGTCGACGGACATGAACGTGACGGTATCGCCAGAGAAAACCCTTTTGAGGGATTTGTTACAGCACTCACCGAAATGGGTGATTGGCGGCACGGGGAGCCCCCCACGTCGGTTTTCCACGCCCGGAGGGGTACGCGTAGGGCATGGACTGGCTGAAAAGACTCCCCGTCGTCGGGCCGCTCGTCGCACGGCTCATGGAGACGCACGCCTGGCGTTCCTACGAGACGCTGGAACGGGTGCACTGGGCCAGGCTCGCAGCGGCGATCACCTTCCTCAGTTTCCTCGCCCTCTTCCCGCTGATCGCGGTCGGTGCCGCCGTCGGGGCCGCCCTGCTGTCGACCGAGCAGCTGGACAGGATCGAGGACAAGCTCGCCGAACAGGTGCCGGGCATCTCCGACCAGCTCGGCATCGACAACCTCGTGGCCCACGCGGGCACCATCGGCGTGGTCGCCGGTCTGCTGCTGCTCTTCACCGGCATCGGCTGGATCGGTTCGATGCGCGACTGCCTGCGCGCGGTGTGGGAGAAGGACGACGTCGACGAGGGCAATCCGGTCGTCCGCAAGCTCAAGGACGCCGGACTGCTGCTCGGTCTCGGCGGTGCGGCGATCGCGACCCTCGCCGTGTCCACCGTCGCCTCGACCGCCATCGGCTGGACGGCCGACCGGCTGGGCATCCCGGAGAACGGTGCGGGCGGGATTTTGCTCCAGGTGGCCGCCGTGGCGGTGGCGGTCTGCGCCGATTTCCTGCTGCTCCTCTACCTGCTCACCCTGCTGCCGGGCGTCGAACCCCCGCGGCGCCGGCTGATCGTCGCCGGCCTGGTCGGCGCCGTCGGCTTCGAACTCCTCAAGCTCCTGCTGGGCAGCTACATCCGGGACGTGGCGTCGAAGAGCATGTACGGCGCCTTCGGCGTGCCCATTGCACTGCTCCTGTGGATCAACTTCAGCGCCAAACTGCTCCTCGTCTGCGCCGCCTGGACGGCGACGCCGAGCAAGGGCGGTGACGCGCCGGCCCCCGATGAGGTCAGCGACGGGGAAGGCGGCGCACCAGGTCCGGCAGGGGCCAGCGCCGGTTGACCAGGAACACCCCGGCCGCCAGGACCACCAGCAGGCCGCCGACGATCGACAGGGCCGTCCAGACCCCGCTGGACCCCGACGCGGCGGCGGCCGTGGTGGCCGCGTGCTTCTTCTCCGCCTTGCCGGCGCCGGCCGCGGGGGCGGAGTCCTTCGCCGGGCCGGTCACCGCGGACTTCGGGGGGACGAGTTCGCCGACCGGGGTCACCTTGCCGTCCGCGGCGAAGCCCCAGTCGAGCAGGTGGGCGGCTTCCTTGTAGACGGCGTGGCTCTCGTCGGCCGACGGGTTCATGACGGTGACGAGCAGGACCTTGCCGTCGCGCTCGGCGATGCCCGTGAAGGTGTTGCCCGCGTGGGTGGTGTAGCCGTTCTTGACCCCCGCGATGCCCTTGTACGGCTCCACGCCGATGTCACCCGTGATCAGCCGGTTGGTGTTCTGGATCTCGAAGGTCTCGCGCTTCTTGCCCTTCTTCTGCGCGCCCGGGAAGTCCGCCGTCGCCGTCGCGGCGTACTCGCGGAAGTCCGCCTTCTGCATGCCGCTGCGGGCGAACAGCGTCAGGTCGTACGCGCTGGAGACCTGGTTCGGGGAGTCGTAGCCGTCGGGGGAGACGACCCGGGTGTCGAGGGCCTGCAGTTCCTCGGCGTGCCGCTGCATCGCGGCTACCGTGGCGGGCACGCCGCCGTACATCTCGGACAGCACGTGCACCGCGTCGTTGCCCGAACGCAGGAACACGCCGAGCCACAGGTCGTGCACCGTGTAGGCCTGGTCCTCCTTGACGCCGACCAGGCTGCTGCCCTCGCCGACCCCGGCCAGTTCGTCCTCGGTGACCATGTGGGTCAGGGACTTCGGCTGCAGGGCGGGCAGGACCGTGTCGGCGAAGAGCATCTTCAGCGTGGAGGCGGGCGGCAGCCGCCAGTGGGCGTTGTGCGCGGCGAGGACCTCCCCGCTCTCCGCGTCCGCGACGATCCAGGACCGCCCGGTGAGCTTCTTCGGCAGCAGCGGGGCGCCGGGGCCCAGCTGGACCTGGGTGCCCGCCTCGCCCAGCCTCTTGCCGCCCACGGTCGACATGGGACCGGTCGGCTTCGGCTGTTTGTCGTCGGTCTTGTCCTTGTCGGCCGCCCCTGCGGGACCGGCGACACATACGGACAGCAACGCGGCAGAGAGGACCGTCATTACGGTCTTTTTCAGAGCAGGCACGGTCGGAAACGTACATGGCGTTGCTGAGTATCGGGACCCGGATGCCCTGACCCGCCGTGCATTCCGCCGGGACAGCCCACCCCGGGCGACCGGCCCGGAGCGCTGCGGAGATACTGATCGTATGAAGCTCAGCCGCCCCGTCTCCTGGTTCCTGCTCGTGTTCGGGGTGTGGAGCTGGTTCATCTGGATCACCTTTGCAAAGAACCTGTGGAAGGACGGCAGCGGGCTCGCGTTCGACGACGCGGGCGGACCGACGGCCTACTTCTGGGTCCATCTCCTGCTCGCCATCACCTCGTTTCTTCTGGGGACGGCCGTCGGAGTCATCGGGTTCCGTGGTGTCAGGGCTTTGCGTCACGCAGACAGATGACGGGCCGGGCGCCCGACGGCGCCAGGACAGGATTTCGGCGGGGGAGCGTTCGTGGTTGTGGTCTTCGTGCTCGTGGCGGTGGCGGTCCTCGCCCTGCTCGTCCTTGTGCACCGCTACGTCTGGCGGCGGCTGATCGGTGACACGACACGACCGGGCGGCCTCGCGCGCCGCGCGGGCACCGTCGCGGCGTTCGTGCTGCCGCTGCTGTCCGTGGGCGCCCTCGTCTCCGGGCGGACCGGCTTCCCCTTCGTCGTGCAGCAGGTACTCGCCTGGCCGGGCTACCTGTGGCTGGCCGCCCTGCTCTACCTGACGCTGGCCCTGCTGGCCGGAGAGGCCGTGCGCCCCGTCCTGCGCCGTGTACTCGCGCGCCGGGCGGGCGACGCCGCCCCGCCCCCGGGGCCGACGGCGCCGACGGGCCGGACCGTCGAGGCGGTCTCCGGCACGCGACCGGCGGGCGGCTCCCGTACGGACGCCGCCGGCTCCCGTACGGACGCCGCCGACGGGCCCGAACCCCCGGCGGCGACGAAGGCCGAGGCGGCCACCCACGGGGCACCGGCGGAAGCGCCGGCCCTCCACGAGGCCGCCGCCACGACGGACGCCGCACCCGCTCCGGGCACCCCGGACGCAGCGACGGCCGCCGGCCCCTCCCGCCGGCTGTTCGTCGCCCGAGCCGTCGGCGGAGCCGCCGCCCTCGCCGGCCTCGGCACGGTCGGATACGGCACGTACGGGGTCATGCGCGGCCCCCGGGTCAAGCGGGTCACCGTGCCGCTGGCCGGTCTCCCGCGCTCCGCACACGGCTTCAGGATCGCCGTGGTCAGCGACATCCACCTCGGTCCGGTCCTGGGCCGCGCGCACACCCGGCGCATCGTCGACACGATCAACGCCACCAGCCCGGACCTCGTCGCCGTCGTCGGCGATCTCGTCGACGGCTCGGTCGCGGACCTCGGCTCCGCCGCCGAGCCGCTCGCCGGTCTGGATGCCCGCCACGGCAGCTATTTCGTGACCGGCAACCACGAGTACTTCTCGGGTGCCGCGCAGTGGGTCGACCACGTCCGCGAACTCGGCCTGCACCCGCTGGAGAACGCCCGCGTCGAGATCGCCGGCTTCGACCTCGCGGGGGTCAACGACATCGCCGGTGAAAGCGAGGGCCAGGGACCTGACTTCGCCCGCGCCCTCGGTGACCGGGACCGCAGCCGCGCCTCCGTCCTCCTCGCGCACCAGCCCGTCGTCATCGACGACGCCGTCGAGTACGGGGTGGGGCTGCAGCTCTCGGGCCACACCCACGGGGGCCAGCTCTGGCCCGGCAACCTGGTGGCCGAACTCGCGAACCCCACGGTCGCGGGCCTCGAACGCTACGGCGACACGCAGTTGTACGTCTCCCGGGGCGCGGGCGCGTGGGGGCCGCCGGTGCGCGTCGGCGCGCCGTCCGACATCACCGTGGTGGAACTGGCCTCCCGCCAGGCCTGAGCGGCCGGATCCGGGCCCCGGCCAGGCCCGGGAGGACGCCGGGGAATCCCGCACACGGAAAGCACGGAAAGCACACACGTACATCACGATCCAGCGACGACATCGCTGTGTGAAAGCTGTGTGCGGCCCGATTCGACGCCTGTGCAGCGCTTTTGGTGAACGCCTCACGGCCCGCATCCCTCTCCGACTTCCAGATGTGAATATCGTGTGATTGGGTGAGTGCGAACATGCGGCGATGTGCGCGATTCCCGCACATGAGCCGAGGTGGGGCTGGTAAGGGAGTGCACGGCACATGCGGTCGATCCGGATACGGATTCTCGCGATAATCGCGGTACTGGCCATCGTCGGATTCGGCGGCTGGCAACTGCTCCCCTCGGACGAGGTGAACGCGGACGCCATCAAGATCGGCACGTCCGACGAGGTGACCTCGCTCGACCCGGCCGGCGCCTACGACGCCGGTTCCTGGGCGATCTACAGCAACCTGTACCAGTCGCTGCTGACCTTCAAGTCCGGGGCCATCGTGCCGGAGCCGGACGCGGCCGAGACGTGCGGGTTCGTCGGGCAGAAGCTCCAGACCTACCAGTGCACGCTCCGGGACGACCTGACGTTCTCCAGCGGCCGCAAGATCACCGCCGCGGACGTGAAGTACTCCTTCGACCGCATGCTCAAGATCAAGGCGGATGTCGGCCCCTCGGTCCTCTTCCCCAACCTCGCCTCGGTCGTGGCCGAGGGACGCACCGTCACGTTCAACCTCTCGGCGCGCGACGCGACCTTCCCGCAGAAGCTCGCGACGGGCGCCGGGTCGATCGTGGACCCCAGCGCCTACCCGAAGGACAAGCTCCGCATCGGGAGCGAGGTCGACGGCTCGGGGCCGTACATCCTGAAGGCGTACGAGCCCGGGGTGCAGGCCGAGCTGCGGCCCAACCCGTCCTACAAGGGCGCGCTGGCGAAGACCGGCGTGGCGGTCGACATCCGCTACTTCGAGGGGTCCGACCAGCTCCAGGCCGCCTGGCAGGCCGGCGACGTCGACGTGACGCACCGCCAGCTGCCCGCCGACAAGCTGGCGGAGCTCGACCCCGGTGCCACCGAGCAGCGCGTGACCGAGGCGGACAGCGCCGAGATCCGCAACCTGGTCTTCAACGTCCGCGACGACTCGCCGCTCGCGGACAAGCGGGTCCGCCAGGCCCTCGCCTGGCTCATCGACCGGGGCCCGCTGGTCGGCGACGTCTACCACAGCACCGTCGAGCCGCTCTACTCGCTGATCCCGCAGGGGTACATCGGGCACAGCACCCCCTTCTTCGACGCCTACCCGCAGCCCGACGCGAAGCGCGCCAGGGCCCTCATGCAGGAGGCGGGCGCGAAGATCCCGCTGCCGATCGTCTTCGCCCACCGCGACGACGACGCGAACAAGGCGGAGAGCGCGGAGCTGGTCCGCCAGATGGAGAAGGACGGGCTGTTCAAGGTCACCGAGAAGGCCGTGGAGTGGCAGGCCTTCCAGAAGGGGTACGCGGCGGGCGACTACGACGCCTACACCGTCGGCTGGCTCCCCGACTTCCCCGACTCCGACACCTTCAGTCAGCCGCTCGTCGGCCGCGACAGCAGCCTCCACAACGGCTACGTCAGCGAGAAGATGGACCGGCTGATCACGTCCACGCAGCAGTACAGCGACCGCAGCCGCACGTCGGCCGACTTCAAGGAGCTCCAGCAACTGGTCGGCGAGGACGTGCCGCTGATCCCGCTGTGGCAGAAGAAGGACTACGTCGTCGCCACCCCGGACGTGTCGGGCTCCCAGTACCTCTCGGACGGCACCGGGATCTGGCGGCTCTGGGAACTCAGCTGGATCTGACGTCCCGGGGGTTCCCGGCCCCGGGCATGAACTCCACCAGCACGTCGTGGACCTGCCGCACGAGCGGTCGCAGCACCCGGAAGCGGGAGAGTGCGATCGCCCGTGCGGCGAGCGGCGCGGTGCGCTCGACCAGCCGGCGGCTGCGCTCGGTGTTCTCGGTCCGGTCGTAGACCCAGAACAGCACCAGTCCCATCTGCATCAGCCACATGAGCTGGGGCAGCAACTGGTCCAGCTCGGGGTCGCGCTTGACGTCCGACCCGGCCAGGCAGTTCCGGTGGATCGAGATCGCGGCCTCGCGGGCCGCGACGGAATCCTCCGAGAACGGTGAGAGCGGGCTCTCCGGGTCGGCGGCGTTCTTGAAGAACTGGGCCGCGAACCGGTGGTACTGCTGGGCCACGTCCAGCCAGCCCAGGAGTACGCCCCGGATGCGGACGGCGAGATCGGCGTCGCCGTCGAGGACCGGCCGGACGGCCGCCGCGTGCTCGGCGGCGATCCGGTCGTAGAAGCCCTGGACCAGGTGTTCCTTCGAGGAGAAGTAGTAGTAGGCGTTCCCCACGGAGACGCCCGCCTCCTGGGCGATGGCCCGCATCGTGGTCCTGTCGTACCCGCGCTCCTCGAACAGCCGGAGCGCGGTCTCCAGGATCAGCGTGCGGGTCTGCTCGCTCTTGGAGGCACTGGATGCCTTGGGGACCCTGCCGGTCCCTGACGGCTTCGCCGCGTTCGCGTCAGCCACGTTCTCCTCTTCCTTCACCACGGGGCCAAGGCTATCCGGGAGATCCGCCCGCGGGATCCGGCAGCCGGCAGGCCGCCCCGGCGGAGCCGCACGGCTCCGTGGTGACGGACCGGATCGCCGCCGCGGCGTGTACGGTCGCCCTCGCGAAGGGCCGTCCGGCCGCAGTGGTGAGCCAGTGGGCCTTGGGCCGGTGCTCGGCGAGAGCCCAGAGGCAGACGATCCAGGCCGAGGTCCCCCGGTAGACCTGACCCCCGTCACCGACGACGGTGATCTCGTCGAGCGTGGCCGCGTGGTCGAGTCCGGGGAAGCGGCGCCGCGCCTCCGGGGAATCGGCCGGGACGAGGTCGAGGGGGACGAGCTGCCGCTGTCCCTCCAGCCACCGCCGCAGATGGAGGCAGAGGGGGCAGCGGCTGTCGTAGAGGACCGTGATGCGGCCGACGGGCGGTCCGCCGGGGCGTGTGCGGGCCATGCCGCTCACTTCCCGGCGGCGGGTGCGGCCCAGGGGCCCTGGCTGCCCGGGCCGGCCCAGCCCTGCGGCGGTACCGGCGGCGTCTGGTCGCGCTCCATCAGGCTCCGGCGGCGGATCCTGTTGAGGACGTAGACGTTGCCCAGGTGCATCGCGCCCAGGACGAGCAGGACGACGCCCGTCTTCACCGACAGCGCCTCGAACAGCTGCCTGGCGTCGGTGACCCCGTCCGCGTTCTTCAGGTAGAGGGTCACGAAGCCCAGGTTCAGCAGGTAGAAGCCGACCACCAGCAGGTGGTTCACCGCGTCGGCGAGCTTCTCGTCGCCCCGGAGCACGTCGGCGAGGAAGACCTTGCCGTTGCGGCTCAGTGTGCGGGCGACCCATACGGTGAGCGCCACGCTGACGAGCAGGTAGATGACGTACGCGAGCACAGTGAGGTCCATGCCCCACCCTCCCTTGAACGCGTTCAAAATGTTGTCGCACCGACTGTAGGCCTATTCTTGAACGCGTTCAAGTATTGAGAGCGAGGTGCCCGGACCGGCGTACGGCACGTCGGGCGCCGCGAGATGATCGGCCGTCAGATCCGGCGCTCGCGCGGCGCGGAAGAGCACGGGAACAGGAAAACCGGGGACCGGTGGAACGGTCCCCGGCGTGAACCAGGTGTCATCGGGCTCCGCGGCGGTTGCCCGCGCGACCCGGCTGCGGGGCCGCCCGGACCTCGGGGCTCCGACCTCAGGCGCTCATGGAACGCGCGGTGTTGACCTGCGACATGACCATCTGGAAGGTCTCGGGACCCGTCGCCGGGATCATCGTCGAGTGGTGGCGGCCGGCGCTGGTGACGGTGACCTGGATGAAGCCGGTCGTGCGCTTCTCCTTCATCAGGAGGAACAGCAGGCCGATCAGGCAGAACAGCGCGAAGACGATCGCCAGCACGATGCCGACGGTGGGGATCTTCTCCTCCGTGCGCGACATGTCCGTCGCCGTCCACACCGCGCCCTTCAGCGGCATGGTGCCGGACGGCGTCACGATCCCGTCGTTCATCACGGTGATGTCCCCGAACGAGAGCATGGGCACCCCGCCGGTCCCCCCGTGCTGCGCCGGCAGGTTGAAGCCGGGCTGCGTCGGCTGGCCCGGCCCCGGATAGCCGTACCCGGGGCCGGGCTGCGCCGCGGACTCCGGCAGCGGCTGCGGGTAGCCGTACGCGGGGGCGCCCGGCGCCGGATAGCCGTAGCCCTGGCCGTCCGGCATCGTGGGCGGATTGCCCGGCGGCTGCGGCGGGCCCCACTTGTATGAGTCGTCCGCGTACGGATTCGGATCGCTCACAGCGTTCCCCGTTCTCCCTCAAGGCATCTGCTCCCGCGCTGTGCTGCACCGGGAGAGGCGAGCCGGTCAGGCTCCGCACGACCGTACCGCCCCGGCGCGCCCCGACGCACGAAGAGGCCCCGTTCCCCGCACGGACGGTGCGGGGAACGGGGCCTCCTGGCAGTGACGCGTGAGTCAGAAGCGACGCGTGATCAGAGCACGCTTGACTTCCTGGATCGCCTTGGTGACCTCGATGCCACGCGGGCAGGCGTCCGTGCAGTTGAACGTCGTGCGGCAACGCCACACGCCGTCACGGTCGTTGAGGATCTCGAGCCGCTGCTCGCCGCCCTCGTCGCGCGAGTCGAAGATGAAGCGGTGCGCGTTGACGATGGCCGCCGGGCCGAAGTACTGGCCGTCGTTCCAGAACACCGGGCACGAGGATGTGCACGCGGCGCACAGGATGCACTTGGTGGTGTCGTCGAAGCGCTCGCGGTCCTCGGCGGACTGCAGGCGCTCGCGCGTCGGCTCGTTGCCCTTGGTGATGAGGAAGGGCATGACGTCGCGGTACGCCTGGAAGAACGGGTCCATGTCGACCACGAGGTCCTTGAGGACCGTGAGGCCCTTGATGGCCTCGACCGTGATCGGCTTGTCCGGGTTGATGTCCTTGATCAGCGTCTTGCAGGCGAGCCTGTTCTTGCCGTTGATCCGCATCGCGTCGGAACCGCAGATGCCGTGCGCGCAGGAACGGCGGAAGGTCAGGGTGCCGTCCAGCTCCCACTTGATCTTGTGAAGGGCGTCGAGGACACGCTCCTTCGGGTCGATCGAGATCTGGAAGTCCTGCCACTGGACCTCGTCCGAGACCTCCGGGTTGAACCGGCGGATCCGGAAGGTGGCCGTGATGTAGGGGGAGTTGCCGAAGCCGGCCTCGGCCTTGTCGGTCTTCTCCAGAGTCGGGGTAGCCATCAGTACTTACGCTCCATCGGCTGGTAGCGGGTCGTGACGACCGGCTTGTAGTCGAGCCGGATCGACTCGGTGCCGTCGTCCGCGACCTCGCGGTACGCCATGGTGTGGCGCATGAAGTTGACGTCGTCGCGGTTCGGGTAGTCCTCGCGGTAGTGACCGCCGCGGGACTCCTTGCGGGCCAGCGCGGAGGCGGCCATGACCTCGGCCAGGTCGAGCAGGTTGCCCAGCTCGATGGCCTCCAGCAGGTCCGTGTTGAACCGCCTGCCCTTGTCCTGGATGGACACGTTCAGGTACCGCGCCCGCAGCTCCGCGATCTTGTCGACCGCGGTCTTGATCGTCTGCTCGGTGCGGAACACCATCACGTTGGCGTCCATGCACTCCTGCAGCTCCGTGCGGAGCGCGGCCACCCGCTCGGTGCCCGTCGAGTTGCGGAGCCGCTCGACCTGCTCCTCCACCAGCTTCGCCGGGTTCTCCGGAAGCTCGACGAAGTCGTTCTTCGCGGAGTACTCGGCGGCCGCGATGCCCGACCGGCGTCCGAAGACGTTGATGTCGAGCAGGGAGTTGGTGCCGAGGCGGTTGGCGCCGTGCACGGACACGCAGGCGACCTCGCCGGCGGCGTACAGGCCCGGGACGACGGTGGTGTTGTCGGCCAGCACCTCGCCCTCGACGTTGGTCGGGATGCCGCCCATGGCGTAGTGCGCGGTCGGCTGGATCGGGATCGGGTCCGTGTAGGGCTCGATGCCGAGGTAGGTGCGCGCGAACTCCGTGATGTCCGGGAGCTTCGCGTCGAGCTGCTCCGGCGGGAGGTGCGTGAGGTCGAGGTAGACGTGGTCGCCCTCGGGACCGCAGCCGCGGCCCTCACGGATCTCCGTGTAGATGGAGCGGGACACGACGTCACGGGACGCGAGGTCCTTCATGACCGGCGCGTACTTCTCCATGAAGCGCTCGCCGTCCTTGTTGCGGAGGATGCCGCCCTCACCACGGGCGCCCTCCGTCAGCAGGATGCCCATGCGCCAGATGCCCGTCGGGTGGAACTGGAAGAACTCCATGTCCTCCAGCGGCAGGCCGCGGCGGTACGCGGCGGCCTGGCCGTCACCGGTCAGGGTGTGCGCGTTGGAGGTCACCTTGAAGAACTTGCCGGTGCCGCCGGAGGCGAAGATGATCGACTTCGCCTGGAAGACGTGGATCTCGCCGGTCGCCAGTTCGTAGGCGACGACGCCCGCGGACTTCTTGACCCCGTCGACGTCCTGGAGCAGGAGGTCGAGCACGTAGAACTCGTTGAAGAACTCCACGCCCTCCTTGACGCAGTTCTGGTACAGCGTCTGGAGGATCATGTGGCCCGTGCGGTCCGAGGCGTAGCAGGACCGGCGGACCGGGGCCTCGCCGTGGCTACGGGTGTGACCGCCGAAGCGGCGCTGGTCGATGCGGCCCTCGGGCGTCCGGTTGAACGGAAGGCCCATCTTCTCCAGGTCGAGGACGGCGTCGATGGCCTCCTTCGCCAGGATCTCGGCGGCGTCCTGGTCGACCAGGTAGTCGCCGCCCTTGATCGTGTCGAAGGTGTGCCACTCCCAGTTGTCCTCCTCCACGTTCGCCAGCGCGGCGGCCATGCCGCCCTGCGCGGCGCCCGTGTGGGAGCGGGTGGGGTAGAGCTTCGTCAGCACGGCGGTGCGGCTGCGCTTGGTCGACTCGATGGCCGCGCGCATGCCGGCGCCGCCGGCGCCGACGATGACGGTGTCGTACTTGTGGATCTGCATGGTTTTCCTCTGGTCCCTCTGTCCCGGCGCCTAGCGGATGTTCGGGTCGAAGGTGAAGATCACCAGCGTGCCCAGCAGGACGGTGAACACCGTGGCGGTGTACAGGAGCATCTTCAGCCAGAAACGGGTGGTGTCCCGTTCGGCGTAGTCGTTGATGACCGTACGGAGGCCGTTGGCGCCGTGGAGCATGGCGAGCCACAGCATCCCCAGGTCCCAGAGCTGCCAGAACGGCGAGGCCCAGCGGCCCGCGACGAACGCGAAGCCGATCTTGGACACGCCGCCGTCGAGCACCAGCTGGATCAGCAGGTGGCCGATGACCAGGACGACCAGCACGATGCCCGACAGGCGCATGAAGAGCCAGGCGTACATCTCGAAGTTGGTGCGCGAGGCCTTGGGGGTCTTGCCCGTGCGCTGGCGCGGGGGCTCGATCACGGGTGCCGGGTTGTCGACGTCGAACAGGCTCACGGCCTCGACGTCGCCGATCGCCGACGAAGGAGTCTCGGTGGACATTGGCCTCAGCTCCCGAAGACTTCGCGTACGGCGTGGCCGAGGACGGGGTACAGGGCCCCGACCATCAGCACGATCCAGATGCCGAGGACGGTCCAGAGCATCTGCTTCTGGTAGCGCGGGCCCTTGGCCCAGAAGTCCACGGCGACGATCCGGAGACCGTTCAGCGCGTGGAACAGGATGGCGGCCACCAGGCCGTACTCGAGCAGCGCGACGAGCGGGGTCTTGTAGGTGGCCACGACCTCGTCGTACGCCTCGGGGGAGACACGCACGAGAGCGGTGTCCAGGACGTGTACGAACAGGAAGAAGAAAATGAGGACACCGGTGACTCGATGAGCCACCCAGGACCACATGCCTTCCCGGCCGCGGTACAGCGTTCCAGCCGGCACGGAAGAACCCTCCGGGAGCGGGGATTGGGGTCGGCCGGCTTGACTGTCGGTCTGACCCGGCCGGGTACGGTCCACCGGCCCCGGCCATCGTAGCGACGCTTTGTCGGTTCCATGGCGGCGGGGCCCGTCGGTGTGATCAAAGTGGCAATCAAACAGGCACGGACGGGCTATCGGGGGTCGTACGGCAGCGGGGAGGCCGGGCCGGCCGGACATCCCGCCTCCGTCACCAGCTCGATGATGCGGCCCCGGGCGAGTCGTCGCATCTCCTCCGCGGTCAGTGCCCGCTCCTCGTCCGGCTCGTGGGCCAGTCGGGTGCGGATGGCCGCGAGCACTTGGTCGACGTGCTGGGAGGGACGCAGCCCGTCGAGGCAGATCACGAAGACGTGCCCGAAGCGGCTCTCGTAGGCGGCGTGGGCCGCCCGCAGCGCCAGGTGGGCCGCGCGGGGCGCGGCGTGGTGCAGACAGGGCGCGCTCTCCGTCGCGAGCGCTTCGGCGATGTCGGAGGGCGCGAGGTCGTAACCCGCCTCGTCGGAGGCGGCGAGCAGGGTGTCCAGGTCGGGGTAGGGCCGGTGGGCGGCCATGCGCAGGGCCCAGCGCCGGCTGCCGCAGCACTCCAGCAGGGCGGCCTCGGCGAGTTCGCGCGGCCAGGCGTTGAAGTGACGGATCCCGTTCGAGTGGGCATTCTTGCGAGCGCTCCCCGAGACTGGTTCCGGAACAGGAGCCTCCGCCGGTACGTCGCACACGGCCGGAGCGGGGCCCTGACCCTGGACGGGTACGGCGGCCCGCCCTGCCTGCCGAGGTTGTTCAGGCAGGCCGGCGTGGGACTCGCTGGACCTGGACAGCGGGACTCCTCGGACGAAAGGCATCTGTGACCCTGCAGACGGGTCTGGGAGCGGCGAGGTTGCTCAGGGGGCGGAAGTGAGGACTGGGATGTATGTGCCCTAACGCTAGCGAGACCGAGCGACCACCAACCGAAGGATGCGAGAAATTCACCCGCACGGGAGAGTTTCGGAACGCTTGATGGACGAATTGAGCAGGGGAATTGTCCGGCTTCCTCGTCTTCTTTGAACTGTTTTTCCCCCGATCCGGAGGATTCTGACCGATGTCGCCCTCACGCGGAACCATGGTGGCCGGCGCGGCCGTCGCCGTCGCAGCCGCCGTCACCCTGACCTTCGCGGTCTGGCCCGACGACTCCGGCTCCGGGACCCGGAACGGCGGTGCCGCCTCGGCGCGCACCTCGCCGTCCCCGTCCCGGAGCTATCCGCTCTCCACGGCGCCGCGGACGATACCCGCGGTGCGCGAGCACACCCCCGCGCGCGGGCCCGGCTGGAAGCCGGGCGCCGACAGCTCGGTCGTCGTGGACGACCCCGGACTCGCGGACGAGGCGAAGCTGCTCGCCGAGGAGCTGAAGATCGACTACCGCGGTGAGAAGTCCGCCCGTGCGGGTGACGTCGAACTCGCGCTCTCCAGCGGCGGCAAGGGCGGCCCCGAGTCGTACACCCTGAAGACCGCGGACGGCCGGGTCACCATCAGCGGCCCCGGGCAGGCGGGCGTCTTCTACGGAACCCGCACGCTCAAGCAGTCGCTGAGCGCCGACGGCACCGTGCCCGAGGGCGTCGTGCGCGACACGCCGGACCGGCCCCAGCGCGGGTTCAACCTCGACATCGCGCGCAAGTACTACTCCGTGGACTGGATAGAGGCCCGGCTGCGCGAGATGGCCGACCTCAAACTCAACCAGTTCGGCCTGCACTTCTCCGACGACCAGGCCTTCCGGATCGAGTCCGACACGCACCCCGAGGTCGTCTCCGACGAACACCTGAGCAAGGCCGACGTACGCCGGATCGTGAAACTCGCGCAGAGCCTGCACATCACGGTGGTCGGCGAGATCGACTCCCCCGGACATCTCGGTGCCGTTTTGCGCGCCCACCCGGATCTCCAGCTCCGCAACACGCAGGGCGTGGCCAGGCAGGGCGCCATCGACATCTCCCGGCCCGGGTCGGCGAAGATCGTCGACGATCTCCTGAGCGAGTACGCCGAGCTCTTCCCCGGCGACTGGTTCCACGTCGGGGCGGACGAGTACCAGGCCCTCACGGTGAGCGACCCGCAGGCCTCCTACCCGCAGCTCGCCGCCGCCGCGCGGGACACGTACGGCTCCGACGCCACCGTCCAGGACCTGGCGGAGGGCTGGCTGAACGACCGCGCCGCGGTCATCCGCAAGGCCGAGAAGATCCCCAAGGCGTGGAACGACGGCTTCTTCAGCGGAGGTACGGTCACCGCGGACAAGGGCATCGAGGTCGAGTACTGGACGGGCAAGGAGATCGGCGCCCGGCCGCCCCAGGACTACCTGGCCGAGGGCCGCAAGGTCGTCAACCTCAACGACGAGTTCCTCTACTACGTGCTCGGCGAGCCCAACGACTTCACGTACCCGACGGGCAAGCGGATCTACGAGCGGTGGACCCCGTTCGTCCTCCGCGGCACCGAGCCGGTGTCCGAGCGCTACTCGAAGCAGATCCTCGGCGGCCGGTTCGCGGTCTGGGGCGACTTCCCGGACGCGCAGACGCAGGCACAGGTCGCCGCCGGCATCCGGATGCCGCTGAACGCCGTCTCGCAGAAGCTGTGGGACCCGGGCACGCCCGAGCTGACCTGGGCCGACTTCACCTCGCTCGCCGACGAGGTCGACGCGTCGAACTGACCGTCAACTCCGTGGACATCGGGTCGGAGAAGGGTTAGGTTCCGCTGGCCGCGCGCTCCTTGGGGAGGGACGCGCGGCCGACATCCGAGAACCGGAACCCTGGGGGGGTCCCTTCATGCTGTGCACGACCTGCGGTACGAGACCTGCGGCATCCGCGGACGGGCGGTGCTCCGTCTGCGCGGCCACCCGTTTCGCGCCGCCGAACGGGCTGATGCAGCCCGGTCCGGCCCCGATGGCGGAGGGGCTGCACCGGCTGCGCTCGCCGGCCGGGCTCGCGAAGGCCGTCGTGGTACTGCTGGGAGTGGTCATCGCGGTCGACGTGGTCGCCCTCGTGGCCGAGCTCAGCCTCCGGGGCGAGTACGCGAACCTCACGACCATCCCTGGCACGGTGCTGTACGACGCCGGCTCGACCACCCACTCCCAGCTCGTCTACCAGCGGGTCACCTCGGCACAGGCGCTCGCGTTGCTGGTCACCGCCATCGTCTTCATCATCTGGTTCCGCCGGGTGCGGCTCAACGCCGAGGTGTTCGACGCGAGTCTGCAGCCCATGCGGCCGGGCTGGGCGATCGGTGCGTGGTTCATCCCCATCGGCAACATCTGGCTGCCGCGACGGATCGCGGCGGGCATCTGGACCGCGAGCGCGCAGACCAACCCGGACGGCAGCTGGCGCGATGCCTCGAAGGCGCCGCTCAACCTCTGGTGGACGCTCTACCTCGGGTCGACGCTGGTCGCCCAGGTCGCGACCAGGAACTACGAGGCGACCGACTTCTCGCCCGCTCTCGCGGACTCCGTGACCCTGATCATGGCCGCCGACGTGCTCGACATCGCCGCGGCCGTCGCGGCGATCGTCTTCGTGCGCAGGCTGACCCGGATGCAGGGGGAGCGTGCGGCCCTCGGGATGCCCCCGTCGTCCGTGCCCGTGCCCGCGCCCGCCGGGGTGCCGCAGGCCTGAGTCGGACCGTTTCGCGCTCCCACCGCCCGTCCGGCGGGCAGAATGGCAGCCCGGACCGCGGGGGGAGCGCGACGTGGGGTTCTGGGGCGTCTACCTGGTGGGCCGCAGCGGTGAACCGCTCCCGGAACACCCCGCGCTGAGGGAGGCGCGCGGCCTGCTGACGCTGCGTGAGTACCGCGCCGACGGCTGGCAGGTCTGGTGCCACCCCGGCGATCCGCCGCTCCGCCCCATGGCCGCGCTCGCCGACGCCGCGCGGGCGCCCGTGCTGCTCGGCTACGTCATGGACGGGGTCTGCGTGGCCGTGGAGGCCGCGGGCCCGTACAGCGGATCCTGGTACGCCTGCCTCGGGCGCGCGCCCATGGCGGCACATCTCGTCCGGGACGGCACGACGCTGGAGGACCTCTTCCTGCCGCCCGAGGACGCGGCGGCACGGGCGGTGCGGTGGGCGGCCGAATCAGGCCGCGGCGTGGCGGAGGGACCCCTGCTCGAACTCCTGCGCGTCGAGGAACCGGAGTGGTCCGCCGATGAACTTTTCTCCGCATTCCTGGACCGTCTGGGCGTCGAGGGCCTCCGCGGCTGAGCCCTGGCACCCGATTTCCCGTGGGCCGAGTGACGCTTTTCGGCCACCTGGCGCTGTACGCGGTAACAGGCAGCACAGCCCTCGTCACTGAGCGGCGGAGCAGCCGCGATACGAGGGGAGGCGTCGTCGATGACTCTGATGGAGCAGATCGCCCGTGCCGACGAGCGGAGCCTGGCGGCGAGTGCACTCGCCTGTCTGGACCGCTGTCTCACACCGCCGGACGACGGGGGTGATCCCGAGCCGCTGCGCCCGCTCTGGGTGAGCTGCGATACCGGCGAGCAGTGGGCGGAACGCCTCGACGCCGTGCACGCGGCGATGGAGCGTTCCGCGCCCGTGGCCGACGACGGCACTGCCTCGCGGGTGCGCGCGATGCTCGGTGCCGCGCCGCGGGAGTTCACGGCCGGGCCGCTGAGGGCCTGGGCGGACGCGTGCTCGCTCCTCGCGCTGGACGTGCACCGGGAGTTCGACTTCCCGGCGGGGGGCGCGGACGCGCTGGAGCGGTGCCGCACGGGCGGGGCGGCCGACGGCGGACCGCTGGTCAGCGGCGAGGTGCTGCGCCAGAGCGAGATCCTGGACGTGCTCGCCGAGAACGCCGGCACGGCCGGCGGAGGGGCGGGCCTGCGACAGGTGCTGGACCTGTCGGCCGAGGGGCGGCGCGTCCTGCGCGCGGTGATGTCGAGGCGGGCCCGCGGCCGCGCGCGGTGACGTCGGGCGGGCCGGCCGGCGCACCCCGTCCCGGCGGGCAGGCCGAAACGGCCCCGTCCGGGGCGGTACGCCGGAACGGGATCACGCCAGCAGGCCGCCGTCGACCCGGATCGTGGCGCCGGTGACGAAGGACGAGTCCTCACCGGCCAGGAAGGCGACGACCCCGGCCACCTCGTGCGGCTGACCGTAGCGTCCGAGGGGCAGAAGGCCGGCCATGGTCCGCGCGCCCTCGGTCGTCTCGGGGTTCATGTCGGTGTTGATGGTGCCGAGTTGGACGATGTTCGAAGTGATGCCGCGGCGCCCGAGGTCACGGGCCCACCCCCGGGCGTAGGCCTCCAGTGCGGCCTTCGACGCGGCGTAGTCGCTCCCGGCCGCGGCCATCGACTGGATCGCGGCCACGCTGGAGATCACCACGATGCGCGCGCCGTCGGACAGGACGGGCGCTGCGCCTCGCGTGGTGGCGGCGACGCCCACGACGTTCACGGCGAGCTGACGGGCGAGCGCCTCCGCGTCGTGGCCGGGGTCGTCGACGGTTCCGGTCACGTAGACGGCCGCGTTGTGCACGAGGATGTCGAGACGCCCGAGGTCCTCGATCACCCGGCCGGGGAGTGAGGACGCCTCACCGGTGTCGGCCTGGTCGACGCGGTAGGCGACGGCCCGCCCGCCCGCCGCGACGACGTCGGCCACGACGCTCTCGGCCTTGTCCGCCGAGCTGGTGTAGGTGAAGGCCACGGCCGCCCCCTCCGCCGCCAGACGCCGGACCACGGCGGCGCCCACTCCTCGCGATCCGCCCGTGACGAGAGCGGTCCTGCCGTCGAGTCGTGTCATGTCCCAACCTCCGAAGTGCGAACCGCGTCGTGGCGGGCCCGCACAGGTCGTCGCCGCTGCTTCGCCGTGAGGGGCGGGCCGGGACCGACCTCAGGAAAATGTGCTTGTACGGTCAATTATGTGGATGAGGTTCTGCCGCCCCGGGTGTCCGTGGAAGCGGGGGCGTGGGAGGCGGGCGCCGACTCACCGGCCGGACCGTGCGGGCACCCGCACGGGAAGCAGTGCGTCGCGGAACGCGCGGGCCGAGTCAGGACGTCCGGCCGCACGGATCGGAGCAGCGAGGGCGAAGTGGCCTGCTGGGAGCGGCGGAAGGCGGTGTACCGCACCTGCCCGTACCGGGCCGGGGTGGCCTCCCGCACCTGCCCGGACCGGGCCGCGGGACGACGGAAGGACGACCGGGGCCGCCACCCCCCACAGGAGAGGCCCCGGCCGTCTTTCACGGGACCGCAGTGCGGCCCCGTACTCATCTCTGCGCCATGAGTGCGTTTTCTGTCACACCGCAGCGCGTCAGGAGACAGTTGCGGGTTGTACAAGTCATGGACGGGGCACTGTCCGAGCACGTAGCGTGCTGATTCGCGCAGGGCTGCGCGGCAGTGGTGACCAGCTGCGATCGAGATCAGCGGGGCGGGTTGAGGTGCTGGGGGACGACGCGGAGCTGACCGCCGCGGTGCTCGCGGCACAGGACGGGGACGAGGACGCCTTCCGTACTGTGTACCGCGCCGTGCACCCGCGGCTGCTCGGCTACATACGGACGCTGGTCGGTGAACCGGACGCAGAGGACGTGGCGTCCGAGGCCTGGCTGCAGATAGCGCGGGACCTCGGCAGCTTCAGCGGCGACGCCGACCGTTTCCGGGGCTGGGCCGCCCGCATAGCGCGCAACCGCTCGCTCGACCACATCAGGATGCGGGGCAGGCGCCCCGCGATCGGTGGCGACGAGAGCGAACTGGCCGGAGAGGCCGCCGAGTCCGACACGGCGGGGGAGGCGCTGGAGTCCCTCGGTACCGGGCGTGCCATGTCACTCATCGCGCAACTGCCGCAGGACCAGGCCGAGGCCGTCGTACTGCGCGTGGTGATCGGCCTCGACGCCAAGAGTGCCGCCCGGACACTGGGCAAGCGTCCCGGTGCGGTCCGCACCGCGGCCCACCGCGGTCTGAAGAGGCTCGCCGAGCTGGTGGGGGGCGACAGCGGCCAGGAGGGCGAGATTCCGGCGGCCGGGCCGGGACTCGGCGCGGTGCCCGCGCAGCGCCCCTCCCGCAAGGGCGGGGCGGCGCCCGCCGGTGTGACGCATTCGCGTCCGTGGACGCAGAGGGACATGTGATGGCCGACGAGCAACACGGGTGGCTTGACGCGGACGCCGCGGAGGAACTCCTCCGCGGCGCGTGCGTCGGGTCCGTCGACGATCACGGCGGGACCGCACTGCCGCAGCTGGAGGAAGCGCTGCGGGCGATACGGACCCCCGCCCCGGCCGGCGGTGAACTTCCCGGCGAGGCCGCGGCGATGGCCGCCTTCCGCAAGGCATCCGGCAGCGGCGAGCGGGCCGCCGCGCGTTCCGCCGGCGCCCCGCACACCGTACGGATCGGGGCGGCGCCCGCGGCGTCACCCCGGCGTCCGCGCTGGACGCGCCCGGTGCGCTTCTGCCTGGCCGTCTCGCTCGCGGGATGCGCGCTCGGCGGGGTGGCCTTCGCCGGAGGCGCGGGCATGCTGCCCGCGCCGTTCGGCAGCCACGGCGCACCGGTTCCCGCGGTCTCCGTGTCCGCCGCCGCGTCCCCGGAGGAGATGGGCGAAGAGGCGCCCGAGGCGGAGCGCTCCGTCCCCCCGCCGTCCGCGGTGCCGGAGGCGCCCGGCACTCCGCCGCCCTCGAAGAAGCCCGGCGGTGCCGAGGAGAGGCCGGCCGACGGTGTGCCGCCGAGCCCGTCGGGCGGCGGCGCCCCGCCCGCCCCGCAGGACGGCGGCCGGGACAGGAGCAGGGACGACGACGGTGCGCGGGAGCCCGCGGACGGGCGCGACGCACCCGGAGGGGCGGCGGGCGGGGTGTTCGCGAAGTCCGTCCGGGCGTGCCGCGAGTACCGCGCCGACGCCCTGAGCAAGGACCAGGAGCGCCGGCTCCTCGAACTCGCCGACGGGGAGCGCAACCTGGACCGCTTCTGCGACCGCGTCCTCGCGGCGGACGGCCGCACAGGCGGCAAGGCGGGCGGCGGCCAAGGGCTCGGCGACGATGCCGGAGGGCCCTTCCCGCCCGTCAGCTTCCCCACACGGGACGCGCCGGGTGAGGGGCCCGGGGCGCGGCCGACGGCCTTCCCCCGCTTGCTGTCCACCCTGCCCGTGCGCCGCTGACCCTACCTGCGGGTACGCCTGTGACCTGCGCGAACGTGTCAGCTGTAACGTTCTTCGGCGCTGCGGCGCAGTAGTGAGTGCCGACTGGTCATCGGCCGCGCAACGAGCCGGGGTTCCCCCCGTACCTTCGGCTCGGCGCATCCGGCGCGGGCGGGACACGTTCCCCCGGTCCCGCCCGCGCCCCCGATCGCCCCGCCGGTCCCGGCTACCGGTAGACGACGACCTTGTCGCCGTTCTTCACCTGGGCGAACAGCGACGCGATCTTCCCCTCGTCCCGCACGTTCACGCATCCGTGCGACGCGCCGCCGTAGCCACGGGCCGCGAAGTCGGGTGAGTAGTGCACGGCCTGGCCGCCGCTGAAGAACATCGCGTACGGCATGGGGGTGTCGTAGAGCGTCGAGACGTGGTGCCGGGACTTCCAGTACACCGAGAAGGCGCCCTCGCGGGTGGGCGTGTACTGCGAGCCGAACCGGACGTCCATCGCGGAGACCACCCGGCCGTCGATCATCCAGGCCAGTGTGCGGCTGTTCTTGCTGATGCACAGCACCCGGCCCGTCATGCACCGCGCGTCGGGCCGGGCGACCGGCCTGTCGGTCGGCGGGTCCAGTTCCCGGGCCGTCGGCTTCCTCGTCATCGCCAGCAGTCGCCGCCACGTCACCGGGTCGGTCCCGCCCGTACGGGGGAGGTCCCGCTTGCCCTGGAAGGAGCGCACCGCCGCGGCCGTCAGGGTGCCGTAGTAGCCGGTGGGGCTGCGGTCGAAGTGGCCGATCTGCCGCAGCCTCGCCTGGAGTTCCCGTACCCGCTCGCTCCGGTCGCCGACCGACATCAGTGTCCGGGGCGGTGCCGAGGGGCGGGCGGTCGGTGTCGCCGGCGCCGTCGCGGACGCCGACGGGGTGGCCGGGCCGCCGCTCGGCTTGGCGTCGTCCGGGGACGACGCGGCCGTCCCCGGCGGGGTGGCGGGGCCCGCCGGCCCGGCGGACGTGTCCGTGCAACCCGCCGTGAGGGCGGCCAGCACGACCGCACACGCGGCCGCCGCGCGCACCCCGCCTGTCCGGCTGCCGGCCCGTACACGTCCCATCATCGGCCCCCCTGGCTGTCCTGCCGCCGCCCGCGTGACGCGGATGTCCCAGGAGACGGATTCCCGCCCTGCCCGGTTGCCGAATCCTGCGCATGATGGGAGTGGTCCGTCCGGGGCGGGGGCGCGCGCTGTGAGCAAGCTCCCAGCGGAGGGCTCCCGACAGACCGGGGCGTCGCCGCTAGAGTCCGTCGCGAGATTTGTTACCGGTAAGTAGCTTGAGCGGGAGGCACAGCACATGACGCGTGAGTCCGAGTCGGGACTGCCCATCGAGCCGGTGTACGGGCCGGACGCCCTCGACGGCTGGCGGGCCGACGAGAAACTGGGCGAGCCCGGGGCGTACCCCTTCACACGCGGTGTCTACCCCACCATGTACACGGGCCGGCCGTGGACCATGCGGCAGTACGCGGGATTCGGCACCGCCACGGAGTCCAACGCCCGCTACAAGCAGCTGATCGCCAACGGCACCGCCGGCCTGTCCGTCGCGTTCGACCTGCCGACCCAGATGGGGCACGACTCGGACGCCCCCATCGCCTCCGGCGAGGTCGGCAAGGTCGGGGTCGCCATCGACTCGCTCGACGACATGCGCGTCCTCTTCGACGGCATCCCGCTGGGCGAGGTCTCCACCTCGATGACCATCAACGCCCCCGCGTCGCTCCTGCTGCTGCTCTACCAACTGGTCGCCGAGGAGCAGGGCGTGCCCGCGGACCGGCTCACGGGCACCATCCAGAACGACGTGCTCAAGGAGTACATCGCCCGGGGCACGTACATCTTCCCGCCGAAGCCGTCGCTGCGGCTGATCGCCGACATCTTCAAGTACTGCCGGGCCGAGATCCCGAAGTGGAACACCATCTCGATCTCCGGTTACCACATGGCCGAGGCGGGCGCCTCGCCCGCGCAGGAGATCGCGTTCACGCTCGCGGACGGCATCGAGTACGTCCGCACCGCCGTCGCCGCGGGCATGGACGTGGACGACTTCGCGCCCCGGCTCTCCTTCTTCTTCGTCGCCCGTACGACGATCCTGGAGGAGGTCGCCAAGTTCCGTGCCGCGCGCCGGATCTGGGCGCGGGTGATGAAGGAGGAGTTCGGCGCGAGGAACCCCAAGTCCCTGATGCTGCGCTTCCACACCCAGACCGCGGGCGTCCAGCTCACCGCCCAGCAGCCCGAGGTCAACCTGGTCCGGGTCGCGGTCCAGGGCCTGGGCGCCGTGCTCGGCGGCACGCAGTCGCTGCACACCAACTCCTTCGACGAGGCGATCGCGCTGCCGACCGACAAGTCGGCCCGCCTCGCGCTGCGCACCCAGCAGGTACTGGCGTACGAGACGGACGTGACGGCCACGGTGGACCCGTTCGCCGGCAGCTACGTCGTCGAGAGGATGACCGACGACGTCGAGGCCGCGGCCCTGGAACTGATGCTCAAGGTCGAGGACATGGGCGGCGCGGTCGAGGCCATCGAACGCGGCTTCCAGAAGGGCGAGATCGAGCGCAGCGCCTACCGGGTCGCGCAGGAGACGGACAGCGGCGAGCGGGTCGTCGTCGGCGTCAACCGCTTCCGGCTGGACGAGGAGGAGCCGTACGAGCCCCTCCGTGTCGACCCGGCGATCGAGGCCCAGCAGGCGGCCCGCCTGGCGAAGCTCCGCGCCGGACGCGACCAGGGTGCGGTGGACGCGGCGCTGGCGGAACTCAGGAAGGCGGCCGAGGGGACGGACAACGTCCTCTACCCGATGAAGGACGCCCTCAAGGCGCGGGCCACCGTGGGCGAGGTCTGCAACGCGCTGCGGGAGATCTGGGGCGCGTACGTGCCGACCGACGCGTTCTGAGCGGCCTGGGCCGGGGAGCCGCGACCTGCTGCCGGTCGTCACCGCGCGAGTGATCCCGCGCTGGCCCCCCGGGCCCGTGGACCGGTCCCGGGCAGCGACGGGCGGTGGATTTCCGCCATGTGAACCGTCTGGACGGAGTGCCGTACCCGCGTGCGACACTCCGTCCATGCTGGGTGTCACCGATCTTCCGACCTATCTCGCCGGCCTGGTGCTGATCATTCTGCTGCCGGGGCCGAACTCGCTGTACGTGCTGTCCGTCGCCGCCCGGCGCGGCGTGCGCACCGGCTATGTGGCCGCTGCCGGTGTGTGGACCGGGGACACGGTCCTGATGACCTTGTCGGCGCTGGGCGCCGCCTCGCTGCTGCAGACGACGCCGCTGCTGTTCGCCGTCGTCAAGTACGCGGGCGCCGGTTATCTGACGTGGCTGGCGATCGGGATGATGCGGGCCGCCGCGTCGATGTGGCGCGAGCGGCACCGGCGGGCAGCCGAGCTGACGGAGGAGAGCGCCGCACCGTCGGCAGCCGCGGAAGACCCCTACCGGCGGGCGCTCGTGGTCAGCATCTTCAACCCGAAGGCCATCCTGTTCCTCATCTCCTTCTTCGTGCAGTTCGTCGACCCGGGGTACGCCTATCCGGCGCTGTCCTTCCTCCTGCTCGGCACCCTCCTGCAGATCGGCAGCTTCCTCTACCTCTCGACGCTGATCTTCGGCGGCGCCCGGCTGGCCGCCCTCTTCCACCGCCGCAAGCGGCTGTCGGCGGGGGCCACCACGGCGGCGGGTGTGCTGTTCCTCGGGTTCGCGGCGAAGCTGTCGCTCAGCGGGGTCTGAACCGGGCCGGACCCGTCCGACCGGGTCCGGTGGCAGGGCTCAGTGGTGCCAGGCCTTGCCGCCCACGTTGTGGATCATCCGCTGGAGCACCTTCAGGGCAGCGACGAACTCCTCGTCCGGGATGCCGGCGTGGATCTCCGCGCTCGCCCTGCCGACCCGTTCGAACGCCTCGGCGCGCAGGGCGTGTCCTTCGGGGGTGAGCCGGAGGCGGGTGGCGGGGTCCTCCGTGACCAGGCCCTTGGCGATGAGGGCGTCGATCTCCGGTTCCAGCGCGTCGCCGACGTTCAGGTAGCCGCGGAGCAGCGCGACCACCTCGGCGCGCGGACGGCCGTGCTCGTCCGCCTCGGTGAGCTGGTTGAGGACCCACCAGGGAGGCTGGGTCAGTCCGTGTTCGGCCAGTGCGGCCCTGATGTAGGTCACGGTCGCCTCGTGGGCCGCCCAGCTCCAGTAGCCGATCGGCTGCCGGGCCAGCCCCGCGTCGTCATGTGAGTAGTCCATGTCCTGGACCGTAGGAGCTCAAGCGGACTTGAGGTCAAGGCCCAGTGGTCCGGCGTACTCCGCGAGACCCCGGAGGTCCTCGCCCGCCCAGCCGATGTAGCCGTCGGGCCGGCGCTGCTCCGCTACCGCGACGGCGCCAAGGTCTACAGCGGAGCCCGGTTCACCGGCACCGACCACGCCGACGGCCTGGAGGCACACCTCCGCACGATGGTCGACGCAGGGTTCGAGCTGTGGCAGGCGGTGCGCGCGGGGACGACCGTGAACGCGTACACGATGGGCTTCGTCACCGAGGAGCAGGGCGTCCAGCCCATGCCGGACGAGCGGCGGGACGGGTACGACGTCGACGAGCGGGCCGGACGACTGAAGCGCTATCCCCTCGCGGCGGCGGCCGGGGCCGAGATGTTCACCCACTACGACGAACGCTTCGAGGACGGCCTGTGGATCGTCGTCGCGGGCATCGAAGCCCGGTACGGGGTGGCGTAGGGGCGCCCGGCTCGCCCCGGCCCCGGCTCGCCCCGGCCCCGGCCCCGGCTCGCCTCGGCCCCGGGTCACCCCGGGGACGCCCAGAGTTCACCGTTCGTCGGGCCGTGCGACACCCTCCCCTTCACCCGCGTCACTAGCGTGGGCGGACCAAGATCGAAGGCGAGGGTCCGCGTGCCGAAACTGTCCGTTGTCGTGCCGTTCCACAATGTCGGCGCCTTCGCCGACACGACGCTGGGCAGTCTCGCCCGCAACACCGGCCCGGACATCGAGTTCCTGCTGGTGGACGACTGCTCCACGGACGACACACCGGCCGTCATCGACCGCTGGGCCGACAGACTCCCGAACGCCGAGGTCATCCGGCACGAGAAGAACCAGGGCATCGCCGCGGCCCGCAACAGCGGCATCGACGCGGCCCGCGGCGACTTCGTCACCTTCCTCGACGGCGACGACTGGTACGCCCCCGGCCATCTCGGCCGGCTGCTGCACGCCGCCGCCGGGCTGGACTGCGACTTCGCCCGCACCGACCACGTCCAGGCCACCGGCACCGCCCGGATCGTGAAGCGGGCACCCGCCCCGCTCCGTGAGACCGTGCTGGACCCGCGGGAGGGCATCGCCTCGCCCGGGTTCGAGACGATGGTCGACTACCCCTTCGTCTGGGCGGGCGTCTACCACCGGCGGCTCTTCGACGACGGCGGCCACCGCTTCACCACCCGGCTGCGCACCGCGGAGGACCGGCTGTGGATCTGGCAGCTGCACCTGCGGGCACGCAGCTACGCGGCGCTGAACCTGTACGGCGTCTTCTACCGGCGCGGGGTCACCACCTCCCTGACCCAGATCAAGGACTCCCGCCAGCTGGACTTCTTCCCCGCCTACGACACGCTGCTGGACGAGATCCGCGAGGACCGGGACGCGGAGATCCTCCTTCCCAAGGCGGTCCGCACCTACTGCGCGATGATCGCCTTCCACAACGAGAAGGCGGACGCGTACGAGCCCGCGACCTTCCGGCGGCTGCGCCACGAGTCGGCCGCCGCGCTGCACCGCATGCCGCAGCAGGTGCTCGACCACACCCTGACGATGATGGACGCCAAGCGCAGCACCCTGCTCAACCGCCTGCGTGACAAGCAGAAGGCCGCCTGACCCATGCCCACGCGACGCACCCAGATCTTCCAGGTCTCGACCCTCTACGGGGCGGCCACGCTTGCCGCGGCGCTCGACGCCGGACAGTTCGGGCCCGGGCAGGACAGCCATCGCGTCCTGCTCGTCTCCAACAACGCCGCGATCCCCGAAACCGCCCTCCGGCTGGAGGACATGCGGGGTTACGGCGACATCGCGGCCCGCTTCGACGCCGTCGTCGACTGGAACGAGGCCATCAGCCCGCACCATCCGAGCGGCTGGGGTCCGCGGCCCGAGGAGACCGAGCTCTGGCAGCGCGCCTTCCGGCTCGCCTGGGGCATCGATCCCACCGGGCCCGTCGACCTCGCCGTCGAATCCATCCAGGTCAACCCCGCCCGCGCACTCGCCGCGATCTTCGCCGAGAGCGCCGTACACGTCTACGCCGACGGCCTGATGAGCTACGGCCCGACGCGCAACAAGGTGCCGCGGTCCATCGCCTGCCGCATCCAGCGCGTGCTGCACCTGGACCTCGTACCGGGACTGCGGCCCCTCCTCCTGGCCGAGTCGGGGGTCGAGCCCGAGCTCGTCCCGAACGACTCCTTCCGCAAGGTGCTCGGCGAGATCGCAGGATCGGCGGACGGCGACCGGCAGCTCGCGGCGGCCGTGGAGGCGGCGCCCACGGCCATGCTCCTCGGGCAGTACCTCGCGGCCCTGAACATCCTCACCGCCGAGGAGGAGGAGGACCTGCACATCCGCATGCTGCGCGGCGCGGCGCGGGCGGGCCACACCTCCGTCCTGTTCAAACCGCACCCCACCGCGCCGGCCCGCTACTCGCGGGCGCTGGACGACACCGCCGCCGAGCTGGGGGTGCGGCTGACGACGCTGGACGGCCCGCTGCTCGCCGAGACCCTCTACGAACGCTGCGCGCCCACACTCGTCGTCGGCTGCTTCTCGACCGCGATGTTCACCGCCGCCGCCTACTACGGCATCCCCGTCGCCCGCGTCGGGACCCGTCTCGTGCTGGACCGCATCACCCCGTACGAGAACAGCAACCGCGTCCCGCTGACGATCGTCGACCACCTCGTGCCCGACCTGGACGCGCACAGCGGTGAGCCCGTGGCCGAACTGCCGTCCACCGCACCGGAGACCCTGGCGCCGCTGGTCAGGACCGTCGGCTACTGCATGCAGTCCGGCCTCCACCCCACGCTGCGCGCCGAGGCCGAGTCCTGGCTGCGGGACCACCTCGACGCCACCACGCAGCACTACTTCAAGCGGCGGCGCCTCCAGAAGCTCACGCTTCCCGGCGGCGGCCCGCGAGGAGCGGCGATCCGGCTGCGCCGCACCGTACGCCGCACCCGCACCAGCCTGGGCCTCTGACCCCGGAACCGGGGAGCGCGCCCCGGCCGGCCACTGATGACAGAACGGCGGAACGAGCATGGGCCAGACCGTCACCGGGCTGCTCAAGGCAGTACGGGCCAGAACCGGACAGGACGCCACGGCGACGGTGCCCGCCGTCCTGCGGCTGTGCGGCGTCTACCTCACGGGCCTCGCCGCGGGCGGCCCCGTGGACGACGCCCGGCAGACCCGGCTGGTCGCCGCCATCGGCGGCCTCACGGCGGCCTGCGGCAGCGACACGGGCGGCATGTTCGACGCGCTGCTGCGGACCGGGCGGCTCGCCCTGGAGGCGGGCGGTGACACCGAGGCCCGCCTCGCCCTGGACATCGCCGTCGAGGCCACCGCGCTGCGGCCCAGGTCCAAGGGTGCCTGGCGGCTGCGGGGGAGCGCCCTGGACGCGCTCGGCCGGAGCGACGAGGCCGTCGTGGCGTACGAGCGCCACCTGACGCTCCAGCAGAACCCGTCGGCCGCCCAGGACATCGTGCGGCGGATCGCCACCCTGAACGAACTGCGCGCCCTCCTGGACGAGGCCGCCGCGCTGCTCCCCGGCGAGAGCGGTGGCCGTCTGCGCGAGACCCCCGCGGGTGAGGCCCGTACCGCCTTCGCCGGCCTCGTACGACAGCGGACCGCCGAGGGCGGCGGCATGGCGGACCCGGGCGTCCGCCGTCTCGCCGCGCTGTACGCCGCCTACAGGCGGCTGCTGGACCGGGACAGGATGGCCGACCCCCTGCTCGGCGGCGCCGAGCCCGTCGGAGTGCCCGCGCTGCGCCGCCTCGTCGCGGGACGCTCGGTGTGCCTGGTCGCGGGGGCGCCCCGGATCGCCGAGGAGGAGCGGGCCCCGGCCAGCGCGCTCGGCGGGCTGATCGAGGGATACGACCTGGTGGTGCGCTGCGACACCCTCCCCGAGGGCGCCCCGCGCACCGACCTGCACGCGGTCACGCTGCGCGGCGACAGCCCGTGGACCGGTCCGGCCTGGGACCGCAGGACCGGAACCCGGCTGGTCTTCGGCGACCCCCTCGCGCACTGGCGCAGGGCCCTGCGCGCCCGTCTCGCCGCGGGCGCCCAGGACCGCGTCGGCGACGCCTCGCTGAGGCACCCCCTGGACGACCCGGCGCTGCTCGGCGAGGACGGCTGGTCCACGCGGACCAGCACCGCCTTCACGGTGCTCCGGCTGCTGGACTTCCTGGACGCCGGCCGGCTGGACCTCATCGGCTTCGGGCTGCCGGGGCAGCTGCTGCCGGGGCAGCTGCTGCCGGGCGAGCGGGAGTGGGTCACGGCACGCACGGCACACGAGGACGAGACCGGGATGAGGATCGCGCTCCGATGAACACCACCCCCGCGGACGGACGCACCGGCCGCGCCGACGGCGGTCCGGCCGCCGGGCCCGACGACAGGCGCGCCGTCACCGGCAAGCGCAGGATCGCCTTCGCCGCGTACGCCGACGAGGGCCGGATGCCCGGCCTGCTGGTGCTGCTGCGCAGCCTCGCCCTGACCGGTCCGGCCGTCTGCGAGGACTTCCTCGTCCTGCACCCCGGGCTGCCCGACTCCGCGTTCGACGCGGCACGCCGGCTGCACCCCCGGCTCGTCCCGCGCGCCGCTCGCAGCCGCCTCGACGTGTTCCGGCTGACCGGCTACGACACCGTCGTCGCCCTCGGCGCCGGCACGGTCGTCCTCGGCTCCCTCGCGCCGCTGCTGGCCCTGCGCACCGGGGTCGCGGCGGTCCCCGGGCCCGGCGGCGAAGGGCCCGTGCAGGGCGGCGGCCTGTCGGTGATCCAGCTCCAGGACGTCTCGGACACCGTGCTCGAGGCCCTGGCCCGGGGCGAGGAGGCGGCCGACCGGGCACTGGCGGACGAGGGGCTCCTCGTGCCGCTCCCCTCCCGCTACGACGTCCCGGCGGGACCGCCGCACGACGACACCCCCGTGTCCGACAGCACCGTCGTCCTGAGGTTCCCGGAAGGGCGGTCCGCGGAGGACGGCGGCGCGTCCGCCTTCTCCGCTCCGGCGCGCGCGGCGCGTGAGCGGTACGAACTGGACGACGAGGCGTTCCGCGCCGCTTACTGCGCCCTCCCCGGCTCCAAACACCCCGAGCTGCTCCTGCATTGCGCCCTGCCGTTCCCCGGAGGGGGGCGTGCGCCGGTCGACCTGGTGCGACAGGTCGCCGAGGTGCACCGCCGGCAGGGCCGCTACGACGAGGCCGTCGCTCTGCTCACCCCCGCCGTGGCGGACCGGCCGGACCTCCCGCGCTGCCACGAGACGCTGGGCACGAGCCTGATGGCCCTGTCCCGCTACGAGGAGGCCGAGGCGCACCTGCTCCTGGCCACCGTGTCACCGGACTTCGCCGCCCGGGCGTACGGGCAGCTCGCCCGGCTCGCCTGGCTGCTGGGCCGGACCGAGGACGCACACGCCTACGCCCGAGAGGGGCTCGACGCGGACCCGGCCGACGGCAACTGCCATGCCTGGTACGTCCGTACACGCTCCGCCGAAGCCGGGGCCGAGGGCCGCTCGGAGGAACAGCTCGCCCATGTGGCCCTGTTCGCCGACGGCCAGGAGAACGCGGGCGACAAGGTACTGCCCGAAGCCGTACGCATGTGCTTCGGCCCGGAAACCGGCCCCGCCCGCTGGCACGAGCGGTCCGTGCACCGCCTGGTCGACGAGCCCGGCCTGGAGGAGCTCAACGCCAGGCGCGGCATCGTCGTCGGCGGTGGCGGCCTCTTCCTCCCCGACACCGCGCCCAACGGCAACAGCGGCTGGCAGTGGAACATCCCCGACGCGGTCCTGGCCCGGATCACCGCGCCGCTCGCCGTCTTCGCGGTCGGCTACAACGTCTTCGACGGCCAGCGCTACCGCCGCGAGCGCTTCGCGGAGAGCCTGCGCACCCTCGTGGAGCGGTCGGTGTTCTTCGGGCTGCGCAACCAGGGCTCCGTGGAGCGGGTCCGCGAACTCCTGCCGGAGGAACTCCGCGACCACGTGCGCTACCAGCCCTGCCCCACCACCGTCGCCCGCCACCTCGAACCCGGCACGGCCGACGCGGATCACCGGGACGACACCGTGCTGGTCAACTGCGCCTACGACCGGGCCGGTCTGCGCTTCGGCCACGACTACGGCCACTTCCTCGCCGAGACGGCCGCCGCCGTGCGCGCCGTCGGGAAGCGCGCCGAGGTCCGCTACGCCGCCCACATGCCCGCCGACGAGAAGTTCGTCCACGACCTGCGCAGGGAACACGGCATCACCCTGCCGGTGGAGCCGCTCTACCTCTTCACCAACGACCGGATCCGCGAGCTCTACCGGCACACGCGCCTGGTCATCGGCATGCGCGGGCACGCGGGAATGATCCCCTTCGGCTGCGGTACGCCGATCATCAGCCTGGTCTCGCACCCCAAACTCGCCTACTTCCTCTCCGACATCGACCGCCCCGAGTGGGGTGTGTCCGTCCACGACAGGGCGCTCGGAGCCCGCCTCGCCGAGCGGGCGGCCGATGTGCTGGACCACCACGCGGCCGCCGTGGCCGACGTGCACGGCAGGCAGGAACGCCTCTGGTCGGTCACCCGCGCCAACCTCGGGGAACTCCGGAAGGTGTTCGGCCTTTCCGACCCCTTCCCCGGTGCCCCCGGCACGCACGTTCCCGGGCCCCGCGCCGCCGGGGGCGCACGGGCCCTTCACCTGCCCGACACCCGGACGAAGTGACTGTTCACCCGGCCGGAGTTCACCCCGGCCACGCGCGTTCATAGCCTTCGATGACCATGTCTTCCTCCCTCTCCTCGCCGGCCGGCGCCTCCCCGCCCGGCGCGCCCGCCCCCGCCGGGTCCCCGCAGCCCGCCGCCGGGTCCGGGCCGCGCCGTGAACACCGGTACGACATCGACCTGGTGCGGCTGCTCTGCTCCGTCGGCGTGATCCTCTGCCACACCGGCTCGGCGTTCGTGAACACGGCGGGCCGCGAGGCCTCGAACGGGCCCGGCACCTACTGGGCCGGGCTGGTCGCCGACTCGGCGGGCCGCTTCGCGGTGCCGCTGTTCTTCGCGATCGCCGGCTGGGTCGTCCTGGTCGGCGCCCCGGTCCGCGACGGACGCCAGCTGTGGCAGCGGATCGTCCGGATCGTGGTGCCGCTCGGCGTCTGGACCGCGCTCTATCTGGCCTGGGGCAGGCTGCGCGGCACCAACGACGCCCCGGTCGGCGAGCTGGCGCTCGACTCGCTCCTCGCCTCGGTCCGCCCGGCGTACCACCTCTGGTACCTGTACGCCTACATCCCCGTGATCATGCTCCTGGCCTTCGCCGCCCTGGTGAAGTCCGGCAAGCGCCCCTGGGGCCTGGGTGCCGCCCTCCTCGTGCTGGGTGCCGCCCCGACGCTGGCCGGCGACCTGTCCCGGATCCCGGGCCTGGACGTGCCGCGCTTCGGCTGGGGCTTCGGCCCGTACCAGCTGATCTACGCCGTGCTGGGCGCCCTGCTCCTCTCGCTGCCCGCCGGTACGTTCGGCAGGCGCGGCCTGTGGTGGCTGCTGCCCGCGGGCGGGGCCCTGGCCGCGATCGTCGCGTACCAGCACGGGGTCCACTACGCGATCCCGTACGCGAGCGTCCTGGTCGCCGTGTTCAGCGCCGGTGTGCTGCTCTCGCTGCACCGCGTGCGGGTCCCCGAGCGGCTGCGCCCGGCCCTGACCCGGCTGGCGGGCGCCTCGTTCGGGGCGTACATGATCCACGTCCTGGTCCTGGGCGTCCTCACCGACCTGCTCGTCGGCAGCGACCTCTCCCTGCCGGTGGCGGCGGTGCTGGCTCTCGCCGTCACCGCCGCCACCACGGCTCTCTCGTTCGGCGCCGCGCTCCTGTGGACCCGCCTCGGCCTGACCCGCCTGCTGGGCTGAGTGACGCCCGGTCAGCGGCGGGCCAGCGCGCGGGCGCGACGGGCCATCCGGCGCAGCGTCGCGTTGCGGCGGACGAACGCCAGACGGTTGGGGACGACGCCGGGAAGGGCGAGCGAGGCCAGCCGGCGGCGCTTGAAGTAGCGCCAGGTCCCGGCGTTCAGCCGGGTGGAGAGGTAGAGCTCGGCGGCCGGGCGGAGGTCGGGACGTACCCGCGGCCGCATGGCGAAGGCGACGGCGTCCAGCAGACCAGCGAGGGCCTCGGCCACCTCGGCCTCCGTCGGCGGCGACTGTCCCTTCACGGCCTCGGGGTCGTCCAGACCGGGCAGCAGCGCGTCGGCGATCGTCGCCGGAATCCTGGCGGGGTTCTCGTACGGTGCGAGGCGCTCCAGGAGTGTGCCCGTACCGGTGACCGCCACGGGCAGGCCGTACGTCACCGACGCCGTGAGCAGCGCCGGCGAGGAGCAGCCGGCGACCAGTGCGGGGCGCAGCCGCTCGAACAGGACCTCGGCGGGGACACCGGGCAGTTCCGCGGCCGGGACGGCCAGTTCGGCACCGAGCCGGGAGGCCTCCGCCCGCAGCGCGTCGAGCCCGGGCGCGGGCGTGCCGGGGTGCGGCTGGACGACGAGCCGCGTGTGACCCAGCGCCACCGTGCCACGGACCATCCGCAGGGCCAGTTCCGACTCCTCGGCGGCGGACAGCACCCCCGGCTCGGGGAGCAGCAGGACCGCGGCGCCCCCGAGGGCGTCCGGCACCGGTGCGGCGTCGGCCATCTCGCCGTAGACCTTCCGCAGGGCTCCGGGCGGCAACGTGACGACGGGCACGCCGAACTCCGCCAGCAGCAGAGGTTTCAGGCCCGGCAGGAGACCGGGGTGGAGCAGCCGCCGGACCCGGGTGCCGATCAGCGGGCCGACCTTCCCGCCGGTGGGGCCGTATCCGGCAGGCCCGTCCGCGTACACGGTGACCGGAGCGTCGGTGAAGATCTGGGCGAGCGCCAGGGCGGGGGAGGCGTGCGGGGACTCCAGCACCAGCTCGACCGGCTCGTCCCCGAGGTCCCAGAGGCGGCGCAGATGGCGCTCCCACAGGGGTACGTCGTCGGGGCGGGGCGTCCACACGCCGGGATGCAGGGGGAGCACGGCGTCGTTCCACGAGAGCACCTCGTCGAACCGGGCGCGCAGCCGGCCGTACCCGGGCAGCGCGTCCGGGGACGGTGACGCTTCCGGGACGGCCGAGGTGTCGCAGAGCAGCAGGACGCGGCGCGGGGGGCGCTCGAGGCCGCCTGTTCCGGAGCCGGCGCTGCCCGGGGCGAAGAAGCCCGAGTCGATGGCCGCGGCAAGCGTGGCCGTTCCGTGCGGCCCTGTGGCGGCGAAGATCTGGACGGTCACGCGGCGCTCGTCTCCTTGATGCCTGCGGGACGGCGGCGCAGCCTTCGGAGCACGGTCGCGCGTTCCGGGTCCATGGAGGCCAGGACATTGTCCAGAATCGGCTGGGGCATGCTTTTCAGCGCCGCCGCGCAGAGTGATTTCAGGGTGCGGGCCACCGATGGTTCGAATTCATCGACGGCTCCGATGTGATGGGCGATGACGGCGCAGTAGGTGCGCACCGCTTTCGGCAGGAGTTCGTCGGCCGCTGGGTCCGAAGCGGTGTCGGACAGCACCTGGCCGTAAGCGCGAATGAAATCCAGCCTGCGTTCGTCGCCGATCCGGGTGAGGGAGGACGCGACTCCCCGCCGGTAGAAATGGGTCAGAGTTCCCAGGACCGCGAAGGACGGGGCGTGCCGGTGCAGCCGCCAGATCCACGGCCGGTCCTCGGCGGTGCGCAGCCCGTCCGTGAAACGCAGCAGCCCCTGGTCCAGCAGGTCACGGTGGTAGAGCCCGGCCCAGGCGTACGCGTAGTCCACCGAGGTGGTCCGGTCCGCGGGCAGGATCGCGTCCCTGGGGTCGCCCACCACCCCGCGCGGACCGTGCGGGACGCGGCGCAGCGTGCGGGACGTGCCCGTGACCTGGACATGGTCCGTGCGCACGAACGAGCAGCCCAGGGCCTCGGTCCGGGCGAGAAGGCGGGCGTAGTGGCCGGGGGCGACCCAGTCGTCGCCGTCCAGGAAGGCGATGTACTCGCCGCGGGCCGCGTCCAGACCGGTGTTGCGGGCCGTGGCCAGACCGGCGTTGCGTTCGTGGGAGCGGACCACCACACCCTCGATGTCCTCGCCGGCCCGGCGCAGGAGATCCGCCGTGCCGTCGGTCGAACAGTCGTCGACGAGGATGAACTCGAAGTCCTCCCGGGCATTGGCCCGCAGACTTCTCAGGGTGTCGGACGCGTAGGCCTGAACGTTGAAGAACGGCACGATGACGGAGAGCTTGACCACCCGCGTCACGTTAGGGGCGGCCCCGGCATTTGCTTTGTCGCCCGCGCATACGAGACGTGAACGACGCGCGGCGGAAAAGTGAACCGGCCCGTTTCCGGGGCCGATTCACCCGGCTGCCATGGTGAATCCCTCATCGTCGACCGGCTGTTAACCATCTGTTGCCACCGCGTTGGGCCGCGGATCGGAATGGCTTCCTAGCTTTTACGACGTGCCCCCACGTACCGAAGACTCGGCCGCTCCGGCCGTCACCCCAGCAGCCGGAAGCGCGGCCCTGCGTATAGCCGTGCTCGCCGACTCCGACACCCGCTGGAAATGGGGTGCGCTCACCGCGCGCCGCCTCTCCGGGGCCCCGGAGTCCGGTGCGGCGGGACGCCCCGTCGAGATCAGCGGGCTGCTCCTGCGCGGCCGGGCCACCCCGACGCCCCGGCAGCTCGCCGAAGTGGGCGAGGTCGGGGTCGATACGGACCGGGTGCGCGAGGTGACGGCCGTCGAGTTCCTGCACACGGTGCGCGACGAGGCGTACGACGTCGTGGTCCTCGCCCTCGTCGGCGGCGCCGTACAGGCGATGCTGCACGGACTGGCCGCACTGGAGCTGCCCCGCAGGCCGGTCGTCGTCACGGGCTACGTCGGCGTCGTCTACGAGAAGCTCGCCGACGGCCTCCTGCTGCGCCACGGGGCCGACATCGTGCTCGCCAACTCCCGCCACGACGCGGAACGCTTCCGCGCCGTCTACGAAGGGGTAGGCGCCGACGCCTCGTCCGTCACCGAGGCCGCCCTGCCGTTCCTCGGCGGAGAGCCCCACCGGACGCGGGAGGGCCGCGGCACCGTCGTGTTCGCCGCCCAGCCCTCCGTACCCGCGTCCCGCGCCGAGCGCACCTACCTGCTGCGCCGGCTCGTCGAGCACGCCCGGCTGCACCCCGGCCGCGACGTCCTGCTGAAGCTGCGTTCCAAGCCGGGCGAGCACACCACGCACATCGAGGAACTGCCCTACCAGCGCCTCGCGGAACGGATCCCCGGCGGCCTGCCGCCCAACTTCAGCCTCGTGTACGGGCACATGGGGGAGGTCCTGGACCGCACCGACCTGCTGGTCACCGTGTCCTCGACGGCCGCCCTGGAGTCCCTGCACCGGCGCATCCCGACGGCGATCCTCTCCGACCTCGGTGTGCGCGAGGCACTCGGCAACCACCACTTCATCGGCTCCGGGCTGATCACGTCCTGGGACCACCTCGACGGCGGACTGAGCCCGGAGCCCGACGAACAGTGGCTCGCCGGCCAGGGCGTCGCGGCCGACGGCACGTACCCGGCGGCCTACGACACCGCCCGCGCCCGGGTCGGCGAACTGCTCGCGGCCGGCCCGCTTCCCCGCCTCACGCCCTACTACACGCCCGCCACCGCCCCCGGTTACCTCCCCGGCATCCTCGCCCGCCACCACCTGGGCCCGGACGGACACCCGCTGCCCGGCGCCGTCGCGCCGAAGGACACCGGACGCGTCCGGGGCGCGGTGCGCGAGACCGTGCGCAACGCGGCGCGCGGCGCCTACCGCCACGGCGTCCAGCGGGTCGCCCCCGTGATCCGCCGGATGGGCGAGCTGTGACCACCGATTCAGGAGCCTCCATGACCCCGCCCCCCACCGTGCTCGCCGTGATCCCCGCCCGCGGCGGATCCAAGGGCGTACCGGCCAAGAACCTCGCCCAGGTCGGCGGTGTGCCGCTCGTCGCCCGGGCCGTCCGCGCCTGCCTCGCCTCACCCGAGGTCACGGACGTCGTCGTCACCACCGACGCCCCGGCCATCGCCGACGCCGCCCGGTCCGCCGCCGAGGCGCTGGGCGAGGCTTCCCGGCTGCACTGCGTGCAGCGCCCCGCGGCCATCTCGGGCGACACCGCGACCAGCGAGGCGGCGGTCCTGCACGCCCTGGACGCGTACGAGGCGATGGGCCACGGCCGGACGGCCGACGCGGTGCTCCTGGTCCAGTGCACGAGCCCCTTCCTCACGCGTGAGGACATCGACGGCGTCGCCACGGCGGTCACCCGCGGCGGCGCGGACACCGCGCTGACGGTCGCCGCCTTCCACGGGTTCGTGTGGCGCGACGGCAGCGCGGTGGAGGACGGCACCAACGGCGTCAACCACGACAAGGCCGTACGCCCCCGGCGTCAGGACCGGCCCCAGGACCACCTGGAGACCGGCGCCGCGTACGCCATGGACGCCGCCGGCTTCCGCACCCACCGCCACCGCTTCTTCGGCCGCACCGCGCTCGTGCCGACCGACCCGGCCCGGGCCCTGGAGATCGACGACCCGCACGACCTGGCGCGGGCCCGCGCCCTCGCACCGCTCCTGGACCCCTCGCCGCTGCCCACCCGGGCGGACGTCGACGCGGTCGTCCTGGACTTCGACGGCACGCAGACCGACGACCGCGTCCTCGTCGACTCCGACGGCCGCGAGACCGTGGCCGTGCACCGCGGCGACGGCCTCGGTATCGCGGCCCTGCGCAAGTCCGGCCTGCCGCTCCTGATCCTGTCCACGGAACAGAACCCGGTCGTCGCCGCCCGGGCCCGCAAGCTCCAGGTCCCCGTCCTGCACGGCATCGACCGCAAGGACCTGGCACTCAAGCAGTGGTGCGAGGAGCAGTCCATCGCTCCCGACCGCGTGCTCTACGTCGGCAACGACGTCAACGACCTGGCCTGCTTCGGACTGGCGGGCTGGCCCGTCGCCGTGGCGAGCGCCCACGACTCGGTGCGTGCCGCCGCGCGCGCCGTGACCACCAACCCCGGTGGTTTTGGGGCCATCCGCGAGATCGCGGCCTGGCTCCTCGGCCCCACCCTCACGACCGAATCCCCCAACGCCCCCGCCAAGTAAGGAAGCACCACCATGACCAGCACCTCCCGCCTCCGCTCCTTCGGCTCCCGCACCGCCGGTCCCGGCCGCCCCGTCTACATCACGGGCGAGATCGGCATCAACCACAACGGCGACCTCGACAACGCCCTCGCGCTGATCGACGTGGCCGCCGAAGCCGGCTGCGACGCCGTCAAGTTCCAGAAGCGCACGCCCGAGATCTGCACCCCCCGCGACCAGTGGGACATCGAGCGCGACACCCCCTGGGGCCGGATGACCTACATCGACTACCGCCACCGCGTCGAGTTCGGCGAGGCCGAGTACACGACCATCGCCGAGCACTGCGCCAAGCGCGGCATCGACTGGTTCGCCTCCCCGTGGGACACCGAGGCCGTCGCCTTCCTGGAGAAGTTCGACGTCCCGGCCCACAAGGTCGCCTCGGCCTCCCTCACGGACGACGAGCTGCTGCGCGCGCTGCGTGCCACCGGCCGCACCGTGATCCTCTCCACCGGCATGTCGACGCCGAAGCAGATCCGCCACGCGGTCGAGGTCCTCGGCAGCGACAACATCCTGCTCTGCCACGCCACTTCGACGTACCCGGCGAAGGCCGAGGAGCTCAACCTGCGGGTCATCAACACTCTCCAGCAGGAGTACCCGAACGTGCCGATCGGCTACAGCGGCCACGAGACCGGTCTCCAGACCACCCTCGCCGCCGTCGCGCTCGGCGCCACCTTCGTCGAGCGCCACATCACCCTGGACCGCGCGATGTGGGGCTCCGACCAGGCCGCCTCCGTCGAGCCGCAGGGCCTCACGCGCCTGGTCCGCGACATCCGCACCATCGAGGCGTCCCTCGGTGACGGCGTGAAGAAGGTGTACGAGTCCGAGCTCGGCCCGATGAAGAAGCTCCGCCGGGTCGCGGGCGTCGTCTCCGAGACCGAGAGCGCGCCGGCCGCCGAGCCGGTCGCGGTCTGACGGGCCGACCGGTGAACCTCGCCTTCGTCGAGAGCCCGGTCCAGCTCCTGAACGTCCTGGAGTGGACCCACACCCGGGGAGGAACCGACGCCACCACGGTCGTCGTCCTCCCCCCGGTCGACCCGATGTCGCGCGGACAGCTGCGCAGGATGGCGGAGCTGGCCCGCGACGAGGGCGTCACCGTCCGCTGGCAGGAGGCGCGCGGGGAGACCGGCGCGCCTCTCAGGGCCCTGCGGGCGCTGACCGGCCTGATCCGCAGGGCCGAGCGCATCGTCATCGGGGACCCGTTCTCCCGGTACGTGCAACTGCTCCTGGGTCTGGCCCGCGCCCGCCGGATCACGGTGGTCGACGACGGCACGGCCACCATGGAGTTCGTCGCCCAGCTGGCCCGCGGCGAGCGCCTGGTGCGCTGGCACCGCCGGGGGACCGGGGGCCCGCGCGAACTGCTGCTGGCGCCGGTCGCCTCCGCGGCCCGCCGCAGCTTCACGCCGTCCGCGTCCCGCACCGTCGAGGTGTTCACCGCCATGCCCGTCCAGGCGCCCGAAGGCGTCGAGGTCACGGCGAACACGTTCACCTGGACCCGGGAGCGGTTCGGCCCGCCCCGCATCACCAAGGGCGCCGACCTGGTCGGCACCTCCCTGGTCGAGACGGGCGTGGTCGACCCCGTCCCGTACCAGGAGGCGGTGAGCACGCTGGCCCGCGCCCACGGCGCGACCCGCTACTTCGCGCACCGTCGCGAGTCCGCCGAGAAGCTCCACGCCCTGGAGGCCGCGACCGGTCTGGAGATCGTCCGTCCCGACCTCCCCCTGGAACTCATCGCCCGCCGCGGCCCCATCGGCCACACGGTGCTGAGCTTCCCGTCCACGGTGGTGCACACGCTGCCGCTGGCCCTCGCCGGCACGGGCGTGAAGGTCGCGGTGTGCGACATAGCGCCGGAGTGGCTGCGCGACACGGCCTCCCCCCGCGCGCAGGGGTTCCTGAGCGGGGTCACGGAGACCGCCCGGGACGTGCAGCGGCTGGCGCCCTGGCGGGCCACGGCGGTCGCCGAGGGCTGAGGAGGACCCGGCACCGGCGGGCGGGCACGCGGGCCGGATGGCCCGCATGACCGCCGCCGGTCCGTTCCCGGGTCCGGTTCGGCAGACTGTGGGGCGGGATGCCCGCCGCGCTCTCCCGGATCGCGCCGTCCGGGACCGCCCGCTCACCCTTTCCGGACCGCGTCGCGCGGCGGCGCCCGCCCGACGCCCCGGACCGACTCGGCTCACCCGTTCGGGTGTACCCGGCCGAGCAGGCGCAGGGGACCGCCGCCCGCGCCACGCGCGAGGTACGGCTCCGTCTCGCGCCGAACTCGCCCCGCGGTGGAAAATCGGGCGAGTTTACCCATCGCCCCGGTCCATCACACCCTCCGAGGCGCTTTTTGTTCCCCTGAGCGGCTGAACTTTTCGTGATCTCCAGCCAGTTGAGTGCCCTGGGGGCCTACCCTTGACTGGGTGAACCAGTTGAAGACGCGTGTGCCCCAGGCCGAAGTCCAGCCGACAGACGGAGCCGCCCTCCCCGGCTCCCTGTCCGACGAGCTGCGCGCCGAGCTGATCGCCTTCCGGCGTGACCTGCACATGCACCCCGAGCTCGGCAACCAGGAGTTCCGCACGACGGCGGCCGTCAAGGCGCGCCTGGAGCGTGCCGGACTCGCGCCCAGGGTGCTCGCCTCGGGGACGGGGCTCGTCTGCGACGTGGGCGAGTGGGACGGCGTGACGCCCATGCTGGCGTTGCGCGGGGACATCGACGCCCTGCCGATCCCCGACACGAAGACGGGCGTCTCCTACCGGTCCACCGTCCCCGACCGCGCGCACGCCTGCGGGCACGACGTGCACACGACGACGGTCCTCGGCGCCGGCCTCGTGCTCACCGCCCTCGACCGGCAGGGACTGCTGCCCCGTCCCGTGCGGCTGCTCTTCCAGCCCGCCGAGGAGGTGCTGCCCGGCGGTGCGGCCGACGCCATCGAGGCGGGGGTGCTCGACGGGGTCGGGCGCATCCTCGCCGTGCACTGCGACCCGAAGGTGGACGTGGGGAAGATCGGGCTGCGGATCGGGCCGATCACCTCGGCCTGCGACCGCCTGGAGGTCACGCTCGACGGACCCGGCGGGCACACCGCCCGGCCGCACCTGACCACCGACCTGGTCACCGCGGCGGCCAGGGTGGCCACCGACGTCCCGGCGCTGCTCGCCCGGCGGGTCGACGCCCGGTCCGGGCTCGCCCTCACGTGGGGCCGCCTGGAGACCGGGCACGCGCCCAACGTCATCCCGCAACACGCCGAGCTGTCCGGCACGGTCCGCTGCCTCGATCTGGACACCTGGCGGCAGGCTCCCGACATGGTGCACGCCGCGGTCGACGAGGTGGCCGGAATGCACCGGGCGAAGACGGTGATCAACTACATCCGCGGGGTCCCGCCGGTGGTGAACGACGCGGAATCCATCGGCCTGCTCGACGCCGCGATGACGATCCGCCGCGGATCGTACGCGATCGAGGACACCGAACAGAGCCTGGGCGGAGAGGATTTCTCCTGGTACCTGGAACGGGTCCCGGGGGCCATGGCCAGGCTCGGCGTGCGCACGCCGGGGGACACCCGCGGTCTGGACCTGCACCGCGGGAACTTCGACGTGGACGAGGAAGCGATCACGGTCGGGGTGGAGCTCTTCACCGCCGCAGCGTTGCTCGACGGCAACGGGTCGTAACCGGTCAGGACACCTCCTGTTCGCGACGATCCGATAACGGCTTCCGTACAGGTCATTATCTGACATCTACGCGCGTTACGATCGCGGCGAAACCAGCGCCGGAAGAGGCGCTTCGGTCAGGTTTGAAGGAGCCTTCCCTTGCGCCGGATCACCAGGATTGCCACCGTGGGCGTCATGTCCGCGGCACTTGCGCTCAGCGTCAGTGCGTGTGGCGACTCGTCGTCGGACAGCGCGTCCGACTCCAAGGACAACAAGACGGCACTCGCGTACGACATCGGTGGCCGCGGCGACCAGTCGTTCAACGACGCCGCCTACGCCGGCCTGGCCAAGGCCGAGAAGGACCTGGGTGTCAAGGGCACCGAGGCCGAGCCCTCCGAGGGCGAGTCGGACGCGGACAAGGTCCAGCGCCTCACCTCGCTGGCCCGTGCCGGCAACAACCCGGTGATCGGTGTCGGGTTCGCCTACGCCCCGGCCATCAAGAAGGTCGCGCCGAAGTTCCCGAAGACCACCTTCGGCATCATCGACGACGCCTCGGTCACCGGCAAGAACATCGCCAACATCGTCTTCAACGAGGAGCAGGGCTCCTACCTCGCCGGTGTCGCCGCCGCCAAGGTCACGAAGACGAAGAAGGTCGGCTTCATCGGTGGCGTCGAGACCCCGCTGATCAAGAAGTTCGAGGCCGGCTTCATCCAGGGCGTCAAGGACACCGACTCCTCGGTGAACGTGCTCCCGCAGTACCTGACCCAGCCGCCGGACTTCTCGGGCTTCTCCAAGCCGGACCTCGGCAAGGCCGCTGCCCAGGGCCAGCTCGACAAGGGCGCCGACGTGGTCTACTCGGCCGCCGGTCTGGCCGGTTCCGGTGCCATCGAGGCCGTCTCCAAGGCGGGCAAGTGGAACATCGGCGTCGACTCCGACCAGTACAGCCAGGAAGGCCTCGCGGCCTACAAGGAGTCGATCCTGACCTCCGTCACCAAGGACGTCGAGGACTCGGTCTTCAACCTGATCAAGTCGGTCAAGGACGGCAAGCCCCAGTCCGGTGAGGTCCGCTACGGCCTCGACAAGGACGGCGTCGGCCTGGCCATGTCCAACCCGGCCTTCACCAAGATGACCGACGTCATCGCGGCCGTGGACAAGGCGAAGAAGGACATCATCGACGGCAAGATCACCGTCAAGACCACCCCGTAACGACCCCGGTCGTCACGCTGGTTTCCCGTGGGCCCGGAGCGCGTACCGCCGCTCCGGGCCCGTGGGGTGCTTCTCGAAGAAGTTGTGCCCGTCGCAGTGCCCTGCTCGCACAGGCTCCGGACCCCGCGTTCGGGCCGTGCCGTGCGCCTACGCTTTACGATTCGGCAGCGCTACGCGTGTAGACAGCTCTCAGGCGCGATAACTTCACCCCGCCCCCCTGCCCCTGTGCTCCCGCTCCTGTCCGGTCAAGGAGAGTGCGTCATCAACGCGTCCAGCAGTCCCCCTGCCGTAGAACTGCACGGCATCACCAAGCGCTTCCCCGGCGTCGTGGCCAACCACGACATCGGCATCACCGTTCGCAAGGGCACGGTCCACGCCCTCGTCGGCGAGAACGGCGCCGGGAAGTCCACCCTGATGAAGATCCTCTACGGCATGCAGAAGCCGGACGAGGGCACCATCGCGGTGGACGGCGAGCAGGTCTCGTTCGGCAACCCCGGTGACGCCATCGCGCGTGGCATCGGCATGGTCCACCAGCACTTCATGCTCGCCGACAACTTCACCGTCCTGGAGAACGTCGTCCTCGGCGGCGAGAAGCTGCACGGCATCGGATCCGCCGCGCGCAAGAAGATCAAGGAGATCTCCGACGCGTACGGGCTCGGGGTCAGGCCCGACGTGCTCGTCGAGAACCTCGGTGTCGCCGACCGGCAGCGCGTGGAGATCCTCAAGGTCCTCTACCGCGGTGCCCGCATCCTCATCCTCGACGAGCCCACCGCGGTGCTGGTCCCGCAGGAGGTGGACGCGCTCTTCGCGAACCTCCGCGAGCTGAAGGCCGAAGGCCTCACCGTCATCTTCATCTCGCACAAGCTCGGCGAGGTCCTCTCCGTCGCCGACGACATCACGGTGATCCGGCGGGGCACGACGGTGGGCACGGCCGACCCGGCGAACACCACGACCAAGCAGCTCGCCGAGCTGATGGTCGGCAGTGAGCTGCCGTCGCCCGAGACCCGCGAGTCCACGGTGACGGACGTCCCGATGCTCCAGGTCCGGGACCTCTCCCTGAGCGTGACGGACCCGGACGGCGTCGTGCGCGACGTGCTGTCCGACGTCGCCTTCACGATCCACAAGGGCGAGGTCCTCGGGATCGCCGGCGTCGAGGGCAACGGCCAGACCGAGCTGATCGAGGCGCTCATGGGCATGCGCGCCCCGGACGGCGGCGTCATCACGCTGGACGCGGACGACGTCTCCCACGCGCCCACGCGCAAGCGGCGCGAGGCCGGCATCGGCTACATCCCTGAGGACCGCCACCGCCACGGCGTCCTGCTGGACGCCCCGCTGTGGGAGAACCGCATCCTCGGCCACGTCACCGAGAAGCCCAACAGCAAGGGCTGGCTGCTCGACCCGAAGGCCGCCCGCACGGACACCGAGCGGATCGTGCGCGAGTACGACGTGCGGACCCCGGGCATCGAGGTCACGGCCGCGTCCCTCTCCGGCGGCAACCAGCAGAAGCTGATCGTCGGCCGCGAGATGAGCCACGCCCCGAAGCTGCTGATCGCCGCCCACCCCACCCGGGGTGTGGACGTCGGCGCCCAGGCGCAGATCTGGGACCAGATCCGTGCGGCGCGCCGTGAAGGACTCGCCGTCCTGCTCATCTCGGCGGACCTGGACGAGCTCATCGGGCTCTCCGACACCCTGCGCGTCATGTACCGCGGACAGCTCGTCGCGGACGCAGACCCCGCGACCATCACACCCGAGGAACTGGGCTCGGCCATGACCGGCGCCGCCGCCGGTCACCTCGAAGCAGCACCGGAGGACGAGGCCCGATGAAGAAATTCGACAAGGATCGGCTGATCCTGGGCTTCGCCGGCCCGGCGCTCGCCCTCGTCGTCGCGTTCGTGCTCAGCACCCTGGTGCTGCTCATCTCGAACCGCGACCCGTTCGAGCTGTACCGTCTGCTCTTCGAGCAGGTCTCGTACAGCGACGTCCAGGTCCTGATCATCAACCAGGCCGGTACGTACTACCTCGCCGCCCTCGCGGTCGCGGTCGGCTTCCGGATGAACCTCTTCAACATCGGCGTCGACGGGCAGTACCGCCTCGCGGCGATGATGGCCGCACTGGTCGGCGCCAGCGTGAGCCTTCCCGGGCCGATCCAGATCGCCCTGATCGTGATCGTGGCGATGCTGGTCGGCGCCTTCTGGGCCGGTATCGCGGGCATCCTCAAGGTCACCCGCGGAGTGAGCGAGGTCGTCGCGACGATCATGCTCAACTCGATCTCGACCGCGCTGATCGCCTGGCTGATCCTGCCGAAGAACTTCGGCGAGCAGGCCGCGGGTTCGAACAACCTCACCACCGGCGACATCCCGGAGGCCGGCTGGTTCCCCGGCGTGTCCCTGAGCCCCGACGCGGGTGAGATCTACGGCTTCACCTTCGTCGCCGCGTTCTGCGGTCTCGTCTACTGGCTCGTCCTGAACCGCACCCGGTTCGGCTTCGACCTGCGCGCCACGGGCGCGAGCGAGAGCGCCGCACAGGCGTCCGGTGTCGACGCCAAGAAGATGATCCTGACCTCGATGCTGATCTCCGGCGCGATCGCGGGCCTCGTCGGCATGCCGACGCTGCTGGGCGACACGCACACCTACAGCCTCGACTTCCCCGTCGGCCTCGGCTTCACCGGCATCACCATCGCCCTGCTCGGCCGCAACCACCCGGTGGGCATCGCCCTCAGCGCCCTGCTGATCGCGTTCCTCGACAAGGCGTCGTCCCCGCTCGACCAGTTCGGCTTCGAGAAGGAGATCGCCACGATCATCCAGGGCCTGATCGTGATCTCCGTCGTCGTCAGCTACGAACTCGTCCGGCGCTACGGGACCCGTCGCCAGCAGCAGAAGGTCGGCGAGGAACTCGCCGCCGGCCACGCTCTCACCACCGAGAAGGAGGCGGCCCTGTGAGCACCGATGCCATCGCCGCACGCGTCGCCCCTCTGAAGGGCGGCGGCCGCCGCAGGCTCTCCCTGCCCGTCGTCCTGCTGATCATCGCCGGTGGGCTGGCCCTCGTGTCGCTGGTCCGCCTGATCAGTGGTGCGGACGACGTGACGTCCGTGGGGCAGGTGAGCGGCGCACTGGAGCTCGCCGTCCCGATCGGCCTCGCCGGGCTCGGCGGCCTGTGGGCCGAGCGGGCGGGCGTCGTCAACATCGGCCTCGAGGGCATGATGATCCTCGGCACCTGGTTCGGCGCCTGGGCCGGCTTCCAGTGGGGCCCCTGGGTGGGTGTCCTGTTCGGCATCCTCGGCGGTGCGCTCGGCGGTCTGCTGCACGCCGTCATCACCGTCACGTTCGGCGTGAACCACATCGTGTCCGGTGTGGCCGTCAACATCCTCGCCGTCGGTGTCACCCGCTACCTGTCGAACTTCACCTTCGCCCAGGAGCCGGGCGGTTCCAGCAAGCAGTCACCGCGGCTGGAGGAGATCGACAAGATCACCATTCCAGGGCTGTCGGACTGGATGCAGGACCTCCAGCAACACCACTGGTTCTTCGTCTCCGACCTCGCGGGCGTCATCGGCGGCCTGGTCACCGGACTGTCGCTGCTGACCGTCGTCGCCCTGCTGCTCATCCCCGTCACGTGGTTCGTGCTGTGGCGCACGGCCTTCGGTCTGCGGCTCCGCTCCTGCGGTGAGAGCCCGGTGGCGGCCGAGACCCTCGGCGTCAACGTCTACAAGTACAAGTACATCGCCGTGACGATCTCGGGCGGTCTGGCCGGACTCGGCGGCGCCTTCCTGGCCCTCGTCGCCACCAGCATCTACCAGGAGGGCCAGACCGGCGGCCGCGGTTACATCGGTCTCGCCGCCATGATCTTCGGTAACTGGATGCCGGGCGGCATGGCCCTGGGCGCCGGACTGTTCGGCTTCACCGACAGCCTCAAGCTGCGCGGCGGCGCCGAGAACGTCCATGCGATGCTGCTGCTCCTGGCCATCCTGCTGGTGATCGTCGTGTTCTGGCAGCTGTACCGGAAGAAGTACCTGCCGGCGCTGATCTCCGCGGTCGTCTCGGGCCTGCTGTTCACCTGGTACGGCCTGACCGACCAGGTCCCGAGCCAGTTCGTCGACGCCGCTCCGTACGTCACCACGCTCCTGGTGCTCGCCCTGTCGGCGCAGCGGCTGCGGCCGCCCAAGGCGGACGGCGTGCCGTACCGCAAGGGCGAGGGCAAGTGACCGCCCACGCCCCGGTGGACTGGGACGTGCTGCGGGAGGCCGCCCGGGACGCCATGTCCCGGGCGTACGCCCCGTACTCGCGCTACCCGGTCGGTGCCGCGGCCCTCGTCGACGACGGCCGCGTGCTGACGGGGTGCAACGTCGAGAACGCCTCGTACGGCATCAGCCTGTGCGCCGAGTGCGGCCTGGTGTCCCAGCTCGCCTCCACGGGCGGCGGCCGGCTGACCCACTTCACCTGTGTGGACGGGTCCGGCGCGGTGCTCGTGCCGTGCGGGCGCTGCCGTCAGCTGCTCTACGAGTTCGGCGGCCCCGAGCTCGTCCTGGAGACCCCTGACGGGCTCCGTACGCTCGACGAGATGCTGCCGCAGTCGTTCGGGCCGCAGCACCTGGGGTAGTCCCCCACACCGCTCCGTTCCCCCGGCGTGCCGCACCGGCGCACCGCACCGGCGCACCGCACCGGCCCGCCGGGGGAACGGAGCGGCGGAACGTTTTCTCTCTATGCGCGTAGAGTCAACGGGACTCGCGCCCACCCCTCCGCCGGAAGGACTCCCCTCCCATGGACGCCATCTCCGTCATCCGCACCAAGCGGGACCGGGGCGAGCTCAGCCCCGAGCAGATCGACTGGGTCATCGACGCGTACACGCGCGGCGAGGTCGCCGACGAGCAGATGTCCGCGCTGGCCATGGCGATCCTGCTCAACGGCATGAACCGCACCGAGATCGCCCGCTGGACCGCCGCGATGATCGCCTCCGGCGAGCGCATGGACTTCGGGGCGCTCTCCCGCCCCACCACCGACAAGCACTCCACGGGCGGCGTCGGCGACAAGATCACCCTGCCCCTCGCCCCGCTGGTGGCCGCCTGCGGCGCGGCCGTGCCCCAGCTCAGCGGCCGGGGCCTCGGTCACACCGGCGGCACGCTGGACAAGCTGGAGTCCATCCCCGGCTGGCGCGCCCACATCTCCAACGCCGAGATGCTCGACGTCCTGGACACCACCGGCGCCGTCATCTGCGCGGCCGGAGACGGTCTCGCCCCCGCCGACAAGAAGCTGTACGCGCTGCGCGACGTCACCGGCACCGTCGAGGCCATCCCGCTCATCGCCAGCTCGATCATGTCCAAGAAGATCGCCGAGGGCACCGGCGCCCTGGTGCTGGACGTCAAGGTCGGCTCCGGCGCCTTCATGAAGACGATCGAGGACGCCCGCGAACTGGCCTCCACCATGGTCGCGCTGGGCACCGACAGCGGTGTGCGCACCGTCGCGCTGCTCACGGACATGGCGACCCCGCTCGGCCTGACCGCGGGCAACGCCCTGGAGGTCCGCGAGTCCGTCGAGGTCCTGGCCGGCGGCGGCCCCAAGGACGTCATCGACCTGACCCTGGCGCTCGCCCGCGAGATGCTCGACGCGGCCGGCCTCAAGGACGCCGACCCGGAGAAGGCCCTCGCCGACGGTTCCGCCATGGACGTGTGGCGCCGCATGATCTCCGCCCAGGGCGGCGACCCGGACGCCGAACTCCCCGTCGCGCGCGAGCAGCACGTGATCACCGCCCCGTCCTCGGGCGTGCTGACCCGGCTGGACGCCTACGACGTCGGCGTCGCCGCCTGGCGGCTCGGCGCGGGCCGCGCGCGCAAGGAGGACCCGGTGCAGGCGGGCGCGGGCGTCGAGATGCACGCCAAGCCCGGCGACACCGTGACCGAGGGCCAGCCGCTGATGACCCTGCACACGGACACCCCGGAGAAGTTCGAGTACGCCCTGAAGGCGCTGCCCGGCTCGTACGACATCGCACCGGCCGGCACCCCCTTCACCGCCACGCCGGTGGTGCGGGAACGTATCGCCTGACCTGCTGCTTTCCCTTTCGGGTGAACGGGACCGGTGGACCACCACCGGTCCCGTTCGGCATGCTGGACTCGGTGACGCACCGATAAGAGGAGACCGCCATGAGCGCACTCACCGTCGATCCCGGGCCGGGCCACGGCCAGGACTGGGACGACCTCGTCCGGATCTGGGAGGAGACGGACGCGCCCGAGGGCTGCAAGGTGGAGATCATCGAGGGGATCGTCACCGTGTCGCCACCGCCGTCCAAGGACCACAACACCACCGCGGCCCTGCTGCAGCGCAGGCTGTACGCGGTCATCCCCGAGGAATGGGAGATCTACCAGACGCTCGGGGTCTCGGTGCCGGGACGCGCGGGTGTCTACATCCCCGACCTCCTCGTGGTGCCGCGCACGGTGGCGACGGGGCCGGGGAATCGTGTGCCCGCGGAGGAGGCCCTGCTGGTCGTCGAGATCACCTCCCAGGCGAACGCCAACCACGACCGCGTCAAGAAGGCGCACGGATACGCGAAGGCAGGCGTCGGACTCTTCCTGCTGCTCGATCCGTGGCATTCGGGCCGCCCGACCGCCACGCTCCACGGCGACCCCGACAGCGGCACCTACCGCGTCCTCGACGTGGTCGAGTACGGGGGGACGCTCACCCTTCCCGAGCCGTTCAAGCTGGATCTGGACACGGGGATCTTCCCGGTCAGCTGAGGCGCGAGCCCGCCCGCCGATGAGTTTCCGGCATCCCGCCGGTCTCTGTGGTGTGGATGCCATGACTCCGAGCGCCCTCGTCGTCACCGGCCGCGTCACCCGCGCCGATGTGCCGGGCCTGTGCGCCGAACTGGAGGCCCTCCTGACCTCCCGTCCCGACGCCGCCGTGATCGACTGTGACGTCGGCGGGGTGACGCACGCGGACCTCGCCCTGGTGGAGGCCATAGCCCGGCTGGGACTCGTCGCCCGCCGGACCGGTCGGGCCCGGCTGCGCCTGCGCCGCCCCTCCGCCGAACTCGGGGCGCTGCTCGACCTGGTCGGGCTGGCCGACGTGGTGGCGCTCCTGGGGCCGGACGAGGAGTGACCCGGCCCCGAGCCGCTACCGGGACTCGCTGTAGCTGCAGAGGACCAGCAGAGCGTGCCCGTCGGCGTACTCCGCGGGTATCTCCTCACCCGGCGGGAGTGAGGCGACGGCCGAAGGGGACGGCATCGCGCACGGGCCCTCCGGCTGGGGCCCGGGAGACGTGTCGTCGGCCGGGGCGCCGGAGACGGCGGCGGGGCCGGGGCCCGCGGTGGCGGACGGCTCGCCCAGCCACAGCGTCGCCGCCCAGCCGCCCGCCACCAGGAGGGCCCAGCCGGTCACCACGGGCCGTGTGAACCTCACGACCGGTCCGCGTCCAGGTGGTCGGGAAGCCCGAACAGCGGGAACCAGCGCGGGGTGTCCAGGAAGCAGTGCATCCCGGTGATGGCACCGTCCGAGATGTCGATGACCTGCACGGCCCACGGCACGAACCCCGGGCCGTCCGGATTCGGCTTGTAGTGCGCGAAGGCCGGGGTCCCGTTGGCCTCGATCGCCACCAGACGGGAACCCGCGCAGCTCGCGCCGATGCTGAGCATGAATCCCGTGATGTCGTCGTGCCCCCGCAGCCAGAGGTCGAACGGCGGCATGGTCATCACGGCGTCCTCGTGGAGCAGGGCCGTCAGCGCCGCCATGTCGTATCCCTCGAACGCGGCGACGTACCGGTCGAGGAGCTTGCGCTGCTCCTCGTCCAGCGGGTTCGCCGTGTCGGGCGCGGTGCCCTCCGTGTCCGACAGGGTCGCCCGGGCGCGCTGCAGGGCGCTGTTGACCGAGGCGACCGAGGTGTCGAGCAGCTCCGCGACCTCGCTCGCCTTCCAGGCCAGCACCTCACGGAGGATCAGCACCGCTCGCTGCTTGGGCGGCAGGTGCTGGAGCGCCGCGACGAACGCCAGGCGGACCGACTCGCGGGCCACGGCGGCCTCGGCCGGGTCGGCCACCGACGGGAGGATGCGCCCGTCGGGCATCGGCTCCAGCCAGGTGTTCTCGGGGAGGGGGTTGAGCGCCGCCTGGGCGAGCGGGGTGGGTCCGGTCAGATCCACCGGTCTCGCCCGCTTGTTGCCGGCGTTCAGCATGTCCAGGCAGACGTTGGTCGCGATCCGGTAGAGCCAGGAGCGCAACGAGGAACGGCCCTCGAACTTGTCGAAGTTCCGCCAGGCGCGCACCAGCGTGTCCTGGACGGCGTCCTCCGCCTCGAAGGCCGAGCCGAGCATCCGGTAGCAGTAGCCGGTCAGCTCGACCCGGTGTCCCTCAAGACGGCTGTCCACGTCGGCCGTCGCCGTCAGATCACTCATCGCTCCACCCCTGTTGCGCTGTGACACCGATCACCCAGCACTGTGGAAGCTACCGCAGGGCACCGACAACAGGGGCGGGAAGCGGGGAAAGCGCTGCTCAGGTGCCGGGCTTGCGCCCGTAGACGAAGACGTCGTCGTTGTTCTTCAGCAGCTTCCAGTACGCCTTCGCGTCCGCCGGGCGCATGTTGACGCAGCCGGCCGAGCCCGGGTTGTTGTACATGGACTTGGTGACCGAGTGGAACGCCTGCCCGCCGTCGAAGAACTGGGCGTACGGCATGCTGACGTCGTAGAGCGTCGACCAGTGGTCGATGTTGCGCCAGTAGATCTTCTTCGAGCCGGTCCGCGTCTCGGCGCCGTTGCGTCCCGTGCGCACCGGCACGGGACCGTACTTCAGCTTCGCCCCGTCCTGGATCCAGCTCAGCTGCCTGGTCAGGTCGACGCAGGCGATCCGGCCCTTGTTCGTCGGGCAGTTCTTCGCCGCGTTGGGGTTCTTCCCCGCAGCCTTCTGCGCGGTGATCGTCTTCATCGTGCGCCAGGTGACCGGGCCCGCGTAGCCGGCCGCCGGGGTGATGCCCTTGGACGCCTGGAACGACCGGATGGCGGTGCAGTCCGCCGTGGACTGCCGCCCGTCGACGGGCCGCTTCAGGTACTTCTCGACCTGCTTCTGGTACGGACCGGTCCCCGCCGAGCAGGACGCGGCCTGCGCGGACGTCCCGGTGCCCAGGACCAGGGCGGGCGCCGCCACCAGTCCCGCGACCGACAGGACGGCTCCGCGCCGTGTCCGTATGCCGCCCGTCTTCTTCAAGATTCCCATGTACGCCTGCTCCCCTTCACGCCGTCCGCGGTAAGTGACTCCGTCTGTTGGACGTGTGCCGGGGCGCTGCGGTTGTGGCCGGAAGGTCTCAGTTGTGCATAGCCGGTACGGTTCCCGCCCTCATGCGCTCGCTCCGCGCCGCCCTGGTGCCGAACAGGGTGATCGACAGCACGCCGAGGACCGCCAGGAGACCCAGCGCGACCGTGCCGGCCCAGCCGCCGGCGTGGAAGGCGACCGCGCCGAGCGTGCCGCCCGCGCTGGAGCCGAGGTAGTAGGCGGACTGGTACAGCGCCGATGCCTGCGCCCGGCCCGTCGTCGCCGTACGGCTGACCGACGACGAGGCGACGGCGTGTCCGGCGAAGAACCCGGCCGTGATCAGGACGAGGCCCGCCAGGACCGCGGCGAGCTGGCCGGCGAGCGTGAGCAGCAGACCCGCGGCCGTCGTCGACACGGCGAGGTAGAGCGCCCCGCGGCGGCCCAGCCGGGCGACCAGCCTGCCGGCGCCGGCGGAGGAGAGCGTACCGACGAGGTAGACCAGGAAGATCGACCCGACGACGCCCTGCGGAAGGCTGAAGGGCTCCTCGGTGAGCCGGTAGCCGATCACGGTGTAGACCGCGCCGAAGACCGTCATGAACAGCGCGCCGATCGCGTACAGCCGCCGCAGCAGCGGATCGGAGAGGTGGCCGGTGACCGTCTTCGCCAGGGCCCTCGGGTTGAGCGAGGACGGGGTGAAGTGCCGGGCGGCGGGGATCATGAAGTGGAAGGCGACCGCACAGGCCAGGGCGAGCAGACCGATGGCGCCGACCGCCACGCGCCAGCCCCACAGCTGGGTGAGCCATCCGGACAGCACGCGGCCGCTCATGCCGCCGATGCTGTTGCCCGCGACGAAGAGTCCGATGGCCGCCACCAGAGCCTTGGGCCGCACCTCCTCGGCCAGATACGCCATGGCCGACGCGGGCAGTCCCGCCAGCGCCGCGCCCTGGACCGCGCGCAGCGCGATCAGCCAGCCGAGCGACGGGGCGAAGGGCACGAGGAGCCCGATCACCACGGCGACCGCCAGCGAGGCGGTCATCATCTGCCGCCGCCCGAAGCGCTCGGACAGCGCGCTCAGCGGGAGGACGCACAGGGCCAGCCCGCCGGTGGCCGCGGAGACCGTCCAGCTCGCCTGCTCGGCCGTGGCGTGGAAGGACGCCGACACGGCGGGCAGCAGGGCCTGGGTGGAGTAGAGGAGGGCGAACGTGGCGATCCCCGCCACGAAGAGGGCGAAACTCATGCGCCGGTAGCCGTGGCCACCGGGTGCGAGGCGGTCCGGAGCGGTGGGCGAGACGGCTGCGGCGGAATACGGAACGGCGGCGTCCACCCTGACGGTGGACGCCCCGGTACTGGCAGGAGGCATACGTCGAACGTAGGACTCAGGACTTCATGCGTCCAATGCATGAAACCCTCATAATCGTTCCCATGGCGCATCAACACAGCTCACAGCCCAGGCTGTCACCGGGTAGTAACGAAGAAGACATCCGCGCCGTGCTCGCGCCCCGCCTGGCGTACTTCGAGGCGGTGGCCCGGCACGAGCACGTCACGCGGGCCGCGCAGGAGCTCGGCGTCCCCCAGTCCACGCTGTCGCGCGCCATCGTGCGGCTCGAGGAGGACCTGGGCGTCGCCCTGTTCGCCCGGAGCGGCCGCACCGTCTCCCTCACGCCCGCGGGGCGCACCTTCCTCACCTCCGCCGAACGCGCCCTGGCGGAGGTGGAGAAGGCGGCCGACTCCGTGCGCGCCGACGCCGACCCCACGGCGGGCAAGGTCGCCTTCGGCTTCCTGCACACGCTGGGTTCCGAGACCGTGCCCGCCCTGATCCGGGCCTTCCGCGCCGACCACCCCAACGTCCGGTTCCAACTCGTGCAGAACTACGGCGAGGCGATGATCGAGCGACTGCGGGCGGGCGGGCTCGACCTCTGCCTGACCTCACCCGTACCGGACGCCCCCGACCTCGTCACCCGGCGCCTGGACGAACAGCGGCTGCGCCTCGTCGTGCCCGACGACCACCGGCTCGCGAGTCGTCGCAGGGTCCGCCTCGCCGAGGCCGCGGACGAGACGTTCGTCACCCTCGAACCCGGCTACGGGCTCCGGCGGATCACCGACGACCTCTGCGCCGAGGCCGGCTTCACCCCGCGGATCGCCTTCGAGGGCGAGGAGGCCGAGACCCTGCGCGGCCTGGTCGCGGCCGGGCTCGGCGTCGCCCTGCTCCCGCCGCCCGCCGTCCCCAGGCCGTCGGTGGTGGAGCTGGCGGTGACCTCGCCCCGCGCGGCCAGGGAGATCGGGGTCGCCTGGCTGGACGGACACCCCGACACTCCGCCGGTGGCCGCCTTCAAGCAGTTCCTGCTGTCGCGGAGGGGAAGCCTGCTGCCGGACTGATCCGCGCGCCGGGTCGCCCGACCCCGGCGCCGCGCCCCCTCGCGCCCTCAGTGCCGCAGCGACCGCCCGAACCCCGCCGCGAGGGGCATCCGCAGGCCCAGCGGAGGGGGAGCGGCGAAGGCGTCGGCGACGGGGCGGGCGTACGACCGGGCGAACAGTGAACCCCGTATGAAGTCCGCGGCCAGCGCCATCACCTCGGACCGGTGCTGACGCAGGGCGTGGCCGTCGGAGTGGACCTCGAACCGGCAGGTGTCCCGGTTGGCCTTCTTGGCCCGCTCGGCCAGCCGGTAGGAGAGCTCAGGGCTCGACCGGGCGTCGTTCGTTCCGTGCACGATCAGCACCCGGCGCCCGGCCAGGTGCTTCACCGGTTCGGGCTCGGCGGGTCCGTCGGGAAGCCAGGGTGCCATCGCCAGCACGGAGTTGACGGCGGTGTGCCCCGCGCCGCGCAGGGCGGCCCGGCCTCCCATCCCGTGCCCGACGAGGCAGACGGGGACGTCGCCGTAGCGGCGCACGACCTCGTCCGCCGCCCACTGCGCGTCGGCCACCGGGTCGGCACCGGTGTTCCAGCCGCGGCTGCGGTAGCGCACGACGTGCACGGCGAGCCCGTCCTCGCGGCCCGCCCCGGCCAGGGTCCGGGCAAGGGGCAGCTGGGCCGCGTACGACAGGGCGGAAGGGCGGCGGCGGGAGTCGGTCTCGCCGTCGGGGAGCAGCAGGACCACTCCGCTGACCTCGGGTGTTGCTCCGGCCGTGTGAACGGCCCGTCCCAGCCTGGCGGCAGGCAGGGGAAGTGCGCGCTGTGCCATGACAGAACAGTGTCAGAAGGGCAGGTGTATGCCACCCGGCTTCGCGGTCACTGTTACGCATCGGCACTCGGCATCTACGCGCGTAGGCGTTAGAGTGCCCGAATGACGAGCCAGACCCGGAATGTCCCCGGCCCCGAACAGATCCGCCGCGCACCCAAGGTGCTGCTCCACGACCACCTCGACGGCGGCCTCCGCCCCGGCACGATCGTCGAACTGGCTCTGGCGCAGGGTTACGACGCGCTCCCCGAGACCGAGCCCGACAAGCTGGGCGTCTGGTTCCGTGAGGCGGCCGACTCCGGTTCCCTGGAGCGCTACCTGGAGACCTTCGCCCACACCTGTGCCGTCATGCAGACCCGCGACGCGCTGTTCCGGGTGGCCGCGGAGTGCGCGGAGGACCTCGCGGAGGACGGAGTCGTCTACGCCGAGGTGAGGTACGCCCCCGAGCAGCACCTCACGGACGGTCTGACCCTGGAAGAGGTCGTCGAGGCGGTCAACGACGGCTTCCGCGAAGGTGAGCGCAGGGCCCGGGAGAACGGCCACCGCATCCGTGTGGGCGCCCTCCTGACCGCCATGCGGCACGCCGCGCGCTCCCTGGAGATCGCCGAACTCGCCAACCGCTACCGCGACATGGGCGTCGTCGGCTTCGACATCGCGGGCGCGGAGGCGGGCTTCCCTCCCACGCGGCACCTGGACGCGTTCGAGTACCTCAAGCGCGAGAACAACCACTTCACGATCCACGCGGGCGAGGCCTTCGGGCTGCCGTCCATCTGGCAGGCCCTGCAGTGGTGCGGAGCGGACCGGCTCGGCCACGGTGTGCGGATCATCGACGACATCGAGATCGCCGACGACGGCAGCGTGACCCTGGGCCGTCTCGCCTCCTACGTACGCGACAAGCGCATCCCGCTGGAGCTCTGCCCGACGTCGAACCTGCAGACGGGCGCGGCCGCCTCGTACGCCGAGCACCCGATCGGGCTGCTGCGGAAGCTGCATTTCCGCGCCACGGTGAATACGGACAACCGGCTGATGAGCGGTACGAGCATGAGCCAGGAATTCGAGCGGCTGACCGAGACATTCGGATACACGCTCGACGACATGCAGTGGTTCACAGTCAATGCGATGAAATCAGCGTTCATTCCTTTCGATGAACGTCTGGCGATGATCAACGACGTCGTCAAGCCCGGTTACGCGGAGCTGAAATCCGAGTGGCTCTTCCGGCAGACGGCTGTCACCAGCGGTTCTTCCTCCTTCGCCGGCTGAGTGAGCCGTACGGAAAAGGCCGGGATCCTCGCGATCCCGGCCTTTTTCCGTGTCCCGGCATGTTTGCTGGAGGGGTATCGGCCCGACTACCTTGCAGAGCCGCTCACATCCCCTTCCCCAAGGATGCATTCCACATGAAGAAGTCTGCTGTCAGGACCCTCGGTGTCGCCGCTCTCGGTGCCGCTTTCGCCGCCGCCGGTGCGGGCAGTGCCTCCGCCGTCGCCGTGCCGCTGGACGCGGCGGCCGGCGCGCTGCCGGCCGACATCGCGCTGGACTCCGTGACCGACGCCCTGCCCGCCGTCCAGAAGGCGGCCGGCGGACTTCTCGACCACCAGCAGCAGCAGCGGGGCAGCAGCAACGACCTCTCGGCCCCGGGCACGAACCTGCTCGGCGGCCTGCCCGCCGGCGGCCTGACCGGCGTCCTGCCGATCGGCCGCTGAACCACCCGTACACGCATGTGGGGCGCGCACCAGGTCACGGTGCGCGCCCCACAGGTCGTGCCCCCGTGGTCTCCGGGGTCACCAGGCCGTCGTGGCCGGGGACTTCTCCGAGGGGAGCAGGATCCACAGGGCGAGGTAGAGCAGGAACTGGGGCCCCGGGAGCAGGCACGAGACCAGGAAGATGACGCGCATCGTCCCTGCGGAGGTGCCGAAGCGCCGTGCCAGCGCTGCGCACACACCACCGATCATGCGTCCCTCGACAGGGCGGGCAAGTGCGGCCATGGTGGGCTCCTTCGTCAACCGTTCGGGGAGCTGCGCCGTCGCGCTCCCGGTACCTCCATGGTGACTCCGTCCAGGGGTACGAAGCGTCGCTCTACGGGGCGATCCCGACCCCGGTAATCGTCGGGGTCGATCCCTGAGGGGCCTCGCTCCGGAAGGTCCGGGTGCCGTTCCCGATCCGGGACAGGTCCCCGGCGCCCGCCCGGTTGCCCCGGCGCAGCCGCGCCCGGCACAGCGGGACGACGAGCAGGTGGGCCAGCGCGACCCCGGCGGTGTTCAGCAGCAGCGAGTCGACGTCGACGACCTGTCCCGGCACCCCCGTCTGCCCCAGCTCGATCGCCATGGAGATCAGCGCGCCGGCGGCGACGGTACGGGCCAGCGACGCCCACGGGGACACCAGCAGCCGCCCGCCCGCCATCGGCAGCAGGACGCCCAGCGGCGCGAGCAGCAGGAGTCCCTTGCCGATGCGGCGCGCGGCCTCGGCAGGTCCCATGGCCAGGTCCGCCCTGATCCCGGCGAAGGGATGGAGGTTCGCCGCCGTCACCCAGGGCACGTCCAGCGGGCGCAGCGTCAGCCAGCCGACGAACAGAAGGTGCGCGAGGAGGAGGAAGACCCCCGCCGCGCGGAAGCGGATGACGGCCCGGCCGTCCGAACTGTGACGCACGTACACCGAGACGCCACGAGCGGCAGGATCGGTTCCGCCTCCGTCCGTGAAGGCCCTGTGACGGGCACCACGGGCATCCCGTCCGGCGGGGCGGCGCGGGTTCCACGGCCGGTCCGGCGGGCCCGGCACCACCGGCGGGGCGGGCTCAGGGCCGCCCGGCCGCGCCCAGCGTGGGTACCTCGGCGGGGCGGGCCTTCGTGTCCGAGGTGCACAGATAGCCGCGCGGGGCGTAGTTCCCCGGTCCGCCGAGCAGCACGGAGCCGCCCGATCCGATGCCGTCGCTCTCCGTGAACGTGCAGACCACCTGGGCGAGGGCCTCGGACGGCAGGTCCTCCGGCTGCTCACTGAGGCGCAGCGTGCCCTCCGGGTCGCCCTTGCGGGCCCCGGCGGCGCGCAGTCCCACCGGGACGTCGCTGGAGAACCCCGCCCGACGCTCGTCCGCCGAGGGCTCGCGCTCCAGCTCGCCGAGCAGGGCCTGGGCGATCTGGAGCCGGTCGGACCGTGACTCGTCGAGCGCGACCGTGCGCTCGACCGTCGCGAGCTGCGAGGCGCAGAGCAGGTGGATCCGCAGCGAGACGCTTCCCGGCGGCGGCGCGGAGGCACCGGACGCGGCGGTGCGGCACGGCATCCGCGACGGAGCCGCGCCCGCGTCGACCGGCACCGAGGTGGCGCGGATCCCGCAGCCCGAGGCCAGGGCCGCGCACGCCACGGCGACGGCCAGGGCGGCCGCGGCCCGGCGCCGGCCGCCCGTCGGACGGCCCCTCCGCGGCGCATGCGCCCGCTCGCTGCACGTCACTTGGCGTCGCCCTTCTCGTCCCGGTCGTCGTCGCCCGGCAGGCCCGTCAGTCCTTCGGCGTCGCGCGGGAGACGCAGCACGAACATCGCTCCCTCACCGTCCGGGAGGTTCGAGGCCGTGATGTCGCCACCGTGGATGTGCGCGTTCTCCACCGCGATGGACAGACCGAGACCGCTGCCCTCGGAGCGCGGCCGGGAGGCACTCGCCTTGTAGAAACGGTCGAACACGTGGGGCAGCACGTCTTCCGGGATGCCCGGGCCGTGGTCGCGCACCTCGATGACCAGCTCGTCGTCGTCGGTCCGCACCGACACCCGCACCGGCGAGCCGCCGTGCTTGAGCGCGTTGCCGACCAGGTTCGCCAGGATCACGTCGAGCCGCCGCGGATCCAGCCGCACCATGATGCCGCGCTCCGCGTCCAGATCGACCGCGTCCAGCCAGGCGCGGGCGTCGATGCACGCGGTCACCTGGTCGGCGACGTCGACGGTGTCGAGGACGAGGCGGGCCGTGCCCGCGTCGAAGCGCGTGACCTCCATGAGGTTCTCGACCAGGTCGTTCAGCCGCCGGGTCTCGCTCACCACCAGGTGCACGGCCGGGGCGATCATCGGGTCGAGGCTGTCCGCCTCGTCCTCCAGCACCTCGGCGACCGCGGTGATCGCCGTGAGGGGCGTACGCAGCTCGTGCGACATGTCGGCGACGAACCTGCGGCTCGACTCCTCCCGCGCGCTCATGTCGGCGACCTTCTTCTCCAGGGAGCTCGCCGCCTTGTTGAACGTGTGGGAGAGATCGGCGAGTTCGTCGGTTCCGGAGACCACGAGACGGGTGTCGAGCTTCCCCTCGCCGAGCTTGCGGGCCGCGTCGCCGAGCCGCTGCACCGGCCGCAGCACGGTCGTCGCGGACGCCTGCGCGAGGAGGGCCGATCCCACGAGGGCCAAAGCCGTGGCGATGCCCAGCGACCAGGCGAGCGAGCTGAGGTCCTCGCGCTCCTGGTCGAGGGACTTCAGCATGTAACCGGCCGGTCCACCACCGATGATCTTCGTCCCGGCCACCAGGTAGGGAGTGCCGCCCATCGTCGTACGCTGCCAGAACAGGTGGTACTCGTAGGTGTTGCTCGACGTCAGCGGCTGCTTCTTGTTGACCTGCTTCTGCAGCGACGCGGGCACGTCGACCTTGGTGAAGGAGTCGATGTCGGACGACCCGGTCACCGGCTTGCCGTCGCGCGTGCCGACGAGCAGCACGTGGTAGCCCGGGCCGCTGCTCGCCATCTGCTCTGCGGCGTCGCGGAGGTCCTCCGCCGGCGGCTCCAGCGGCAGCGACGCGGCCTGGTTCTGCATCTGGCGGCGGAAGTCGCCCAGCGCCGAGTCCTGGGTGCGGGTCAGCACGGCCTCGCGGTTGAGCCAGTACGCGATGCCGGAAGCGGACACCGCGGCCGTCAGGGCCACCAGCGCGAACACGATCAGCAGCCGCAGCCTCAGGCTGGTCCAGCGAAGACCCGCGAGTACGGAACGTTTCGCGGAATCGCTCACTGAGGCGAGTCCAGCCGGTAGCCGACGCCGCGCACCGTGCGGATCAGGGTGGGCGACGAGGGCACGTCCTCCACCTTCGCCCGCAGCCGCTGCACGCAGGCGTCCACCAGCCGCGAGTCACCGAGGTAGTCGTGCTCCCACACCAGGCGCAGCAACTGCTGCCGAGACAGGGCCTGTCCGGGCCTGCGGCTCAGTTCGAGCAGGAGACGCAGCTCGGTCGGCGTGAGCTGCAGGTCCTCCCCGTTCTTGGTGACCGTCATCGCCGAACGGTCGATGACGACGCTGCCGAACGTCGCCGAGTCCGTCGACTCGCGCTCGCCGCGCCGCAGGACCGCGCGGATACGGGCGTCGAGCACCCGGCCCTGCACGGGCTTCACCACGTAGTCGTCCGCGCCGGACTCCAGTCCCACCACGACGTCGATGTCGTCGCTGCGCGCGGTCAGCAGGATGATCGGCAGCTGGTCGGTGCGCCGGATGCGCCGGCACACCTCGAAACCGTCGATCCCGGGCAGCATCACGTCCAGCACGACCAGGTCCGGCCGCTGCTCCCGGAGCAGCTCCAGGCCGTCCTCTCCCGTCGCCGCGGTGGCCACACGGTGGCCCTGGCGAGACAGCGAGAGTTCGAGGGCCGTGCGGATGGCGTCGTCGTCCTCGATCAGCAACAGGAAAGGCACGGGGGCCATTCTGGCCCATGGTGCTGCCACCTTTCGACAATCCCCCCGACTTGATCCCCGGCCCGCTCCCCGCCGTGAGGGGCACGGGAGCCCTGTGACAGCCCTGTGACAGTCGGGGGACAGCGCCATGAAACTGCCCCGGCAAGCTCGATGACACACGGAACGAACGGACTCCACCGATGGGGGGCGCCAGATGAACGCACTGCACAGCACCACCTCAAGCGCAGTTGTCACGCGCCTCCACGACGTCGGCAAGAGCCCGGAGAAGTCCGGCACCGGAGCACGGGGGTGTTACCGGAACGCCGGTCGTCAGCACTCGTCGTACCTGACGATGGTTGACGCGTCCACGGGGGAAAACGGGGGAAGGGCGTACGGGGAGGGCTCGGGGGAGCGGAAGGTCCCGGCGCAGGCCGAGAGCGCCGAAGCGGCGTTCACGGCCTACGTCCAGGAGCGCCGCGCCTCCCTGTACGCGACCGCCTACCACCTGACCGGCGACCGGTTCGAGGCCGAGGACCTGCTGCAGAGCGCCCTCTTCTCGACGTACCGCGCCTGGGACAGGATCAGCGACAAGGCCGCGGTCGGCGGATACCTGCGCCGGACCATGACCAACCTGCACATCAGCGCATGGCGCAGGCGCAAGCTCAACGAGTACCCGACCGAGGAGCTGCCGGAGACGGTGGGCGACACGGACGCGATGCGGGGCACGGAACTGCGCGCCGTGCTCTGGCAGGCGCTGGCGCGGCTGCCCGAACTCCAGCGCACGATGCTGGTCCTCCGCTACTACGAGGGCCGCACGGACCCGGAGATCGCGTCGATACTCGACATCAGTGTCGGCACGGTGAAGTCGAGCATCTGGCGGTCGCTCCGCCGGCTGCGCGAGGACGACGTCCTCAGCTTCGGCCGTGACGAGGAGGAGTCCTTCGGCGAGCTGGTGGCCTGAGGTCTACGGGGGGAACGGGGGAGGAACGCCGCGGCTCCGGGGGGAGCGGCGGTACGGGGGTGGAACACAGCGGGGGCGGACGGGCCGGGGGGTCCTGTCCGCCCCCGCCGTCGTGTTCCGCGACTGCCCGGCGGCACCGCTCAGTTCGGTACCCGGCTCCGGGGAGCGAGGCAGCGGCCCGCCGCCGCGGCGGCCAGCCGGCCCAGCGCCTCCTGCTTGGCACAGGGGTACGCGCCCAGCGCGGTCTGGCGGGCCACGATGCGCCGCTCGGCCCGCATCAGCCGCCACCCGCGCCGCAGCAGGAACGGCACGGACTTGCGCCCCTCCCGCAGGTCCCTGAGCAGCCTCCGGCGGAACGTCGTGGACGGACGGCCGCGCAGGCACAGGGCGTCGGCCAGCAGGCCGAGCTCCTGGCAGCGCCCGACTATGTCGGCGGCGAAG